>NZ_JABUZA010000016.1 GCF_014897985.1 Halomonas colorata
ATGAAGTGATGCCACAGCAACTCATGGGCCTTCACTATTGCTTGCCGATCGGCGTTCTGCTCCACCCGGCACAGCGTCGACTTGCCTGCCAGCGTATCCTCTTCACCGAGCGCTGTCTGAAGGGCCTGATCATAGCGCAGGGCCTCATGGTCGTTGAAATCTTCATAGCCAGCGGCGACACCGAACACCCGCTGACGAACCAACGTGTCGAGCTTATGACGAACCTGTTCCGGTGAGCGGGGATCATGAAGCACGGCGGCCAAGCGGCGTGTTAGGCGATGCTGTTTATCGACTTCACGAAGCAGGAGTAATCCGGCGTCCGACGTAATGTGGCCCCCGGAGAAGTCGGCTTCAATTTGGCGGCGAGAGAGTGGCGAGAAGGTCAGCTTTTCAGGTACCATTTTGGAAGCGGCTGTTGGTGTTGGTTTTTGGTGTAAGGCCCTGAAACGTTAACACTTTCAGCCGCTTTCTTTTATACCCTGTGAGAAATCCGGGCTAGGATTTTTAATGGTAAGGTTGAAGGTGAGATGGCTTGGAAAGGTTCGGAGATCTGCGATAGCCGTTCATGGATTTGGGAATTTACTGACGAAGAACTAAGAGTAATTAATGACGCTCTGAGCCATCTCAAGAAAAAGGGGGGGATAGCGCCTAATTTTAACAAGGAAGACTTTCCTATCCATAATATTAAGTCACGGATAGAAAGCATTAATGAAGAGCTAGAGAATGGTAAAGGTTTTCTTTTAATTCGTGGCCTTGATGCTGGTAAGTATAGTGAGGAGGATCTGGCATCTATCTATTATGGGCTAGGCCTGCATATGGGAAGGCCGGTTACTCAGAATCCTAAAGGAGATATGCTAGGTGTAGTGAAGAACGTTGGTAACGTTAACGATAAGCGTGCCAGAGTTTATGAAACAAATTCCTATTTGCCTTACCATACGGATCTTTCGGATGTTGTGGGCCTCCTTTCCATAAATAAGGCAAAATTGGGTGGTGTAAGTAGCTTGGTTAGTGCAGCAGCTATTTATAACACTATCTTAGAGGAGGCTCCAGATCTGCTCGAAGTTCTATATACCCCTTTCTATTTCGCTCATATTGGAGATGATAACTATACTCCTTGTCCAATTTTTAGCTATCATGAGGGAAAGCTGAGCTGTCGATATCTCAGGAAGTATATTGATCTAGGTCATGAACTTAAGGGCGAACCTCTTTCGGCGGATCAAAAGGCAGCGTTGGATCTTGTTGACGATATTATTCACCGCAACGAGATTAAACTAGATATGATGCTGGAGCCTGGAGATATTCAGTTTGCTAATAACTATATGGTTTTGCACTCGAGGAGCGCATTCGAAGACTACGCTGACGAGCAGCTTAAGAGAAAGCTGCTGCGACTGTGGCTGAAGATGCCAAATGCTCGAAAATTGGCACCGGATTTTCCAGGTCGGAATGGGTTCTCGGATTGAGAGTATGAAACCTACATAACTTAAACTGGCAAGGTTGAGTGTGGTGGGCCGACCTAAGAAGTATTGGGGAAGGGCTGTGGGCTTGCTATAAAATTCATGTGATATTGGGTGCATTGGTGCAACCGATGCGCCTGGTACAACAACAAACTTATAGGCTTAAACGTCATGACGAAGCAGACAACAAATTCGTACTCGACTCACCAGCGCTTGGCCCGTTCCTTCACCTTAGGTGCTCTCCTAGTTAGTCCGCTCATTATGATGCAGGTGCAGGCGAGCGAAATCACTCTTAACTACGCTTTCTTTGCGCCGGCTCAGACCTTTCCTGCAGTGCAGATGGAGCATTGGGCAAAAGAACTTGAGCGGCGTACCGATGGCCGAGTATCGGTCAACACCTTTCCCGGTGGAACTCTGCTAACTGCCAACAATATGTATGATGGCGTGCAGAGTGGTGTCGCCGATATAGGTCTTTCTGTCACTTCATATGAGCCGGCTCGTTTTCCCTTGTTGAATATGGCGTCAGGGCTTACTGGTATTGATATTGATTCTACAGTCGGGAGTCAAGTAGTCTATGATTTGGTTAATGAATTCCCTCCTCAGCAACTAGGCTTAGAGGACTTTAAGGTTGTTATTGCTTTTGCTATTCAGCCTAGCTATTTACACAGTAAAAAACCAGTGACATCTCTGGAAGATATAGAAGGGCTGGAACTTCGAGTTCCGGGCGATAATACTGATGTAATAGAGGCTCTCGGAGGGGTGCCAGTAGGGCTGAGCCAAGCTGAGGTGGGCGAGGCTCTACAGGCGGGTGTGGTTGATGGTTATGTGAGTTCACGAGAAGGATTGATGGATCTCCAATATGCTCGTAGTGTTAAGTATGTCACTGATTATCCAATGACTAATGCTTTTCTAGTGGCAGTAATGAATCGTCAGCGCTGGGACTCTCTCCCTAAGGATGTCCAGCAGGTAATTGATGAGTTGGGCGCCGAGGTGGCCCACTTCGCTGGCGACTACTTAGATAGCCATATTGAAGAGTCACTGAACTGGGCCGCTGAGAACCATGGTGTTGAGACTCTGGTACTGAGTGACGAGGAGGCAGAACGTTGGGCTGAACGCCTGAAACCAATCAACGAGGCACGTTTGACGGAGGCGGCTGAGATGGGGCTGCCAGCTTATGAGTTTTATGACCGTATGATGGAATTGATTCAGAGTTATCGCCATCCCTGAGCCGGGATCGTTCCTACTCTTGGTGACCCTATGTCGCCAGGAGTGATTGAGGCAGTGGGGCAATCGATACATGTATAGACTCAATTTGCTGATAGGCCGTGGACTGCTGGGTGTTCTTGGTGACAGCCAATATAGTGATGCGGCAGGTGGGACCTTCTTTTGGGGGAACTAGCTAGGTTGTTGGCTGGTTGACACCAGTAGTGGTTTCCCCCTCACTGGCTTATGCACAGCTGAACAAGGCCCATGTGGAACTGGATATTTTGGTAGCACATTTCCCTTATCGTCTACAAGCAGTTACTTGGTCAAAGTACCCAATGGCCTCTGGCATGGTTGCGTTATCGGCATCCAGTCCAGCAATGTAATCTGAACCGCCCCGGTTATTCCGGAGATCGGTTTGTTTGAGTCAAGTAGCTTCACCCGACTCCTCCAATTGACGATAATACGTCCTTTCTCGTTCTGCTGGTGGAACGTTTCCGATGTGTTCCAGCAGTCGGCGACTGTTGAACCAGTCAACCCATTCCAGCGTGGCATACTCAACGGCATCCAGTCCCTTCCATGGGCCACGATGATGGATCACCTCCGTTTTGAAAGCCGATTATGGTCTCGACCAGCGCATTGTCGTAGGAATCGCCGGTGGTGCCGACTGAGGCATTGATACCCTCGTCAGCCATACGCCCGGTGTAGCGGATCGAGAGATATTGGCTCCCCCTATCACTATGGTGGATCAACCCGTGTCTGTGTTTTCGTGCCCACAGAGCTTGCTCCAGAGCGTCCAGCACCAGTGCCGTTCTCATCGACGTTGCTACACGCCAACCCACGATACAGCGTGCATAAACATCGATAACGAACGCAACGTAAATGAAGCCAGACCAGGTAGCGACATAGGTAAAATCGGCCACCCAAAGCTGATTTGGACGCATGGCCGTAAAGTCACGCTTCACTAAATCAGGTGCCCGTTTCTGACCGGGATCACTGATGGTCGTGAGGGGCGTTGGCCTCGCACCACGCCGCGAATTCCCAGGCGTTGCATGAGCCGTTCTACAGTGCAACGAGCAACATTAACGCCCCCACGGCGGAGTTGCCGCCAGACCTTACGAGCACCGTAGACGCAGAAGTTTTCTTCCCACACTCGCAGAATCTCAGCGGTAAGAAACGCTTCCTGCCGATATCGATCTGCCCGCCGCTCAGAATCGGGCTCAAGTGCCTTGT
Organism: Halomonas colorata; assembly: GCF_014897985.1. Classification (GTDB taxonomy): domain Bacteria; phylum Pseudomonadota; class Gammaproteobacteria; order Pseudomonadales; family Halomonadaceae; genus Vreelandella; species Vreelandella colorata. The sequence goes on from NZ_JABUZA010000016.1 coordinate 3,891, forward strand.
GGTGGTAATACGTCGATGGGGCGATTGGCAGCTGGCTACAAATCGACTCGACCCCGAACTGAGCACGATGCTCGTCGATAAATGACACCATCAATTGGGTTTGCGGTAGAACTCCGTCTGGGCGGAAAAAGCAGCCGCCTTACGGAGAATTTCATTGGCGCGCTTCAATTCGACGTTTTCACGCTCTAGCTGCTTGAGTCGTTCATTTTCAGGCAGGTCAGCCGAGCTATCTTCCTGCGTGAGTTCTAAGCGTTTGCACCAGGCTCTTAAGGTCTCTGGTGAACAGCCAAACTTGCTGGCAATGGAGCAGATCGCCGCCCACTTGGACGGGTATTCGCCTTGCTGTTCAAGGACTAATCGAACAGCTCGCTCCCGGACTTCTGGGGAATATCGTTTTGGTGAGTTCATAACTCCACCCTCTCAAGATATGGAGTCTCCGGTAAAGCCGGGGCGGTTCACGTCGTAACGAAAAGGATTTCCACAATACTCAGGACCTGTTGAAGGCGCTTCAGGCACGCGAGGATCAGGGCGATCTCGAGTTCTATTGCTTTGATGAATCAGGCTTTTCGCAAGCATCGTCGGTACCATATGCGTGGAGCCCAATCGGCAAACCATGGGAGGTAACTGCCTATTCCCGTGGACGAAGCTAAACGTACTGGGGTTTCTCGGTCAAGCCGGAAAGCTGGTTTATCACACAACAATCGGGGACAGACACTTATCGAAGCGTTTGACCGGTTTATGGTCCAAAAGGATCCGGAGAGCTTCGCTGTTGTGGTGCTGGACAATGCCAGCATGCATCGCTCCAGGGCATTCAGGCGCAGGATAGTAGACTGGATGTCACATCGGGTGCATCTGGGCTACCTGCCGGCCTACTCACCGGAGCTGAATCTGATCGAGATTCTGTGGCGTTAGACGAAATATACCTGGCTGCCCTTGAGAGCTTACCTCTCGTTTGATCGCCTGTGTAATGAGGTACACTGCCTGCTGAGTGGCTACGGCACTGATCGCACGATTAGTTTTGAATAGGCACTTAAGCTACAGGCAATAGCGATGCTAACAGGCTGGGGTGGGCTATAGGATAAAAGGCTCTCACTGCTAACAAAGTAGGAAAATTATTATAGCTATCATGGTAACAAAGTGGATTTAAACAGCAGATGTAATCGCTAAAAATTTATGATTTAGATAGCATTCAAATTATGGAACATCTTACTCAGGCACTGGTTAATGTAAACAACCTCCTGCTTGCTGAAATCGGCGAACGCTTTTTCCACTAAACGGCCTGTGACTTGTCTTGCAATATCCAGCTTTGCTTCACCCATTTCGGTAATCTCAACTTCAGTAACCCGTCCATCCTGAGGGCTTACTTCGGTTGTCAGTAACCCAGCTTCTTGCATGCGATATACAATTTTGGTGATGGTTGATAGCTTTGCAACAGCATGTACTGATATATCCGACATGCTAAGACGCCCATGCTCATGCAGAATCATCAATATGCGCCATTTTGAAGAACTGAGGCCATGTGGTTTCAGTAAGAAATCCACATCAGCGCAGTGCTTTGCATTCAGCCTTGCGACCCAATAAAAAGGGAAGTCGCGCGAACGGAAATCATCGGCCAGAGGAAAAAACGAAGAGGATAATCCTTCCTTATCGACCATAGATATGCCACCCAAAAAAATAGTAGATTATTCTAGCATATAACGAATAGAGTGTAAGTAGATGCAGCCCAAGAAGATAGCCTGCCATTGACGCTTTAACGTAGCACGCCTATTCACCTTCCAGATATATTGATGAGGTCAACCCTTGAGGTAAAACATGGCTAAAACGTCATTTCTGTTGCAGAAACACGGCGTACTCCATACAGATTCACAAGACGCTATCCGAGAACGTGTCGCCCATTACTTATGCCCGCATAATATGCGCCTGTTTGACGGAACACCGCTGGCATCTCGTATGAGCGCCGTAAGTTTTGATCAGTTGTCGATTATTGAATTGCAGTACGGTGCCAACGTCGAAATCGATCCGGAGGATGAGGCTAACGTCTACCTATTTCGTGTCACGCTTGAGGGTCAGGGGGTTATTATTTACCACGATCGGCAAGTGAGTATGGTTCAAGGCGGCGTGACTGTGACTTCCCCCTGCCAACGTGCGCTTATTCAAACCTCGCAAAATTGCCATAACATTATTGTGCGCATTCCTCGTCATCAGTTAGAACAACGATTAGCCCGCCGCCTCCAGCAGCCTGTTAATCTACCGATTATCTTTGATCACTATGCTCCCGAGCATTCGCCAGGCACAGAGTTCCTGCTCAATACTATCAAGTACTTTGCCCATTTCACTGATTTGCATCTTAAGCATCCTGGCTCTGAGGAGCAGGTCAAGCGGATGGAAGACTACCTCTATGACAGCCTTCTAGGGCTTTTCAAGCATAACTATAGCCAGCGCTTGCAGGCAAATACCTCACCACTTCCTCACTATGTGAAAAGCGCTAAGCAGCATATTGATCAACACCTGAAACAGGGCATCGCTCTTAATACTTTGGCGCATAAGGTAGGAGTGTCGACACGCACGCTGCAATATGGTTTCCAACAGTTTATAGGGCTTTCACCCAAGGCCTACCTTACACAGCAACGTCTGCAAAGCGTGCATGAAACTCTCTTGAAAGCCCCCCGGGGCCAGCGCGTTACCGATATCGTACTGCAGCATGGCATCAATAGTCTGGGGCATTTTACCACACAGTACAGAGAAGTTTATGGCGTCACACCAGTACAAACGCTGCACGCCAACCACCACCATACAATGAACAGAACGCTCCCCCTCGACTCCTCATCTCTTTGCTAGCGTTACTGCACCCCGGCACGGTATGTCTCAAAGAGTTCATTCATGCGTGCCACAAAGTCGTATGCGGGCAGTCCTTGCCCGTCTGCGTCCGAGAGTATTATGTCGTTGACTGGCGCCAGCCGTTCATTCCAGCGAGCCGTTTCCTCCGCGGAGAGAGAGATCACCTCAACACCCTCTTCGTCTTCCGCCCACTCTAGGGAGCGCTGAATATGCTCGTCAAGATACTGACCGGTGAACGCCGCCATCTCTGATGCAAGTTCATCAATCACATCTTGCACATCAGGGGGTAACGATTCCCATTTTTCCTGGGTCATCAACGCCGCAAAGATGGTATTAGTCAACGGATAATCGGTCACATGCTTGACATTACGCGCAAATTGCAAATCCATCAGCACTTCTCGGGAAGCCGCGTACCCATCGATAATGCCTGATTGTAAGGCTTCGCCGGCGTCCGCTTGGGACATGCCGACAGCGGTAATGCCCAATGCATCCAGCGCCCTAGAGTTATCGCCAGAAATCCTGATTTCCAGCCCCTCTGCATCTTCGAGCTGGCGGACGGGGCCAATGGTTTGGAGGTAAGCTGGCTCCGAGGTAAACGCTGTGATCACCTTGAACCCATCAAGTCCCGGCATCTGTTCGCCAAATTCCTGGGTAAGCTGATAGACCGTTCGGCTGGCAATTTCGGAGTTAACGTCTTGACCTGTCATGCTCCCAGTTAGATTGATCAGTGGAAAACGCCCCGGCTCATAGGAAGTGGCGGAAAGACCAATATCGGCCACGCCGTTGAGCACACCGTCGTACATGTTGCTAGCGGTAAGCAATGTCCCTCCAGGGAAAAGCGAGACCTCGACACGCTCATTTGTTCGCTCATTGATCTCCTCTGCCCAGCGCTTCATTTGAATAGCAGGGAAGCTCTGAGCAGGCGCAAAGAAGGCATAACTTAACGTAATAACGGCACTATCCTCATCAGGGGTGCTCGGTAGATTCTTATCCTGGGTGTCGCTACATCCTATCAAGGCCATAGTAGCTGCCAATACGGGCAACCTGCTGACCCACTGTTTGGTATTCATGATCCCTTTCCCTCTTGAGAGCACTTACGAATCCGGTTGGGTGTCGCCGCTTGCCTTGACGACGGGCATGAGTTCCAACAGCGCCAACCGCTTGAGGAAAGCATCTGAGCGCTGTCGGCGGCGTTGCTTCAAATCAACATCTGCGTAATCGAAAAAACCTGCGCCATCCTGAAAACCACGTCGCTGTTTTTGCATATTTTGAGTAATGATGTCAGGCGACTTAAAGCGACCATCAAGTTTGTCGCATAGGTAGTTAGATGCGTAATAAAGCGTATCGCCGCCGCCCCAGTCGATAAACTCCAGTACACCAAGCACCGAATACCGAAGGCCAAGACCGACCCTGATCGCCACATCAACGTCTTCAGCGCTAGCCACTCCCTCCTCAACAAGGCGTGCGGCTTCATTCATCAGCAGTACCTGTAAACGGGGCACAATGTAGCCGGGTGCCGCCTCGCACAGAACAGGCACCTTACCGATCCCCTTGAGTACGTCAAACAGCACATCTATGTAGCGCTGTTCGGTCTCTTTGCTGCGACTGACCTCGACCAACGGCATCAGGTGAGCGGGATTAAGCCAGTGAGCGTTCATGAAACGAGCTGAATTGGAAACCATGCCCGAAAGCTCGCTAACCAGGAAAGTAGAGGTCGTCGAGGTGATAACGACCTCCTCACTCAAGTGCTGGCTTGCCCAAGCCAGTCCTTTCTGCTTGATCTCAAGAACCTCTGGCAGTGCTTCAAACACCAGCCTGCCGCCCATCAGTGCTACTACCTCCTGATGGCCAATAAAGTGCAAATGTGCCGCCATAGGCGCCATCTGCTCCGTCTGTAGTAACTGCTTATCTCGAAGATAAGTAAGCTCTAACATCAAACGGCTACGCGCCTGTGCGTAATAGTGCTCTCGCTCGCTAGCCGGACGCGGCTTGAAATCAACTAACACGACATCTTGTCCGGCAAGGATGAACGAAAGTGCGATGCCTTCGCCCATTCGCCCTGCGCCCAATACAATAATCGGATTTTGCACGCAGCCCTCTCCTGTATTGATGGCTTAGTTCTGAATACCGTGCGCCATTAATTGCCGCATGCCCTCTGGGGATAGAGAATCAAGTCCCAGGCTTTCCAGCGTGCGCCCTTGAGCGTACAGATCCTGACCGGTAATTGCCGAGGCGATGTTCAGCAGCCCCTCAGCAACAGGTGTCGGTTGCCCTACCCAGCGACCGACCGAAACAATCAGCGAAAGACCTAGTCGTGTATCTTCCATCATATATCGATGGCTATGCAGCTCGATGTTCTCTCGCCAGTCACCACTATCCGTGAGTTTTCCGTGAGCCCCCCGTCCATACATCCATTCCTCCCCCTCGCTAGCATAATGGTTAGCAAGTGGAAAGTGAGAAGGCCGATAGCCAAGCGCCTCGCGTACAGCAATACGCTCGTTATCGAGTGCCGTGGTCACACTACGAATAGAGGGCTGGGTGCCTTCATTATGTATGTCCCATGCATCGAAGTGCTCCAATGGTCCGGCATTCATGATGATCAAGGGCGGATGGATAATGGGGCCAGCGTTCATCAGCGCTCCACTCAAGCCGTCTTCAATAGGCTCAACGCTTGGATAGGCCTTGCCCAACACTGAAAAAGCATGCTCCGACAGCTCGCTGGGAAAGACACCTGTAGGAAGGCGGGTTGCGTAAACACTGATCACTACCCTATTGGGGCCATGCTTGCGCGCCAGATAAGGCAGAGTTCCTGTTTCACAGAAAGCGACTCGGCTATGGTTACCTGCCTGCTTCATCACTCGCTGGAAGAGATAACAGCCGAAGGTGCCTGGCGGTAAAAACACCACTTGGTCATCGCGAAGTAATGGCCCCAACTGCTCGGCTAGCGCCTCATGAGATGTGGAAGGCAAGGGAATAATAAGCAGGTTTGCATGGCGAGTCGCTTCACTTAAATCATTAGTTAAAGAAAGTTTTTCTGGGCCACTCCCTACCTGCACTCTTCGCTCACCTTGAGCATCCTTAACGTCTAGATAGCCTAGTTGGCTCAACTCGTTCAGGGCATCACTGTCACGACGCCATAAAGTGACATCAAAGCCTTTTTCAACCATCTCAATAGCTGCGGCATAACACCCATGACCACCACCAATAACGCTAATTTTCATTGTATTTCCTCGCGGTTTTAATTCCTTATCAGATCCGTTTCAAGGTATAGCGATTGCGCGACTGCCAGCTATCCAGAATGCGCAAGCAGTATTCAAAACACGCAATGAATGATCGGCGGCGATCTTTTTCTCACTGTGCTAATTGGTTATTCAAAGATTAAGGAAGCACTGAACAATTCATCTCTGGGCAACTGAAGCGGTCAATGTGGCCCAAGTATTGCTTCCGCGATCACTATTTAGCCACTGCCGGTGGCTTTTTTACCGGGCAGCCGTGTTGCCGGCTACCAAGCCGGATTTCAAGACCTACTAACCCCATGAGCGTGTTTCTGGCATCGTCCAGCCAGTACCAGGTTGGTCAACGCAAACAGGCTGAACAACTGCGCCTGGTTCCTGGTCAGCCCCTTGTAGCGAACCTTGCGATAGCCAAACAGGTTCTTGATGACATGAAACGGATGCTCGACCTTGGCGCGGATACTGGCTTTGGTCTTTTCGAGAGCCAGCAGCAGCGTTTTCTTCCGGCTGTCCTCCATTTTCTTAATCGCGCCGCGTCTGACAGCAGCACAGCACCGAGTCTCCGAATCCTGCGTATCTTCACCCAGATATTTCGCCACGCCGAGATACCCCGCGTCGCCGTATATCCGTTTGTCCTCCTCGCGGACCAGATGCCCCGCCATGGTGACATCGACGACATTAGCCGAGGTGGCGACCACACTGTGGGTCAGCCCGGTCACGGCATCGACGCCGATATGGGCCTTCATCCCGAAGAACCATTGATTTCCCTTCCGGGTTTGCTTCTTCTCCGGATCACGTTGCCTGGCTTTGTTCTTGGTGAAAGGCGCCGCCGACACAATGGTGGCGTCAACGATAGTGTCCTCGCGCATGAAGAGGCCCAGTTCGGCCAGGCTGGTGTTGATCTCCTCGAAGATTCGTTGGGTCAGAGCATGCTTCTCCAGTCGATGGCGAAAGTGAAGCAACGTGGTCGCGTCGGGAACACTCTCGATGGCAAGGTCGATACCGATGAGGTCACGCATGGCCTGGCTGTCATAGATGGCATCTTCAAGTGCTTCGTCGGCCAGTCCGTACCATTGCTGAAGGAAATAGACCCGCAATATCCGTTCCAGACCAATCGGTGGCCGACCGCGCTTACCTGCCGATTTATGGAAGTAAGACGGCGACAACGCCTCGATTAGGCGTTGCCATGGCATTAGGGCATCCATCTGTGCCAGGAACCGTTCCCGGCGAGTGACCTTCTTCTTGTTCTGGTGCTCAGCCTGAGCAAACGAGATCTGCTTCATCGAAAACTCTGTCGGACAGTAGAAATCCCTATTTTACCCTGCCGGTGGCACTTGGGCAGCAACGCCCGTATTTATGCAGCGCTTCCTTAAAAACCGGAAGTGCACCAAAATTAATTTTTTGAACGCAAAATGCACGCTGTTGATGCTTCACGGAAATTAGGGGCAAAGGCAAAATACAAAGACTTTATTTCCATAATCTTAAAAAAATAATAATCGTTTGATTTTATTTATCATTTTTATAAATTGGTCTTTTATTTGCTGTGTTGTAGAACTGAACTGCATAGTTTCAACCGTTTACTTTATTTTTCATGTGATGTTGAATGTTTATGGGCAAATCCTAAGCACAACATTTACCAATAATAAAATAGAGAATTTTCTATGATGAAAAAGCCATCCCCGTACCCCATGCTAACCTTTCCTAAAGCACCGCATCTTCACTTCAGTAGCCTAATGTTGGGTGCGCTCATGAGCGGCTCTGCACTTGCCAGTGACATTAACTTGAATTACGCCTTCTTTGCTCCTACACAAACCTTCCCTGGGATGCAGATGCAATTCTGGGCGGAGGAGTTAGAGAAGCGAACAAATGGTCAGGTGTCAGTCAATACCTTCCCTGGAGGGACCCTACTTACAGCTGGCAATATGCTTGATGGAGTACTTAACGGTGTCGCTGACATCGGCTTAACAACAACCTCCTATGAGCCCGCGCGCTTCCCTTTACTCAACATGATTGGTGATATAAGTGGCCTCGATATCAGCGCCGAAGTTGCCAGTCAGGTTGCCTATCAGCTCGTACAGGAATTTCCACAAGACCAGTTTAATCTCGAAGACTTCAAAGTGATGACCGTATTCACTTCCGAGCCGGGATATCTCCAGACCCGCAACGAAGTCAATACGCTGGACGATCTGGCCGGCTTGGAAATTCGTGTGCCAGGTGAGTCAGAGACCATGCGCGCGTTAGGTGCTGTGCCTATTGGCATGTCGCAGGCGGAGACTGGCGAAGCACTTCAGGCAGGTATCGTTCAAGGCATTGCGTCTTCACGCGAAACCCTGATGGATCTTCAGTACGCTCGCTATCTTGACTATGTCGTCGACTACCCCTTGTCCAACGTCATGATGCTGGCCGTGATGAGTCGGGAGCGCTGGGAATCTCTTCCTGAAGATGTACAACAAACCATCGATCAACTTGGCGCCGAAGCATCTCAATATGCAGGAAGATATCTCGATGGCCATGTGCAAGATGCTATCTCCTGGGCACAAGAGAATCATAATTTAAATATTATCACTCTGGACGCAGAGGAACAGGCGCGCTGGGAAGCCCGTCTTGAACCTCTTAATGAGCAGTATGTTGAGCAGATTGCCGCTCAAGGATTACCCGCTCAAGCACTCTATGACCGGATGCTAGAACTCATTGATCAATACACCCAAAAATAGAAGCTCATTAATAATAAGGCTAACAAATGGTTCATTTCAAAAAACCCGGAACTGTCGTAAAAAACGTACTCCCCTTGGCATTTATCGGGCTATCAACGGCAACTCATGCACTCGATTTCGAGGTAGGCGAAACGAAAGCGAGTGTTTATGGCTATGTCCAGCTTGATGCCGCTTATACGGACGGCAAAAAGATGGATGCAGCTAGTGGTTTCACTCCCTTTGTCGACATTAGACCGGATAATATCGATGGCTCAGATGGCGATCTCGACATGGGAGCTTATACCAGCCGTATCGGTTTACGAACCAATACACCCACCTCAAATGGCCCCGTCAACGTCGTTGTTGAGGGTGATTTCCATGACGGTGGTGGACCTGGATTTCGTTTACGGCATGCCTATGGTGAGTGGAACGGAGTTCTCGCTGGTAAGACGTGGACAAACTTCTCTGGCTTTATTGGTTTAACGCCCACCATCGACTTTACAGGCCCTGTAGGCCGTCCAAACCCTGGCAGATTGGCTCAGCTTCGATACACCACGGGAGGCTTCTCGGTTGCGCTAGAGGACCCTGATGGCTTTAGCGTGGGTGAGGGTATTCTCAGTGGAGCGTCTGGTGTTAACCAAAGCCGACTTCCAAACCTGACCCTACGCTATACACAAGGCATTGACGCCTTCGCCTATGAAATTGGTGGTCTGGTACGCGAAATAGGCTATGACAGTGCGGGTGAAGACAACTATGCCTTTGGCTGGGGTGTCAACGCTAGCGCCGCTTATCAATTTGCTTCAGGTATTACCTTGAGAGGCGCCGTCGCCCACGGTGATGGTATCGGTGGTTATCTTTTTTTCAACCCCGGCGGGGCTGGGTATACCACACCTGACGGCAGTGTCGAGACGATTAAAGCGACCTCTGCGACCACCGGCATCAGCGTTCCGGCAGGGCCTGGCAACGTCAATGTGTCCTATGCCATGGTGCAAGCCGATATGGATGATACTGCGGGTCTGAGACCAGCACCGCCCAATACGCTCTATGGCTATGACCGCTATGATAGCGTCTTTTTAAACTATATCTGGTCGCCTACAGAGCATGTATCCTATGGTGTGGAAGTCGGCTACCACCAAGCTGAACAGCCCTCTGGTACCAGCGGTGATATCACTCGTGTTCAGGGCATGGTTCGCTACACGTTCTAACGCTAAACGGCGATAGATGATAAAAACGCCCACCGATGTCGGTGGGCGTCAGACTGCTGACAAAGTCTTGGCCCTTCGGTCAGGGTTTTGTTTTTATAGGCATATCGTTTTTAGTGATGGCCGATATGCTCAAAGACCCTTCCCCACACCAGCACGAGCTTGAGATGGTAACGCTCGAGGAACTCGTGCCGCCGAACCATCTGCTGCGTCAGATCGAGGCAGCCCTCCACTTCAGCTTTATCCGCGATCGAGTGCGTCATCTCTACTGTGCCTATAACGGTCGGCCCGCGCTCGACCCCGTGCTGCTCTTCAAGGCGTTGTTTATCGGTTACCTGTTCAGTATTCGAAGCGAGCGCCAGTTGATGCGCGAGATCCAAGTTAACGTCGCCTACCGCTGGTTTCTTGGCTTGCGTTTGGCCGACAAGGTACCCGACGCCTCGACGATCAGTCAGAACCGGCGCTGCCGTTTCTCCGACAGCACGATTCACCAGGAGATTTCTATACCGTCGTCGAGCAGGCCATGGCACAGGGTCTGGTGGGCGGTGAAGACAGCACGCATCTCAAGGCCAATGCCAACAAGCACTGCTTCGAGCGGCAAGAGGTCGAGACACCGGCCACCGTAGAAAAGAAGATCAGCCTTACCGACCCCGATAGCGGCTACATAGTGCGCGATGGCAAGCCGCCGGGCTTCTTCTATCTGGATCACCGCACGGTCGACGGCAAATACGCCATTATTACCGATACCCTTGTCACCCCGGCCAGTGTGCACGATAGCGTGCCTTACCTGGCACGTCTCGATCATCAGTGCCAGCGCTTTGGCCTTGATCCGGTCGGTGTGGGTCTCGACGCCGGTTACTTTACGGCAGCTATCTGCCATGGGCTGGAGGAGCGTGGCCTCTATGGCGTCATTGGCTATCGCCGCCCCAGTAAACTCAAAGGCTATCTTCCCAAGCGCGCCTACACCTACGACGCGGCCAGCAACACCTATCAGTGCCCGGAAGGTCAATCGCTGATCTACGCCACGACGGATCGAAATGGCTATCGCCACTATCGCAGTGATCCTGATATCTGCTGCGGTTGCCCTCGGCTTGCGGCCTGTACCCGCAATGCCAGGCAGATCAAAACGGTCACGCGGCACGTGTGGCAGGACGACAAGGATCGGGTCGATGCCCGACGACTAACCGAGCTGGGCAAGAAGCTTTACAAACGACGTAAGCGATCTACTAACCTTGCAATTACCCACAAGTCGATGATGCATCTGGATTGGCAGCTTGGAATCCAGCAACAAGATCTGCTAAGCGAATGAAGCCTCGCCATAGAACGGTGGATCCTGGGAGAGGATCACTTGAGCGATCCAGATAACCACCCAGGCGAGCGACAGCGGTCATATAAAAAGCTATATCGCGTCGTGTGCCTTGTCTGTTTGATGGCATTGATCGGTCGAGAAGCGTTCTTTCAATATCAGTAAAAACAGCTGCAGGAGAGGTCGTTGAAGATTGGCGCTGCAGTATAGTCAACCATGATATTCGCCAGGACACGACACAGCAGAGCGCAATGCAGTTGGCAAGTCGATCTGCTGTAGCGAGACGTATATCCTCAATGCGGCAACCCGTTTCCAGCGTCTTGAAGAATGTCTCGATATTCCAACGCCGTGAATACCAAACAAGCTTTTGCACTGCGTCGGCGTGAGTGGCAACGGGAAGGTTAGTGACCAACTTCCAGTTTATAGGGGAACGCCCTTCGGGTGGGTTTTTCTCTTCCGCAAAAATAATACCAAGCTTCTGTTTTGGGTACTTTTTCTGTTTCCCAATCGGTGGACAAACTGCCATCTTTGCATGCTTGACCGATAGGGTCGCCTCCTGTTGATTGCCTCGCTTGTCACGAAAGTGAATATCGTGTGTTCCACTGACCTGAGTCTTGTCCATCACTTGAGAAATCGTAGTGCCTCTCTCCTCGGCGAGACGATCAACGCAACTGCGGATCAAAAAGTGAGTGCCAAGATCTTGAGCCAGACAAAAGAGTTCAAAAATGTCACTCTCGCGATCACCGATATGCACGCACCGTTCAGGTGAACCTGCGAGCTCAGTAGAACGCTGCAGGTTGTCAAGCCAACGCATGCTTTCTTTCTGCTCGATGGGTACGCGGGTCGGATTAACCTTGCGCTTGAGAGCTTCTGTGCCTTTGAATTTGTTCCGCGTCCAGAATTTGGCAGCTGTTAGACCCAAGGGCAACCCTTGCACGGGCATCGCTATGCGCGAATGCGAGGATTGGCTCGTGTCAAAGAGCAATGCCTGCTGACCGCAGCATGCCAAAACCTCAAGAAGATCGAGCAGGCGCGTTGGCGCCGGCTTTTTTACGTGTTTTTACGTCACCTGAGGGCTCATATGGCTTATCAGAGGGCGTCATGCTCGACGATAATCAGAGACCGCGCGATATGGCCGTTAGTAAGGCGGCAGATGTGAGCATGCTCTGAAAGCAACGAACCCACCGAAATAGATGGGTTCGTCAGTAGCCTGGGACCCACCAATGTCGGTGGGCATTCATGTTCATTGATCTCGGCATATGTTATCTACCCCTATTTAAACACGCAGTATTGATCATCTTAGACTTCGCCCAGCATAAGCAGCCGATAAAGCGTTTCGAGCACGGGCACCTGCAGGTGGTGCTGTCTGGCGATACATACAATGGCGCCATGAATGCTTTCAACCTCAGTTGAACGCCCCGCACGGCGGTCTTGAAGCATGGACGGAAGATGGTGGGCTTGATCGTGAATAGCATGAGAAATACTTGCTAACACCCTGTTTTGATCAACGGCAACGCATTCCTGCTTGGCTACCCAGCAACACTCGCTTACGATGTTTTCGATCAAGTGCTGTCCTTGAACCTTGCGATCCAGCTCGCCAACGATGCAGTCCAGTAGCGTGCACAAGCCGTTGAGTGCCGCATTAAATGCCACTTTCTCCCAGATCCGGACTTCAACATCAGTATCAAGGCAGCTATGCAGGCCAGCGTCCACCAAAACACGCTGCAGCTGCCCCATGAAGGGCTCTTCTCTACCTGTGAAACTCCACCAATAAATCATCCCTTGACCACTACTACTGACCACGCCGGCTGATGCAAGATCGGCAGCAATCGTCGTGATCCCTTGGAGAATCTGTGGAGCTTTAATGTGTTTGGCAAGCAGTGCTGCATTGCCAAGCCCATTCTGCAGCGTCAACACCCAAGTATTAACGCCAACCAGGTAGCTAGAGGCATTAATAGCAGCTTCCGTAGCGCTACCTTTGGTTAATATCAGTAAAAGGTCGACGTCTTCATGCAGCTCTCCCGCCCGATGGATAGGCACGCGCACCTGTTCCACCTCGCCCCTTTGCATGTCCAGCCTGATACCATCGGAAAGAATAGTCGACAGCGTTGCTGGATTGACATCAATCAAATATACCGTATTGCCACTCAACGTGAGTCGAGCAGCAAACAGGCAGCCCATAGCACCAGCACCAATAATCGCAACTTTCATCGTTCGCTCAGAAGGGTAGTGACCGCTCAACTTTCATCTTACGCACCATGGCGGTAAAGAATTCATTGGCAAAGCCACTTTCACGAATTAGATCGGCCGTTAAATTTGCGCATTTCTGGCTAATGGCAGTATCGATTTCAACATCACCGCCTCCCAACGCCCCCGCCGCGCATTGGTTCTCGGCGGCCCGCTGAACGGTCCATAGTAGGAAAACTGCTTTTTCGATGCTGGATTCACCTACGGCAATACCGTGATTACGAAGCGCTAGAATATGCTTATCGCCCAAACTCTCTAGCATCCGCGCCTTCTCATCGGCAAACAGCGTAATGCCCTCGAAGGCGTGATAGGCAACACGGCCGTAGAGCTGGGCGCCATAGAAATCATGATGGCTAAACCCGTTTTTTTTCTGAACAACGGCTGAAATGGGCACGGTATGAGTATGCAGCATACAGTGAATATCATCACGCGCACCATGAACAGCGCTGTGCAGCGCGAAACCAGCCGGATTAGCATCATAATCAGACGCCTCGACCTTGTTACCATCCAGATCAACTTTCAGCAGGTTTAACGGCGTTACTTCGGTGTAATTAAGCCCAAACGGGTTTACAAGATAGTGGCCTTCTGTGCCTGGTACCCTTGCAGAAATATGGTTGAAGATGGTTTCAGTCCATCCGAAGAAATCGACCAGATGGTAACAGTAAGCCAGCTTTACCCTCTGCTTCCACTCTTCATCACTACAATGGCTGGGCTGTTCAATGTGAGCGGGCATAGCAATAGGTTGAATGTTCATTTACAGCGTCTCCTTGCAGGACTCGTGATCGCCTGCGTGTTCAAGATAATGGGCCAAAGAAAAAATAGTTTTAATGGTAGGGATAGCGATATGCTTTCTCGTCGCCAGTTCAATTACGCCTTCAACAATGGCGCCAAGCTCCAGTCCTCGCTCTTGCTGGTAGTCCTGTAACATAGAAGTCTTGACGCCTTCCATTTGCGCTCCGACCTCCAGAAGTTCGGGTAAGGACATCTCTAGCTGGCTGCCGTAGGCGCTTGCCGTGAGCCGCGCTTCTTCAAAAAGCGGCTCTACTACGTTTCGTAGCCATGGGTCTCCATAGAGGGCCTCCAGCGTGGTTCCTGTGATCACCGAAAGTGGATTGGACGTCAGGTTTGCAACTATTTTGCTCCACACAGCATCTCGGATATTCGGCGTGTGAAGTGTCTTAATACCTGCAGACTCAAGCGCATCTATCAACGCCGTAAAGCGCCGTTCACGCTCAATTGATAGCGGCGTGATTTCCCCAAGGACTAGGCGATGTGGTGTTGTTGATTGCGCCTGACCGGGTGAAGTCACCTGTGCCGATATATACACCACACAGCCGATGATGGCGTCAGCTGGCAGGCAATTCACCAACCGCCCACCAGGGTCCACGGCTTCGATATGCTGCGGAACGTTCTGATTGTCAGAAAGACCCATGAAAAGCCACCAGGGAGTACCGTTGACCATAGGCACCAGGCAAGTATGCGCGTTGAATAGAGGCATCAAGCTCGGCAAGAGCGCTGGCACCGCCTGAGACTTGGTACAAAGCAGTACGATGTCCTGCTCCCCAAGCTCGGCGCAGCTATCCGATACAGTTACCCTGGCAACGTGATGCCCTTGCTGGTCGAGAAGTTGCGCACCACATCGTTGGATAGCTGACCGCGTCTTACCCCGCGCCACCACACCCACCTGATACCCCGCACCCACCAGCCGGGCCGCTAAGGTGATGCCAATGGCACCGGCGCCCACAATCGCTATTTTTAGAGAAAAAATGGAGGATGACATGAGGCGCCCTTTTTAAGGTTTAAGCAGCACCGAAGCTGAAGGAAAATCAGTCGCCCACCCCTCTTTCAAGGGCGCAACGAAGACATTTTCCGTTCGGGTTCGAGTAATCAGCCAGCGGCCATCCTGCTGCCTTGCGAACGCATTATTCAATCGAGATGAACGTAGCAGAGAGCTGCCATCCGAGAAGATCCATGGCTGACAGTGCACCCATTGGCCTGTTGCATTATCGCCGTCGACCTGAATTTGCTCAGAGGTTAAATAGTGCACATTGAGTAACAACTCGGGCACTTTTTTCTCGCCCCAAAATTTTTCGAAATGACGGCGAATAGCGGCAGCACCCTCGAGACGGCCAAACTGACCATCATAATATTCGCCAACCCCTTCCCATATCGCATCTTCGGCGTAAAGCGACATGATGAGGTCAATTCGCTCGGCATCACTTTTGACGCCATACTCGGGTAGAGGCGTGTCACACAGAAACATGTAACGCGCTTGAACCCTACGGATCTCCGCTTCAGACTCCAACTTGTTCACACGCGCTAATAGCGCCTGAAAATCGCTTGCGGTTACCTCATTCATCGCTCTCGTCCCCTGTTTGGTGGTGATATGGTGGATGCCTTACCACAGGCGTAACTAGCGTGAACCAAGCTGCTCAATGACGTGTATTAGCCCAGATTTCATATGATTTACTTCTTCGTCGCTGACGCTATCAAATACTTTCTGCTCATACTCGCGCGCCATTTTAAGCAACTTGTTGGCCAGCTCATTACCGGCCGAGGTGAGCGTGAGATGGCGTTGGTCGCCTGACTCGGCCACCAGATCCCGGCAGGTTAAGCCGCTCAAAGTGTCTTCGCAATCCTCTAGAGGCTGTGCAACCCCCTGGGCAACCTGGACGAGAGGCTGAGGGCCACGGTCGAGAAGCAGGGTCAGTATCCGCCACTCCTTTTCATTCACTCCCAGGTGCACCAGACGGGGATAGAAGCCCTGGCGATAGGCGGCAAGGGATTGGCGTAGCAGGTAGAGAAAATGCTGCCCAAGCACCCCTTCACCAGTACGACTCTCTTCCTCGGAAAGCATCATGGGATGAGGCTCTGGCAGCGCATAGCGACCACCGTGAAAGACCAGCGACCCACGGCCATCCTGATAGTCGTAATTCAGGACTTCGCCCACAATGATGAAGTGATCGCCACCTTCATATACTTCCCAAGTTCTGCACTCAAAATGCGCCACTGCACCGACAATGCGAGCACAACCCCCGGCACCTTCCTCTACATCAATACCCTTAAACTTGTTCTCGCCCCGCTGGGCAAATCGGTTAGAAATAGGCACTTGATCACTGGCAAGTACATTGACGACAAAGTGCTCTGCCTGGCAGTAGACGTCTTTGCTGTAGGCGCCTTTATCAATACTCCAAAGGATCAGCGGCGGTGTCATGGAAACGGCATTGAAACTACTGGCCGTCACGCCGTACTGCTCTCCTTTAGCATCCTTGGTGGTTATCACAGTGACGCCGGTAGCAAACTTGCCAAGGGCGTTTCTAAAATCTCTAGTATCGATACTCATGGTTCACCTCAATTATTCGTAAGTTTCAGCGCCCCAGCTTTTCGGCCGTGATACCACCAATCCCATACTCGCTTTTGGGCACTTCACTGATAATCACTCGAACGTTCTCTTTGGGAGCACTGACAGAAGACACCACCGCATCCGTGACTTCGCTGATCAGCGCTTCTTTTTGCTGCTGTGTCCTGCCTGACATCATGTAAACGTGAACGGTAGGCATCGTTATCCTCGTTATTAATTCTTGTGGTCTAATGAATGTGACCCGGTTGGTTTGGCTTACTTAAAACCGTTGCATGCACAGCTCTAAGTACCTAGCAAGTTACCGCCTCCCTCAGCCAGGAATTAAAAAGCAGTCAGCTCACGATACTCGTCGTAACGCTCACTGAAGTCCTGATACGACTGCATCACCTCAGCAAAGCCTCCATCAGCTTGTGCTGCGTTTTCTAGTACATCTTCAGCCGCTGATTGCAGTGCGGTCAGCACTTCATCCGGGAAGCGCTCAACAGTTACACCCGCATTACGAAACTCTTCTAATGCTGCAGATTGCGCCTGCATATCGTGGGCATACATACGGATGCTGAGGTCACTGCAGGCATTTCGCACCGCTAGCTGTTGGCTCTCAGCAAGCCCGGCCCACACATCAGCGTTAACCAGCAGTTCGTTAAGGCTGCCGGGCTGATGCCAGCCGGGGAAGTAATAGTGCTTCGCCACCTCGTAAAAGCCCGCGCTGGTATCAATAGTGGGGAAGCTCAGCTCTGCGGCTCCAATGCGCCCGGTATCAAGCCCCAGGAAAGTCTCCCCAGCAGGAAGGGAAACGGGCGAAACGCCCAACTGGCTGACCACCTCACCGCCCAGACCACTGATCCGCATGCTGAGGCCTTGTAAATCTTCAACCCCATTGATTTTCTGAGTGAACCAGCCACCTGCTTCAGAGATCATGCTGCCGCAGGGGATAGGCACGACGTTGTAGGGTTCATACAATCCTTCCCAAAGTTCCAGCCCACCGCCACCGTAAAGCCAAGCTAGATACTTGGGCACATCCGGCCCGAAGGGGATACTCTGAAACAGCGCGGCTGCCGGTATTTGGCCCGCCCAGTAGCTGGCTGCCGACCAGCCAGCGTCCAGACTGCCGTTGCCTACATTCTCCAGAATTTCAAAAGGCGGCGAAAAGGCACCCGCATCATAAGGTGTGAACGTAAGCTCTCCACCGGTTGCCGTGGCGATATCATCGACGAAACGGTGTATCGAGCTGTCAATGACTTCCAGACTAAAAGGAAAAGCAGATTGCAGCGTGAGCGTTTGAGCCATCGCGGTCGAAGCGAGCAGCGATATGCCCGTACCGGCGAGGGTTTTCTTGAGAGGAAACGTCATAATCTCAACTCCTGTTACAGGTTGTCGTTCTTGTTAAGCGCGTTACAGCATCAAAATCCCCGGGAAGAGCAGGATCATCAGCAAGACAAGCAGCTGGATAGCGATGAAAGGCAGCACGCCTCGATAAATATCCAAGGTGGCGACACGCTCACCCACTGCCCCTTTCAAATAGAAGAGCGAGACGCCAAAAGGCGGGGTGAGAAAGGATGTTTGCAGATTGATAGCGAATAAAACGGCGAACCACACGAGCATTGACGTACCGCTCAGCCCGTTTGCTAGATCAAGCTGAGTCACGATAGGCACAAAGATAGGCATCAAAATCAGTGAGATTTCCAGCCAATCAAGAAAGAAACCCAATAGAAAGACCAGTAGAAGAATCAGAAACAGTACGCTCCAACTGCCACCACCCATCAGCTCCAAACTGCTACGAATCAGGCCATCGCCTCCAACGCCCTTAAAAATCAGAGAGAAGCAGGTGGCGGCAATCACCAGCATCATGATCATGGTGGTAGAGATAACGGCCTCCCGGGCAGCGGTCATGATCGAAGGGCCATTGATCTTCCCCATCAGTCCGGCGAAGATCAGAACCGCCAGAACCCCCACCCCACTGGCTTCCGTGGGGCTCGCCACTCCGAATACGATCGTGCCCAGAACCGTGGGAATCAAGACAAGAAAGGGGAAGAGCGCCAGTGCATTACGCCATATGCCGCGCCGTTCAAGCGTGGCCGCCTCGCTATCCTCGGCGGACGTTGCTACAGGCTTTCCCCACCAGGCAAGTCCAAGCGAATAGAGCATATAGAGTAGTAACAGCAGTGCACTGGGAACAAGCGCTGCTCGAAAAAGGTGCCCGACAGGCACACCCACCAGGCTCGACAAAATAATCAGCATGACCGAGGGGGGCATTAAGATCGCCAGGGTACCTGATGCCGATATCAGACCAGATGCGGAAGAGGCGGAATAACCAGCATCCAGCATGCGGGGTAAGGCCAGTACTGCCAGCAGTACCACGGACGCTCCGACCACGCCGGTAGTGGCTGCCATTAACCCGCCAATGAACAGCACCGTTAACGCTAAATGCCCGGGGAGCCGCCGTAGCATTCGTTCACTGACCTTGAACGCATCCCGCGCCAGACCAGTTCGCTCCAGCAGCAGTCCCATCAAGATAAACATGGGAATGGCGATGTAGAGCCAGTTGTTCAGCGCATTAGCATAAACCCGGGTAAGCATCAGGTTGGCAAAAGCCATGGGTAGATCTGATAGCAATAGAAAGGCCGCCGACACCCCACCCAACACAAGCGCTACCGGGTAGCCAGCGAGAATGCCAGCAAACAGGAGCAGCACCATGCAAAGTGGCATCCATATATCAAGCATGTGTTTGCCTCCCAGTGGCCCAGTACCAAATGCGCATGACGACGATCAGCACCAGTACGGCTAAAAACAACGCCACGCCAACGGGCAACGCTGCCTTGATGATATAGATATCGGTCAAACCACCATCCGTGGAGAGCTCGCCAGTGACATAGGCGCGCTCAGCGAAACGGTAGGCAGGCAGTAGTAGTAAGGTAAAGAAGGGAATACCGAGCAAGAGATGACCGATCAACTCGATGAGGTTCCGAGAACGGGACGATAGTCGCGCATGCAGTACGTCGACTCTCACATGTCGGTCAAGCCACATCACAGGGGCAGCCGCCAGCATCATGGCAAAAGTGAATAGCAGTATCTGCAGCCCCATCAACGAGTTGAAGGTGATGCTACTGCCCAGCAGCCAGTAGGGCGTCTCGAACGCAACCAATTGCGACATCCCCATCAAGTGCATTAAAACGCCGGCTCCAATCACAAAGGCAATCAGCAGCAGGCAGATACCACAGAGATTGAGAGCCCACTCGCATAATCTTGTACTTAAGGAGTGCATGGCGGTGCCCCTTCTTTAAAACTCAAATGTCGATAACAAGCCGCGGACTTTTGGCACGCGAACAGCACACAGCAATTTGGTCGTTATCTTCCTTTTCCTCATTGCTGAGAAATTGGTCACGGTGATCGGGCGTGCCTTCGATCACATCGCAGATACAGGTTCCACAAACGCCCTCTTCACAGGAGACGTTGACCTTGACGCCGGCCGCCTTGAGAGCGTTGGCGATGGACATTCCCTCCTCTACTTGTACGGTCACACCACTGATGGCCGCCTCCACTTCGAAAGCACCACCACTCGTATCCACTTCGGCCGTGAAGAATTCCGAGTGCACTTGGGCGTTGGGCCACTGTGCCTGTTTAGCCGCACCAATAACCCAGTTCATGAAGCCAGTAGGGCCACAGACATAGAGGTGAGTGTCGCTCGGCTGCGTTGCCAAAACGGCATCGATATCCAGGCGCTGGCTGGCATCGCCATCATCGAAATGCAGTACCAGGGCATCGCCGAAGGTGCTCTCGAGTTCATCGATAAAAGCTGCCTTCTCCCTTGACCGAGAGCAGTAATGCAGCTCGAACGAACGACCTGCGGCTTGCAACTCATAAGCCATAGCAATCATCGGCGTGATGCCGATGCCGCCCCCGGTGAGCAGCGTATGCGTCGATGACACCAAGGGAAAGAGGTTGCGCGGTGCGCTCGCCTTGAGTTCGGCGCCTTCATGCAAGGTATCGTGCACCGCTCGAGAACCACCGCGAGAGCCAGGGTCGAGCAAGACACCAAGGCGATAGCGATGCCTTTCACCCGGTGCGTTACTCAACGAGTACTGACGTATCAATCCTTCACCCAGATAGATATCAATATGCGCTCCCGCCTCGAAAGGCGGCAGTTCACTACCGTCCAGGGCCACCAGATCAATCACCGCGATATCGGCGGTCTGGGGCTCTCGACGGTCGACGCGTAGTGTCAGAAGGTTATCTTGCATGGTCATCTCCAGTTGCTCAGCGCATGTAAATGCCGCCGTTGGCATCCCAACAGGCACCATTGACGAAGGCCGCCTGGGGGCTTGCCAGGAAGGCCACCATCTGGGCAACCAGTTCAGGAGCGCCCAGCTGCCCCACGGGGATATTGGCGAGCGCCTTGTCTAGGTTATCGCCGAGCACATCGCGCACCATGGGCGTATCCAGCGGCCCAGGGGCGATGGCGTTGCAGGTCACGCCATCCTTGGCAAGATCACGCGCGAAGATCTTAGTCAAAGTGAGAATCGCCCCTTTGGACGCCGCATAATGTGCGCCTGTCGCCGTACCACCATTCTGTCCGGCCAGCGAGGCGAGGTTGATGATCCGGCCATAACCGTTCGCTTTGAAGTGGCGTCCAAACACTTGGCAGCCCGTGAAGGTCCCTCCTGCATTGGTTGCCATGACCGCATTGAAATCCACTGGGGAGATATCCAGCACCCCCTGCACGGCCGTGCGAGCGGCATTATTGACGAGCACCTCGCAACTCCCAAAACGCTCGACGACCTTGTCCAGAACCGACTGAAAATCGTCGGGCTTATCCACATCCAAAGTCGCCGTCACGGCCAGCTCGCCCGCCAGATCCAGCTCGGAAGCTAGCTCCTCGGCAGGCTTGGGGTCGATGTCGGTGATCACCACGCGAAACCCTTCCTGGTGTAAAGCACGAACGATATGGACGCCTAATCCACGGGCGCCGCCGGTAACGACAGCTGTCTGTATCTTGTCGGGTAGTGGTGTGGCCATCAGAACAAATAGCTGAACGAATTCAGCACCCCATCTGAGTTAAGTAGACGAACCACCTTTTTCTGAAGCATGAAGCTTGAATCGGTGGTGGTGAGGGTATACCGCACGTTTGCTGCCCAGAGGCGCTGGCGTCCGAACTTGTCCTCGACAAGGTGCTGTGCGCAGGAAACAACGACCGTGTCGTCATCAACTGAGTCAATAACAAACCGCGATACGGTGCGAACAGTGGTGGCGGGGGGGGCCGACGAGATCGAAAACCCCTCCTGGAATCGCTTGATACGATCACGACGCATTTTGTCATCGTCGTAGCAGAGGTTAAGCACTTCTGCGTAATTTTCTGCTTCCTCGATAGGAATGATGTACAAGCCTTCGGGTTGCCAGAGATCGAGCCAAGTCTCATACTCTCTTGCATCCAGAATGGCAGCTTCGTTCCAGATGAATTGCGTGACCCACCACAGCAGGTTGTCTTGTTCGATATTGTTCATGTGTTACTCCTGCATCATCCGTTTCCACATTGCATAAGCGGCACGCATACCCGTTTCATCCGAGACATGGCCACGGGGTCCGACTTCTCCCTGAGCTTCCTTTTCGATGCCGCGGTCCACCAGAATAGGCAGCTCTGTTCCACCTTCGACGCCCCGCTGAATGCGCTCCCACACCTCTGCATCGTCAGGAGAACCGAACCCCATGGGTCCTTGGAAGTGCTCGTGTAAACGCAGCCGAATACGATTGGCCGCTGCGGGACCACCGTCCATGCCAAGCGCAATATGACGGATAGCAGTCTTGTCGACAGCCACCGGGGTCAGAACCCGGAAAAACGCCATCGAGCAGGCTACATTGGGGAACAAGTTAAGATTGAAGCCAGACCCGCCGACTGCTCGCACAATGCGACGCACTTGATCATCGGGATAGCCCTCGTTGCGCAGTTCATCCGCCAATGCCTCAAAGCGCTCGGGTATCTTGCGATCTAGATCCTCCTCCAGGTCGACCAGCTCGGGAATCATGACCATCACAGAGTGACCGTTCCCCAGGTCTTCAACAAACCCTTCACCATCCAGGAAGGTAAAGGTTTCCTCGGCTTCTTCGTCGAGCGACTGTAAAAAGGATTTATGTACAATGGGAAAGTGATAAGCATCCGTGGTGTTCTCAAGCTGCACTTTCCAGTTCATAGGAACTGAAAACTGATGCTCGCCGAGCGTCTTTACTGGGAAGCCGCCACCTTGCTTCATGAACAAGTCGATCCACTTCTTAGCAGCGCCAAGAAATTCCTCGAGCGGTTCGATATCGTCGTTAAACGTGGCAAAAACCATCCCGTTATAACTTTCGGTGCGCAGCGTAAATAGGCCAAGCTGGGTCTTGTCGAACTCTTCGCCATACTGCTCTGGATGGGGAATGGCGCGTAGACTGCCATCCAATCCATATCCCCAGCCATGATAAGGACACTGAAAAGAAGACGTCTTGCCTTTTTCGATTTCGCAAACTGTAGCGCCACGGTGTCGACAACGGTTCAACATGACGTGAATGTTGTTCTTACGATCACGCACCACGATGACCTGCTCACGGCCTACTGTAGAAAGTTTGAAAGCACCTTTATCTGGCACTTCGCTTTCGTGAGCCACCCATACCCATGTCTCGCGAAAAATCTTTTCCTGCTCTTTCTCAAACAGCTCTGGGCTGGTGTAGATCGTCGACGCAACCCGACCTGTCTCAACCAATCTGTCGGGATCCAGAGTAATGTTCTTGACGTCTATTAACTGGTTCATGCTGTTCTCCTTATTCCTTGGCCAGCGCCCTTTCATCCACAGCGCTGGCCGTTGACTAGCACTGTTTACTCAGGTACCACCAACTCACGTCCGATACGCGCTTCAACGCGCGCGTACTTCCAGAGTTTGTAGGTGCCATCACCCACTGGGGTGGTACGGAAAAAGTTGCAGGCTTCCACGACGGTATCGTAATCAGGCACATCAGCCATGATGTAAGCCGTCCAAGGCGCTGTTGCGGAGGGACCAACCATGATCCGGTCGTCGTCCATGATGCCCAGAATGGTGACGCCAGGTAGTCCATCAATGCCCTGCATCATCTGGCTGAAAGCTTGCCAAACCTGCTTGCCCTCTTCGGCAGGCGCATCCATAAAGTTCTGATTGATACCGATACAGAAAAGTACGCGTTGCATAGTGATAATCTCCGTTATGAGGTACGTAGGGCCGGTTACAGATAGCCCGGCAGTGGGTCATGGCCGAAAAAGATGGCTCCGGCATTTTTCCAAGTAATCTCACCCATAAAGGCGTGCTGGGTGCACAACTGCGAGTCGCGCAAGATGCGTGATAGTGGATGCGTGTTATCGGCGCCACTCATGCCGCTGATGCGATAGACATCTTGAATAGCTTCGGCACATTCGTGTGTTAGGTGAGTGGTGGACAAACGCAGTAAATTGATTTGGTCCCGGCTAGGCTCACCGCCCGCTTCAATGGCTTTCCAAGCGTCGTCCGTGCTCGCGTAAAAGAAGTGGCGTGCCGCATGCACGCGAGCCTCCGCCTTTGCCAGGGCGATCTGGGCATACTCACGCTCGCCCAAGTTGGGCGCGCCGGTGATCGACTTACGTCCCTGAACAGATGCGCGCACGAGATCCAGCGCCTCTCGCGCCATTCCCAGCGTAGTCACCGATAGCACCTGAGCAGCAAACGAAAGCGAGGGATAACGAAAAAACGATCCTTCGATGGTGGGTTCGCCACCCCGGACAAAGGTCCATTCCTCAGGCACCTCTACGCCCTCCACTACCAGATCATGGCTGCCGGTTCCCACCATGCCGATCATGTTCCAGGTCGGATCGATATCAACTTGAGAGCGAGGCATAACCGCCATGCGCGGCAGCGCACCCTCCTCCTCAGGCAGAATTCCCACGCCGCAAAGCGATGCCCCCATGCAGCCGCTAGCAAACTTCCAGCGGCCGCTCACCTTGAAGCCATTCTCGGTACGCTCGGCAGGCTGTGGCGGAAAAATACCACCCGCAAACACCACATCTGGGCTCTCCCGCCAGACTTCTCGGAGCGTGTTTTCAGGTAAGGCAGCAAGGTAGGCAGGGCTCATGCCAAAACTAGCCACCCAACCGGCCGAACCGTCAGCAGCAGAAATCGCTTCGACCATACGCAGGAATTCCGCCGGCGATTTTTCATCACCATCAAACCGTGCAGGCACCATGGCACGGTAGACGCCGATGGCCTTGAACTGATCGATAATATCCATGGGGATATGCCGTAGTGATTCAATCTCCTCACGTCTTGAACGGATATCGTCGAGCAATGCATCAAAACGCGCCTCGCCCCCCCACTGTTCTTTATTAACGTACTGCGGCATGGTTATCTCCTTGTTGGAATGTTGTCTCCACTGGCGTCCCTTGATGAATAAGTTGCCACCCGGCACGGCAAACTCCTGCATCGTCACCACGGCGACCTATCACTTGCATAGAAACAGGTAGTCCCTGACGCGACGGCAAAGGGATGGATAAAGCAGGATGGCCGGAAAGGTTAAAGGGGCGTGCAAAGAGCGATATGTTCAAATCCTGCCGACCCGCCAATGCCTCGCGAACCGTCATGGGAAAGTGCGGTAACGTCGGCAGTACCAAATAGTCATGCCGGGCTAGCAAGGTATCTACTTCAGAGGTGAAGGCATGGCGCACCTGCTCGGCTTCGGCGAGCTCACCATCGGAGGTAGAGGCTGCTGCACTCAAGCGCTTTTCTATATCGTGCCCCAGCTTGCCAATGCCAAGCAGCGCCTCACAAGCCAGGTAGGTTTCGCGATTAATAACAGTCATGGCTGCTTGAAATGCCTCATCCATCAGCGGCAATGACACTTCCATTCTCCTCGCGGTAGCGCGGCTAAGCTGATCTTCCAGACCTTCAAGGATGATCGATTCGGCACTGACCCTGGCGACCCCCAGTGTACTCATTGATCCAGCTACCGCCTGCGAG
Source organism: Halomonas colorata (assembly GCF_014897985.1). Taxonomy (GTDB): domain Bacteria; phylum Pseudomonadota; class Gammaproteobacteria; order Pseudomonadales; family Halomonadaceae; genus Vreelandella; species Vreelandella colorata. The sequence continues at coordinate 29,752 of NZ_JABUZA010000016.1, forward strand.
AATGCAGGATCCACCGCGCCCATAAAGTCGATTAGATCCTGTAAGTTACCCGCCAAGGGCCCGACACAGTCGAGGCTGCTCGCCGCGGGCATGACGCCATTCCGACTCAAACGACCAAAGGTAGGCTTCAATCCGTATACACCGCAGCAGGCTGCTGGTACGCGAATTGAGCCACCGGTATCGGTACCGATACCAATATCGGCAAGCCCCGCCGCGACGGCTGCCGCCGAACCACTTGATGAGCCACCGGGAATCAATTCTGGATAGTTGGGATTTTCCGGCGTTCCCGTCCAGCCATTCACACCCGTCATGCCAAAAGCCAATTCATGTAAATTGGCTTTGCCGACTATGTGATACCCCGCCTGAAGGGTACGCGAGACGATTTCAGCATGCGCCGAGGCCGGCGCTGCCTCGGCAAGGGCGGCCGATGCTGCCTGTGTGGGCGCGCCAGCAATATCGATCGTATCCTTGACGACAACGCGCTTACCGCCCTGCCCCATATTGAGTATTGATGTCAGTATCGCCATGCTAAATCGCCTCGATAGACATATCACATGAAATTTCAAGTATTTGAATCAAAATATATCTTTTCCAAGTTGCTAACGAATACTTAGCGAACGTTAAAGAATGAACAGCACAAGCTGAGGTAGTACAAGCAAAAGCGCAATGCACAGGATATAAGGAGGTAAAAAGTATCCAACCCCGCGAAAAGTCTCTCCAAGCCGAAGCTCCGCATCCAAACTTTTAACAATAAAGGCATTCACGCCCACTGGAGGAGTGATGGCCCCCATACTAGTGACAATGCATACCACCACACCAAACCATATAGGGTCATACCCTAGCGCAATGGCCACTGGGAAAAAGATAGGGATTGAGATAATCAGAAAGCCCATTGCATCCATCAAGGCTCCACCTACAATGTAGATCAAGAGGATAAAAGCCATGACTAATACCGCAGGCAAGGGTAATGCGGCTGCCCACTCACCCACCATGAACGGTAGCCGGGTAATGGTCAGAAAACGTCCAAAAATCACCGCTCCGGCGATCAGCATCAAAATCATTGCCGACGATTTCAAGGCGTTGGCAACGGCTTCCTGAAGGACCGTCCAGGTGAGCTTACCCTGAATCAGGGTAATTAGCATTGCACCAACACAACCAACTGCCGCCGCTTCCGTTGAGGTGAACCAGCCAGAGAAAAGCCCGCCCAAAACAAGTATGAACAGTACCCCAACCTCAATAACGCCTTTTAGTGAGCGCCAGCGTACGGACCACGATGAACGGCTGCCCGCTGGTCCCATATGAGGTTTGAAACGACACAGTAGCGCAATCGTTGCAATGAACAGCAAGACAAGAATAAGACCAGGCACAATACTGGCTAAAAACAGATCACGGATTGCCAGCTCAGCCTGCAGGGCAATAACGATTAATACCGAACTGGGAGGAATAATGACTCCTAGCGTCCCGCCTGCCGCAACACTTCCCGCACTTAGCGCCCGGTTGTAGCCAAATTTTTTCATTTCGGGTAGCGCAATAGTACCGACCGTCGCCGCAGTGGCGGTGTTCGAGCCGCTAACAGCCGCAAAACCTGCACTACTTAGAATAGTGGTTGTTGCCATAGAGCCGCGTAAATGGCCAATCCAAGCATAGGCCGAGGCAAATATTTTCTCCGTGATGCCCGAGCGAAAAAGGAGTTCACCCATAAAAATAAATAACGGAATGACACTCAACGAGTAACTTGATAACTGCTCCCAAATACCGGAACTGATCACGTTATAAGCGGCAATAGGGCTCGTCATATAAAGCATGCCGAAGAAACCGACCATGAACATCGCGAAGCTAATAGGCATTTTCGCTAAAATAAGTAGAAACAGGCAGAGTATTCCAACCAAGGCCACCATCGTCATACTCATTGTGTTACCACCTTTTTAAGACTGCTTATAAAATCAGTGAAGAGGACAAAACAAAATGCCGAAAAGCCTAACGCAACTAAATAAACAAAGGGATAAATCGCAACACGTAGAGTTTGAGATAAAGAGCCTCGTTGCATGGCATTAAAGCCATACTCCCAAAGTTTCCAGGCCACCATGGAGAAGAACAAAAAACTAGCCAGGGCAACTAACGTGGTTAAAGAGGCCTGAACACGTACCGTAAAGTGAGCAACCAGTAGATCCAGCTCCACATGCGCCCGTAAACGTTGCGAGTAGGCCAGCGAAAGCGCCACGACAACAGCCGTCAGCCAGCCCACCACTTCTGTAGTGCCTCCGAAAGATGCACTTACTTGACGTACGATGATATTACCTACCACGATAAACACCATCAGCAGAAGTGCAGATCCGGCTATATAGAGCAATAAAAGACTAACCAACCGATTTATCGTATGCATAAGAGCCTCTTTGAATCACCAACATTTATGTGCTTAACCGCAATTAAATGCGTTAGAAACATTCACAATTATTGATATTCGTTGATCAGCTCAACATAACGATCGTGCAGCTCAAAGGCAGGAAGCCCTTGAGATGCCACATCGTCCAGTCTTTCTTCGTTCAGAGGTTGTAGTAATTGAGACCAGCGTTGCGCTTCGCTTTCATCCAGGGTCAACTGCTCAACATCGTGATTTTCCGCCGCCCAGATTAAAGACTCTTCGATATGCTCATCCAAGTATGCGCCTGCGAAAGAAGCCATTTCAGCCCCCAGTGCATCAATTTCCTGTTTCACATTATCGGGCAGCGACTCCCAGCGCTGTTTGTTCATGACAGCGACGAAAACAACGTTGGTGAGTGGGTAATCGGTAATGTAGCTAACGTTTCGAGCGTACTGTAAGTCCATCAGCGTCTCGCGAGAGCCCACATAGCCGCTAACAATACCAGCTTGTAGCGCCTCGCCCGTCTCAGACTGCGTTAGACCAACGGGTACACCACCAAGTGCCTGCAGGACGGCAGTGCTATCACCTGGCACACGGATCTCTTGCCCCTCAAACTGTTCAAGTGATGTTACTGGCGTTTGGGTATGTAAATAGCCAGGCTCCGAAGTAAACGCTGTGATCACTTTGAACTCTTCAAGCCCCAGAGACTCAGCAGAAAACTCGCTAACTAGATCATAAAGCGCCTGACTTGCAACTTGCGAGCTCACTTCAATACCTGTAAGGCTGCCAATCAAGTTGATTAGCGGAAAACGGCCCGGCTCATAAGAGGTCGCAGAAAGCCCGATGTCTGCGACACCGTTCAAAACACCGTCATACATATTGGAAGCACTGAGTAGCGTACCTCCTGGGAAGGTATTGACTGACACCTGACCATCTGTTCGTTCACTGAGCAACGTCGCCCAGCGCTCCATCTGTACAGCAGGAAATGTCTGCGACGGAGCAAAAAAGGCATAGCTTAAATTCACGCTCTCGGCCAAGGCGGGCGTACTTAGTAAAATACCTGCACACACTCCTCCAAAACGCGCCATCAAATGCTGGCACGGAAACGCTTTTAATAGCTGATGCGGCTTACTAGTCATTGCTTAATACCTCTATTTTATTGTTGTGCTGCATGCAGGTGTATCATCCCGCACCACAAACATTCAACATCACATGAAAAGTAAAGTAAATACCCTAAAAGTTGTTTTTTTAACAATGCTAAAAACTAGCCAAAAATTAAAAACCCAATATTTATCATAATTTTATGAACGAAAATCATGGCGACATTTACGTTACGCTTTTACCCTCATCAACTTCAGCACCACATAAGTGCATCAAACACCACCTCGCCAGCTAAAGTGCACCCAATGTTAGATTCACATCCATCTTCGAACACTGCCTCAAAACCGTTTTCTTGTCTTACAGTGCAACATCAAATACCAGAGGCACGAGCGTATAAAGCGCGACAACAATCATCACTAGTCCAATCATATTCAGCCAGATACCTGCACGAATCATGTTTTTAATCGGCAGGTCTCCTGTCGCAAAAGCCACAGCATTGGAGGGCGTAGCCACCGGCAACATAAAGGCGCAGCTCACCGCAAACGTGACCACAATGGTCATCAAGAAAGGATCGATCCCTAACCCAGAAGCGATAGCCCCCATAATGGGGAAAAAAGCGGCAGCCGTTGCAGTATTACTGGTCAGCTCGGTCAATAGGATGATCACCAGAGCTGTCGCCGTCAGTATTACAATGGGTGGCAGGCCAACTAATCCAGAGACGCTCTCCCCGATCCAAATACTCAATCCTGTGGCGGTGAACTGTGCAGAGAGAGTCAAACCTCCGCCAAACAGAAGCAGCACCCCCCACGGAACGTCACGCGTTGCCGACCACTCCAGCAGCGCCCCCTGCCCCTTGGTCGCCGGAATGATAAACATTAATAAAGCGGCCAGAATGGCAATGCTGGTGTCATTGATATTGGAAAGCCAGGGCAGCGCTGATTGAACTACCGAAAGCTTGCCGATCAGCGGTACACATACCCAGAAAAACACGGCGCCAGCAAATACCATCAATACGCGCTTTTCCTCTGAGGAGAGTCGCCCCATTTCCTTGAGTTGCGACTCGATCATAGCTCGACCGCCCTGAACTTCCTCAACTTCCGCACGAAATACAATTTTGTTAAGCACAAACCAAGCTGCAATAAGCATGGTCGTGGAGAAAGGCACCCCCAACAGCATCCAATGACCAAAACCGATATCTAGCCCATGAGTCTCACTCATATAGGCTCGCATCAATGCCATAGGCGGTTGGCCGATTAGCGTTGCCATTGAGCCAATGGTGATCGCATAGGCAATACCTAGCAGAACAGCGGCTGAGAATTTCGGAGTATCATCGTCATTACCCAGGGACTTTACTAAAGCAATAATGGAGCCACCTATCGGGACCATAATAACGGCAGTGGCCGTGTTGCTGACCCACATAGTGATGAACCAGCTGGCAAACATTAGCCCGAAAACGATTTGAGCGGGTTTAGTGCCGACGGTGAGAATCGTTAACAATGCAAAACGACGATGTAGATTCCAGCGCTGCGTTGCCAAACCTAGCAGAACACCCCCAAGGACTAAAAATACGATGCTATGAGCATAAGGCGAAGCAGTTGCGCTAATCGAAGCGATATCAAAAAAGGGAAACAGCACCAGAGGTAATAATGATGTAGCCGGAATCGGTATCGCTTCGGTCATCCACCAGACTGCCATCAATATGGCAATCGCTGCTACAAGGCGAGCGTTGTAAGCCAATGAATCAGGCAAGAGAAAGAAAATAAGTAACCCAACTAACGGGCCCAGCAAGAGCGACAAAGGCTTGAATGTTGAAGCTTCATCATTGGAAGAATGGCTGGCCACTCCAGAAAATTGCGACATGAGAGTTACTCAAAATGAATCGTGCACTAGAGTGTTACGTATTAGAGCTTCATGCGACCAATACCTATGGGGTTGTCTTACATACCCAACTTAATGGAACAAACACTATGGCTCTTTCCCTATTTAAATAGACAATTCATACACTTGAATAAAAAACTTATTGTTTTATTAATACATAAGAATGGTCCCCAATTAAATTCAGGAGTATTACTGCCTAATATCTCAGGACTATTTAAGACTAATGGATTTGAAAGACGTAAAATTAAATCTAGTTAAATTATTTATTTCTTATTCCACTTTATTGTTTATCGAGGATATCGTCAGAAAAACCTCATCGTTTAAGATACATATCATTGTGGGCCAAGGGCATTAAGAGCAAACAGAGCCAGGCTTAGCGCTACTCAAGCGACTCATAGGGCAAACCCACATAGTTTTCGGCAATGGTGGCAAGCCCTGCTTTTGAGCTTGTCACGTAGTCCAATTCAGCCAGCTGCAGGCGGCTATTGAAATCCTCCTGTTCTGAAAACGTGTGCAGCATGGACGTCATCCACCACGCTTGAGGCTTGCTTGGGCTGGTTATGTATAACGTTAACCACGCCATTACCCAGGCCCGCATCGTTCAGCACCTGCCCAATCAGCGCGTGCGTATTCGGGCACATTTCAGAAGCTTTAACCACACGCCAAGGGGGCGGCAATGGCCCGCGTGCCCAGAATAATAGGCGCGTCCCAGGGCGCGATCCCCACCACCACACCGCACGGTACGCGAATGCCCATGGCCAGGCTATCAGGTACATTGGAGGGAATCACATCGCCCTGTATCTGGGTAGTCAAGGCGGCCGACTCGCGCAGCACGTTGGCAGCCACCATGACATTAAAGCTGGCCCAACCTGGGGCAGCACCGGTTTCATCGACCATGGCATCAATAAATTCTTGCTGGCGGGCCTCCATTAAATCGGCGGCTTTAGCCAGCTTCGCCCGGCGCTCGCCGGGGCCTGTCTGGGACCAAGACTTGAAAGCGCCGTGAGCCGCTTCGATAGCCCGGTTGACATCGTCAAGCGAGGCAGCTGCCACTTGTGAGACTGTTTCACCGCTCAGCGGATTGCAGCGTTTGAAGGTGGCACTATCTGAAGCAGGGAACTGCTGGCCGTCGATTAATAGTTGAACTGACGTCATGGCATGGCTTCATTTAATACAGGAAGTATTATTAATGTTCAGTCGATAACTAATCGATTATTCACCCCAGCTCAGCACCTGCTTGCGAATATCCAGGCCGGTCGCTTAGGTCACACCGTGGTTCGCCACGTCGCCCAAATCCGTTGCCAGCACGCCAAGCAGCTTCTCGGCGATTAGCTCGGGCGCTTCTATTGAAGGCACATGACCTACGCCGTCAAAAACCTCAAGCGGTGCGCCGTCAAGCTCGGCAGACAAGGCTTCTAGTGTCGCCGGCGGCGTGGCCAGATCTTCACTGCCGCCGAGTAGCTGCACCTTGACGTTCTTGTTGGAGAGCTTGCCGGTAAACGTCTCGCGGCCGAGCATTTCACACAGCTGCGCGTAGGATTCATCGTCACCGCGACCCATCTGAATGCACCAGCCCGCTTTCAGTGCGGGGTTTGCCTCAAAGGCCGCCGCTGCAAACCAGCGCGGCACGATCTCTGGTGACATCGCCGCAAGCCCTTCCTGACGCACACGGCCTGCGCGGGTGCTCCATAAATCAGACGTGCCGATGACCGCGCCGGTATTGGTAAGCGTGGCGGAGAACAGACGCTCGCTATGCTCAGCAATCAGCTGCTGGCCTACCACGCCCCCCACCGAAGTGCCGGCGAAATGAAAGCGCGCAGCGCCCGCAAGTTCGGCAAGCGCCAAGGCCTCGGCGGCTAGATTGGCGGGCGTAAGCTGCTCGCCGGTGACTGCCTGGCTGGCGCCATGACCGGGTAAATCCCAGGTAAGTACGCGATAGCGCGGCAGCAGCACGGGAATAACGTCGTCCCATACGGCCTGGCTCATGCCTAGCGGATGAGCCAATACGATAAGCGGATTCGCCGCAGCGCCCAGTAGCCGATAGGCCACGCTGCGGCCGTTGATGGTATGAAATGCCATGGATATCTCCGTTAAGCGCGTTCGATCAGCGTAGCAATACCCTGGCCCACGCCCACACACATGGTGCACAGGGCATAGCGTTTGCCGCTGTTTTGCAGCTCATGCGCAGCGGTTAGCAGTAGCCGCGCGCCGGACATGCCCAGCGGATGGCCCAGCGCAATCGCGCCGCCGTTAGGGTTAACACGTGGGTCGTCGTCTTCAAGGCCTAAATCGCGCATACAGGCCAGCGCCTGGGCGGCAAACGCTTCGTTAAACTCGAACACATCGATCTCATCCAGCGAAATACCGGTACGCTTGAGCAGTTTCTGCACGGCGGGAACCGGGCCGTAACCCATGATGCGTGGCTCGACCCCGGCCGTTGCCATGCCGATAATCTTGGCCATGGGCGTCAGGCCGTGCTGCTGAACAGCCGCTTCGCTTGCCACCAGCATCGCGGCTGCGCCGTCGTTAACGCCGGAGGCGTTGCCTGCCGTGATGCTGCCGCCATCGCGGAAGGGTGTCGGCAAGGCGGCGAGTTTCTCCAGCGTGGTTTCCCGCGTGTGCTCATCGGTATCAAAGATCAGCGGCTCTTGCTTACGGCGCGGAATCTCAATGGCGGTGATTTCCTGGGCAAACCGGCCGGCCTTTTGGGCGGCAGCAGCTTTCTGCTGGGAGCGCAGCGCAAACGCGTCCTGATCTTCCCGGGAAATATTGAACTGCTCGGCGACGTTCTCCGCCGTCTCAGGCATGGAGTCCACTCCATAGGCTTTCTTCATCAACGGATTGATAAACCGCCAGCCAATGGTGGTGTCTTCGATTTTCTGCCCGCGGGCGAAGGCGCTGTCGGCTTTGCCCATCACATAAGGCGCGCGCGACATCGATTCCACGCCGCCGGCCAGCGCCAGCTCCATTTCACCGGCTTTAATCGCCCGAAACGCCGTACCTACCGCGTCCATGCCTGACCCGCACAGGCGGTTCATGGTGGTGCCAGGAACCGAGGTGGGGATGCCTGCCAGGAGTGACGACATGCGCGCGACGTTGCGGTTATCTTCACCGGCCTGGTTGGCACAGCCCATAAAGACTTCTTCAATTGCAGCAGGATCGAGATCCGGCGCATCGGCCAGCACTGCCTTGAAGATCGTGGCGGCGAAATCATCCGGACGCACACTTGCCAGCGTGCCGCCAAACCGGCCTACGGCGGTACGTCGCGGGTGACATAAATAAACGTTTGTCATAACCGACTCCTTATTCGCCCGTGTGGGCGCGTTCGGTGCGGGCTTTCAGCTCGCGCAGGATCTCAAGTTCTTTCTCGCTGGGCTCAGGGGTGCTCTCAAGCTGATCGGCAAAACGCACCTCCCAACCGGTTGCATCCATTACGTCCTCGCGATTAACACCGGGATGCAGCGATACCACGACCAGCTCTTTGGTCTCGGGGTCGGGCTTCATCACGCATAAATCGGTGATAACTCGCGTGGGGCCTTTGCCAATATTAGGCACGTTATCGCGCCCTTTGCCGTCACGGCCAAAGCCTAGCGTCGTGACAAAATCGACGTCTTTGACGAAGGCCCGTCGGGAATGTTTCAGGGTAATAAACACTTCGCCAGCGTTGGTAGCAATCTCCGGTGCACCGCCACCGCCCGGCAGGCGTACCTTGGGCTCACGGTAATCGCCGATCAACGTGGTATTCAGGTTTGCGAAACGGTCGATTTGCGCTGTGCCCAAAAAGCCCACGTTCACTTTGCCGCCCTGCAGCCAGTAGCGGAACATTTCCGGCACTGCCACGGTGGTCAACGCCGACTCGCACAGCTCGCCGTCACCAATGGAAAGCGGAAGAATATCGGGCTTGGTTTGCAACGTGCCGGATTCGTAAATCAAGACTACGTCCGGCGCATGGGTAAGGCGCGCCAGGTTGGCAGCTTCGGAAGGCAGGCCGATACCCACAAAGCAGGTGGTACCGTTTTCCAGCGCGCGTGCCGCGGTGACGGTCATCATTTCAGAAGAGGTGTATTCCAGACTCATCAGACGTTCTCCCCTGCATGATTTTGAACACCCTTAAAGACGTTCTCATCGAGCCACTGAGTAAAGGTGTCGCGGTCGCGGGCGATGGCATCCCACTCTTTATAAAAACGGTTACTGCGACCGTAATAGCCGTGGGTGTAAGAAGGCAGCGCGCCTTTTTCTGCCACCGCAATGGCGCTGATCGCCCAGCCTGGAATGACGCAGGCATTGGGGTGCGCTTTCAGATCATCGACGATCTCTTCGACCGTGACGATACTGTGCTTGGCGGCGAGTATGGCTTCTTTCTGTACGCCGACAATTCCTTCCACCAGCACGTTGCCCTGGCGGTCCGCACGCTGAGCGTGAACGATGGAAACATCGGGGCGCACTGAAGGCACCGCTGCCAGACGCTCACCGGTAAACGGGCACTCAATGAACTTGATCTGATCGTTCACGCTGGGCAATTCACTGCCGATGTAGCCGCGGAAAACAGCCAGCGGCAGGCCAGCCGCGCCCGCTTCAAAGGCGCACGCCATGGCCGCGTGGCTGTGCTCAAGAATCTCGATCTTGTGCGGCCAGCCTTTCTCCACGGCATCACGCAGGCGATGCAACGACCCGACTCCTGGGTTTCCACCCCAGGAAAAGATCACTTTCTTGGCGCAGCCGGCGCCAATCAACTGATCATAGATGATGTCAGGGGTCATACGGATCAGCGTCAGGTCGCGCCTTTTCTGGCGGATCACTTCGTGACCAGCGGCAAATGGAATCAGGTGGGTAAAGCCTTCCATGGCCACGGTAGCGCCGTCCTGGACGTAGCGCGCTACCGCGTCATGTAAGCTGAGAAACTCGGCCATGATGGGTGCCTCTTAGCGGGTCGTTGGCATGCTTGTTAATGAGTGGTCAACACTTAGTTCGCAAAGCGAACACAGATCCTCTATACGAACAAGTTACTGCTGAACGTTATTGGGGTCAATTCCACCCACGCATACCTTGAGCTCTTCTACGGCGCCCGCCTATCTCACAACCTACGCTAAGCAATTGTTTTGAAATTAATTTATTACGATTCCAGCCATTTTATGGCGCGTTCGACCTGGACCCCGCTGCTACCAAGGTATAAAGCCGGATCGCAAGCTTTACGTAGCGAGTCGTTATCAATAGTTCCGTTTGCCTCAGGATGATCGGCCAGTGCTTCGATCAACACCTCTGCATAATCTCTTGCTTCACGACGCGAGGTTTCCGCCGCCGATGCACTTAGGCCTTTGGCGTCATCTGCGCCTAGCACCGGGGTCAGCAGCCGTGCCACCGGCTCAGCCATAATGCCGCCCCCAGTCGCCGCCAGGTTGCGCCACATGTTATCGGGATATACTTCAAGCCCTTCAAGCAGCACGGCCGCCTGTTCCAGCGCGCCTTCCACCAGCAGGACGCTTTCCACCAGCGGAGCCCACTCGGCATGCCATTCGCCCAATCCGCGCTCCAGCGGCTGGGCGGCAGCGTTCAGCAACACGCTAGCATGCCCATGTACCTGCCTTGCCGCGCCCCTGATCAGCGCACTGCGCACCGGGTTTCGCTTATGGGGCATCGAGGAGGACTCGCCCATCCCCGGTGCTGAAGGCTCGGCCACCTCGCCTACTTCAGTCTGGGTGAGAAGCGATACATCCAAGGCCAGTTTCTCGGCAGCGCCCGCTACGGCATCCAGCGCCGTGCCCAGCGCATGGATAGGGTAACGGTCGGTATGCCATGGCAATACCGGTGCTGCCAGACCTAGCTTTTCAGCCAAGGCGTCCATCCACTCAAGCCCCAGTGCATCCCACCCGGAAGCACGCATCTAACGCGTACCGGCTCATAAAAGGATGTTTTAAAAATCCAGCAGGCATGGGCGCTTAGCCTCCTTTTAGCGTTATAGAGAACCACAAGAACAGTTTAGACATGCGAAACTGAACACATTTGTACACATGTTCGCCATTCGAACTATACGCTAAAGAGAGGGAAAGGCGTTTGCAACCGTCATTCAGCAGTCGCTTTGACTCACCATCGAATGCATCTTGGCTGCGACAGAAATCGGCCATGATGCATGTTCTCTATCATGGCCAAGCGAATGAGGTCGGGATTTTCGACTGAAAACAAAAAGTAAATCTTACCGATGGCGTAACGCCAAAATGCTGTCGGAGATGGTTTTTTCGTAATTAGAGGGGTGTGTTTCTTACATCACGCCTGATAACCGCATGAATGTTTAATAAACCTCTGGCTGCTTTTTAAACAGCGCCTATCGAGCCTTCATAATAGCGTCAAGAGCCGCTTGATATCCGTGTACTCCAAGCCCTGCGATCACCCCATCGGCGCGCAGCGACACATAGGAGTGGTGGCGAAAACTCTCACGCTTGTGCACATTGGAGATATGCACTTCGATGACAGTGCCTTCGAACGCGTTTAGCGCATCGAGTATGGCAACCGATGTGTGCGTATAGGCTGCCGGGTTTATAATTATCGCCTGGCTACCGTCCTGACGGGCGGCGTGTATTGCATCGATCAGTGCGCCTTCGTGGTTGCTTTGAAAGCAGTTGATTTCCCACCCTGCCAACACTGCCGTCTCGCGCAGCTGGTTATTCACGTCATCCAGGGTTTCATGACCATAGATTTCGGGCTGTCGTGTGCCTAAAAGGTTGAGGTTCGGCCCGTGAAGCACCGTTACTTTTTGTTGGCCCATAAGTAGCTTTCCTAATGGTGAGTAAAGCAAATGTGAGGCGCGCATATATCATGGCACAGACTAACGAATAATTGTTCGCTATTCGAACAACATGTTACATTGGAATTTTGAAATGCGTCCAAACGGTGGATCATTCGTTATGAAAGACTCTTTACAAGAAGACACTCTCACGCCCGATAGCCGTGACTTTGTTTCAGCGCTTGCCAGTGGCCTGGATGTCATCTTGGCGTTTGACGATACCCATTCGCGCATGACGTTAAGCGAGGTCGCCGCGCGAACCGACATGAACCGCGCCAAGGCGCGCCGCTTTCTACTAACACTGCACGCCTTGGGCTATGTTCGCAAACATCAGCGCTATTTCGAGCTGGCACCCAAGGTCTTGCAGCTAGGCTATTCGTTTCTTTCCGCTAATAATTATCGTAGCGTTATCCAGCAGTACTTGGAAGATATTACCGCGCAAACCGGCGAATCCTCATCGCTTGGCCAGCTTGAAGGTGATGATGTTATCTATATCGCACGCTCGGCCGCGCCTCACCGCTTGATGGCGATCTCCCTTTCCGTGGGTACACGTCTGCCGGCGGCCCATACCTCAATGGGCCACGTGCTGCTTGCCCAGCTATCTGAGCGGGCGTTGGAAAGCTATCTTGAGCGTATCGCACTGAAGCGCTACACCGATAAAACCATTATCGACAAGGGCGCGCTTAAAAAGCGGATTGAAACGGTACGTCAACAGGGTTATGCCATTGCCGACCAAGAGCTGGACTCGGGCTTGCGCTCATTAGCAGTACCTGCGTTTAACGCATCAGGGCAACTGCTTGGGGCAATCAATATCAGTACGAACGCAGCGCGCATTGATATGGATACACTGCTGGAGGAATACTTGCCGCTTTTACAAGACAAAGCGGCGCAGATCCGAGCTTCTATTACGACCTAGGCTAATAAAGCGTTGTCATTAATTAGTAGGCTATGCTTAAAGGCCCGCTGCCGGTGAACTATCCATGACCCTTCCCCTCTACCTAGGCCTACCCATGTGGGCGAACCAGGACTGGCAGGGCAGCCTTTATGCTCGCCACGCAAAAAGTGATTTGCTTAGCGACTATGCCAGCGTGTTCTCAAGCGTAGAGGGCAATACGACGTTTTATAGCGGCGCGCCGAAAACGGAGACGATTGCCGCCTGGGCTCGCCAGGCACCGGCTCACTTTCGCTTCTGCTTTAAACTACCGGCAAGCGTTACTCACGATCAGCGGTTGACCAATCTCGACGACGTGTGGGCTTTTCTAACCGCGTTGACGCCGCTTCATGACCGGTTGGGTCCTACCATGGTTCAATTACCGCGTGACTTTGGCCCTAACGAACTTCCTCAGCTAGAAGTGTTATTAAAGGGCTGGCCCGGGCATTTACCATGTGCCGTCGAGGTCCGTCACCCCGACTTTTTCCACAAAGGCGCGGCTGAAAAAGCTCTTAACCAATTGTTGATAACTTATTGTGCCAACCGAGTGATGCTGGACGTGCGTCCGGTCTTTTCTACACCGGCTAATGGCCACTTGGGCCTTGCTCATGCCCAACAGGAAAAGCCGAAACTCCCGCTACACGTGCTTTCCACAGGTAATTTTCCGGTCATTCGCTTTATTGGCCATATTGACAAAACGATTAATACGGGCTACTTCGCACCTTGGAAAGCACAGCTAAAGCTGTGGATAAGTCAGGGGAAAACCCCTTTCTTATTTGTGCATACTGCCGACAACCTCAAGTCCCCGGACATGGCCCGAACGCTCTACAATGCGCTTGACGAACTCACCTGCCTGCCACCGCTTAATGCCTTTCCCGGCGAGACGCAAAACCAACTGTTTTAACCTAATATTAATTTAACCTAACTGGCACGGGCCCTCCTGATCGGATAAATTGCGCATACTTTCGATAAGCGAGGGGGTTGGGCTTATCGAACATGCGTAAATGGGACGCATAGCGGCTTATTACAATTTAACTAACTAGTAGGTGATGTATGGCAAAGCTTGCACATGCACAATGGTCATCTCGTATGGGCTTTGTGCTGGCTGCCGCTGGATCGGCAGTAGGCTTGGGGAACATCTGGCGCTTCTCTTATATGACAGGCGAAAGCGGCGGTGCCGCCTTCGTGCTTGTCTATCTGGCGTGTGTCACGCTGGTCGGCCTGCCGATTCTGGTAGCGGAATGGATGATTGGCCGTCGCGGCCAGAAGAATCCAATTAACACCATGGCCGACCTGGCAAGCAGCCACGGGCGCTCTCGGGCCTGGGCAACTATCGGTATCAGCGGCGTTCTGGCCGCGTTTCTGATTCTGTCCTTCTACAGCGTCATCGGCGGCTGGTCGCTGAACTATACGCTAAGCTCGGTGATTGGCACGTTTAACGGCCAGGACGCCGACGCGGTTGGCGCTATCTTTACTAATTTGCTGGGCAGTCCTACAACGCTACTGCTCTGGCATAGCGCGTTCATGGTGCTGGTCGTCGGTATCGTAGCACGCGGCGTGACTAAGGGGCTTGAAGCGGCGTCACGTATTCTGATGCCTGCGCTGGTGGTGCTGTTGTTAATTCTGGTCGGCTACGGCGTGGCGAGCGGCTACTTCGGTGAAGCGCTGAGCTTTATGTTCAGCCCTGACTGGGACGCGCTAGATGGCGGAGTTGTACTTGCGGCGATGGGCCAGGCTTTCTTCACGCTCTCGCTGGGTATGGGCATCATGATGGCGTATGGCTCTTACCTTGGTGAAGATGTCAACCTGATCAGCACTGCCCGTACCGTTATTATCCTGGATACGGCTATCGCCCTGCTCGCGGGTCTGGCGATCTTCCCGATCGTATTCGCCAATGGCTTAAGCGCCAGTGAAGGTCCAGGGCTGATTTTCGTAACGCTCCCCCTTGCCTTCGGCAATATGTCGGGCGGCACGATTTTAGGCTTGATGTTCTTCCTGCTGCTGACATTTGCCGCGCTGACATCGGCTATTTCGCTGCTTGAGCCGGTGGTTGAAACGCTGGAAGAGCGCACGCCCTTAAGCCGTACAGGATCAACGTTGGTAAGCGGTATTGCGGTGTGGGTATTGGGCGTGGCGGCGCTGCTGTCGTTTAACGTATGGTCCGATGTACTGCTCTTCGGCCTCAATATCTTCGACTTCCTCGACACCTTCACCAGCAAAATCTTGCTGCCGTTGACGGGTCTGGGCGCGATCATCTTCTTCTCGATCTGCCTGGATAAAGAAGAAGCGCGCAAGGAGCTGCGTTTGGATATCTACGATTTCACGCTGTGGAATCTACTCGCCAAATACGTGGCGCCACTCGGCGTGATCGTCGTCTTCCTGACGGGTCTCATTTAAATAAACTAACATGGCGTGCCCCGCCAAACGGTGGGGCAGCACGCTAGTCAATAGCTAACGATCTATCCAGCTAGTGCAATTCGCCTTCTTGCCGCTCATCTTCTTCCGGCAGGGGGGCGATATCCCGGTACAGTTTCTGAAATTCCCGATGTAGCTCAATCCCTCGACGCGCTCGTAAGTTGCGTTGAGCGGCACTCCGTTGACGCTGAGCATGTTCATCTACTTCCATGCTCATGAAAATATCCAGCAGTTCGCTCTTAACCGAGGTGATTCGTTCGACGTTTCTCATAATCGACGTGCCTCCAGGTGAATATGCCTTCGTCCACCTGCATCCGTGACGACTGTTAAATGATGCAGTGCGGCACTTCACTTATTACTATACCTTACTTGACAAAATGATGACGAAAGTTGACGAATTTGCTTAACGCCATTTAAACGCACGGCTAAGTCGGCGTTTCATTGCCCATTTATGCCGTCACTCAGGCATACTGTCGAAAATGCTGTTTAATACAGCAAAGCGCATGTAGTGAGACCAGCGCACTGGATAACCGAGGAGCTAAATGTGAGTCGCGCCCTGTTCGATGAGATGAGACGCCGCATGGAGCACTTTCGTCGCTCCGAACAAAAGGTAGCGCGGTTTGTGCTGCGTAATCCTGATGAGGTCATCCATATGCGGATTGTAGACCTCGCAACGGAAGCCGGCGTCAGCGAACCCACCGTGGTGCGCTTCTGCCGCGCCCTGGGCTGTAACGGCTTTCAGGATTTTAAGCTGCAGTTAGCGCAAATGCTGGCCTCTGGCAGCCAGTTTGCTCAGTTCTCGATGAACGATAGCGACTCCGTCGCTGAATTTTCTCACAGCATTTTCGACTCCACCGTTGGCACGCTACTTTCTGTACGTGACCGGCTGGATAACGACGCCTTGGGCCGCGCGGTGAATGCGCTGGCCATGGCCAATCGGGTCGAGTTTTACGGCTTTGGCGCCTCAGGCGCAGTCGCTTTTGATGCCCAGCACAAATTTTTCCGTTTGCAGATATCCACTTCCGCCTACGCTGATCCGCATATGCAGAATATGTCGGCCGTAACCCTTAAAGAGGGCGATGTGGTGGTGGCCATTTCACAGACGGGCCGCACCAAAGCGCTGGTGGCCAGCGTGCGTCTGGCCCGCGAAGCGGGTGCCACAGTGATTGGGCTGTGCCCTAGCGGTTCGCCCTTGGCGGAAGAAGTTAGCCTGCCGCTGTATATCGACGTTCATGAAGATACTGAAATCTACACGCCGTTGAGCTCGCGGATTGCCCACCTGGTGTTGATCGATGTATTAGCCGTGGGGGTTGCCAAAACCCGCGGGCCCAAACTGGCGGAACAGCTTAAAGCCGTGAAGAAAAGCCTGAATACGCTGCGCTATCCCGAAGACAACTAATTTTTGTCGCCGACGCCTGTATACACAGCCAGTGTGTTTGCTGTGCTAAACTAGGCGCCCATTTTCGATCCGGCAGCGGCTTTTATGGACGACGTCACGGCGATACTCGATCAGCTCAACACCGCTCAGCGTGAGGCAGTCAGTGCCCCGCAGGGTAACCTTCTCGTGCTGGCCGGTGCCGGTTCCGGTAAAACCCGCGTACTGGTGCACCGGATCGCCTGGCTGATGCATGCAGAAGGCTTATCGCCCTACGCGCTGCTGGCGGTCACCTTTACCAACAAAGCCGCCCGCGAAATGCGCACGCGCCTTGAAGCGCTGCAGGGCATTTCGTTACGCCATGTCTGGGTGGGCACGTTCCACTCGATAGCTCACCGCCTGCTGCGGACTCACTGGCAAGATGCGCGGCTTCCGCAAAACTTCCAGATTATCGATTCCGATGACCAGCTTCGCCTGGTCAAGCGCCTGCTTAAAGACTACTCCATCGACGATGAGCGCTTCCCGCCGCGTCAGGTGCAAGGGTTTATCAGCGGCTGTAAGGAAGAAGGTCTGCGCCCGCATCAGGTCAATGTGGATGGCGACGCCTATCTGGCCCAGATGGTTGAGCTTTACGAGCGCTACCAGCTGACCTGCGAGCGCGGCGGCTTGGTGGATTTCGGCGAGCTGCTGCTGAGAAGCCTGGAGCTTCTGCGCGATAATCCAGCGCTTTTAAATCACTACCGTGAGCGCTTTGGCCACGTG
Organism: Halomonas colorata; assembly: GCF_014897985.1. GTDB lineage: Bacteria > Pseudomonadota > Gammaproteobacteria > Pseudomonadales > Halomonadaceae > Vreelandella > Vreelandella colorata. The sequence continues at coordinate 47,354 of NZ_JABUZA010000016.1, forward strand.
CTGGTGGATGAGTTTCAGGACACCAATACGCTGCAGTACGCCTGGCTCAAACTGCTCACCGGCATGCAGACCCCCATGACCGCCGTCGGCGACGATGACCAGTCCATTTATGGCTGGCGCGGGGCCAAGGTCGAAAATATTCGCCGCTTTGAAGAAGAGTTTCCAGAAACCCATACGGTCCGCCTTGAGCAGAACTACCGCTCGACCAGCGCCATTCTGGATGCCGCCAATGCGCTGATCAGCCATAACAGCGAGCGGCTGGGTAAAAATCTATGGACCGACGGTATCGAAGGCGAGCCCATTTCGGTATACGCCGGGTTTAACGACCTGGAAGAAGCGCGCTATATCGTCGATACCATTAAAGAAAAGGTCGACGAAGGCTTCAATCGGCGCGATATCGCAATTCTTTATCGCTCCAACGCCCAGTCGCGGCTATTGGAAGAAACCCTGATCCGCCAAGGGATGCCCTACCGTATTTACGGCGGGCACCGCTTCTACGAGCGCTTGGAGATCAAGAATGCCCTGGCCTATTTACGCCTGCTGCTCAACCGCGATGACGACGCCTCCCTTGAGCGGGTGATCAACGTGCCCACCCGCGGCATCGGCACCCGCACCGTGGAAATTCTGCGCCACCGCGCCCGGCTCGAGAGCATCTCGCTGTGGCAGGCACTGCACGACGCGTTGGGCGACGGCACGCTGAAAGGCCGCGCGGGCAATGCTGTGCAGGCTTTTGCCAACCTGATCGAGCAGCTCGACAACGACGCTGCGGGCCTGACGCTTTATGAAATCATCGATCATGTCACCGAGCACACCGGGCTGATTGAGCACCATAAAAGCGAGCGCGGTGAAAAAGGCCAGGCGCGGGTCGAAAACCTTGAAGAGCTGGTGACCGCCGCCCGCGCCTTTACCCAGGGAGATGCGTTTGAAACGCCGGAAGCAGGCGAAGGCATGGCCGCACTTGAAGCCTTTCTTTCCGAAGCGGCGCTTAATGCGGGCGACCATGAGGCCGAGGAGTTCGAAGATAGCGTGCAGTTGATGACGCTTCACTCTGCCAAGGGTCTGGAGTTTCCGGTGGTATTTATTGCCGGCGTAGAAGAGGGGCTGTTCCCGCATAAAATGTCGATTGAAGAGCCAGGACGGCTCGAAGAGGAGCGCAGGCTTTGCTACGTGGGCGTTACCCGCGCCATGCAAAAGCTTTACCTGACCCATGCGGAAACCCGTCGCATGCATGGCAAAGAGGTCTTCCCCCGCCCCTCACGCTTTTTGCGCGAACTACCCCCGCATCTGCTAGAAGAAGTCCGCTTACGCGGACATATCTCGCGCCCGGTGACGGCAGCGCGCACAAGCTTTGCCCAGCAGCGCGTGGAAGGCGATGGCGACCTGCCGACCCTGCACGTGGGCCAGCGCGTGGGCCACCCGGTATTTGGCGAGGGGGTGATTCTTAACGCCGAGGGCGAAGGCGCCCGCGCACGCGTACAGGTCAGCTTTGAGGGCGATGGCGTTAAATGGCTAGTGCTGGGGTTTGCCAAACTAATCCCGCTATAGCGCGCGCATTAAGGGAAATGAATCGGCAGGTTGCCCAATAAAACCGGATTAGCGCATACTGACGAGCGGAAACTTGCGCTCACGTGCAATTACACAAAAATCATACTTTCTCGGAGTTAAGCCCGCCATGCAACGCCGCCAATTCCTGAAAACCGCCGGCCTGGGTGCCGCCGGTGTCGCCGCCGCACCTTTCGTAACCAGCGCCCACGCGCAAGAAACCTACACCTGGGACATGGTCACGTCCTGGCCGAAAAATTTCCCGGCGCTGGGTACCGGTGCCAACGACTTTGCCAAGCGCGTCGAGCAGCTTTCCAACGGCCGGATGACCATCCGCGTACACGGTGCCGGCGAGCTGGTGCCCGCCCTGGAAGTGTTTGATGCGGTTGCCGCCGGAACGGCTGAAATCGGCCACTCCACGCCTTATTACTGGCGCGGCAAGCTAGCCGCTGCACAGTTTTTTACGGCCGTGCCTTTCGGCATGACCACCACGGAGATGAATGCGTGGCTATATCACGGCGGTGGCCAGGAGCTGTGGGATGAGATTTATGCCAAGCATAATCTCAAACCGTTTGCCGTGGGCAACACAGGCCCGCAGATGGCGGGCTGGTTCAAAAAAGAGATCAACTCGCTAGCCGATATGCAGGGCCTCAAACTGCGCCTGCCAGGCCTTGCCGGTGAAGCCATGAACGGCATCGGGGTGAGCACCGTCAACATGGCGGGGTCTGAGATTTTTACCTCGCTGCAAACCGGCGTGCTAGATGCTGCCGACTGGGTAGGCCCTTACAACGATATGGCGTTTGGTCTGCATCAGGTCGCCGACTACTACTACACCACGGTGTGGAACGAGCCGACGGCTACCGTCGAGACCATGATCAACCTGGATGCCTGGAACGCCCTGCCGGAAGATCTCCAGGACGTTATCCGCGAAGCAGCACGCGCCTCCAACCTGGCTATGTACACCGAGTTCGCCTTCCGTAACGCCCAGGCGCTTGAAACACTGGTGGATGAGCACGGTGTTGAGCTGCGCGAGTTCCCAGAGGATGTGATCCAGGCGCTTTATGAGTCATCGCAGCAAGTGATTCAGAATCAGGTCGAAAACGACGAAGACTCGCGCCGCGTTTATGAGTCCTACTCTGCCTTCCAGAAGGTTATTCGTCCGTTCAGTGATATCGGCGAATATGCCTATCTGAAAGGCCGCGATAAAGTGGGCGGCTAAGCGTTATCGATTGATGACGTTTGGATAAAAACGTTTGCATGAACCAGGGGCGCTTCGGCGCCCCTGATCGTTATAACGGATGATGGTTAAAACGGATAATAGCTAGACAGAATATTAGCTGTGAACGGCGCGAATACGCCCATTGTCGTCCAGTGCCACCATAACAAATAGCGCTTCGGTCACCTTTTGGCGCTCTTCAAGACGTCGTCCCAGAGGCGGGCGCACCCAAACTTCCACATCAATTTTAATCGAGCTGTGGCCAATCTCTTTTACTTGGGTATAAATGCTCACCATTGAGCCAACACGTACTGGGCTTAAAAAGTCCATCGACTCAATCGCCACTGTCGATGTTCGCCCGCCTGCTTCACGCCCTGCCGCCAGTTCTGCCGCCTGATCCATATGATTGACCAGCCACCCGCCCGAAATATCGCCGTAAAGGTTGGTATCCTGTCGAGAAGCCAGTAATTTTAGGGTGAGCTGTCCTTGAGGCGCGGGGACATCGTCCAGGTCGGTTTCTAAAAGTGTCATTAGTTGGTCGCTTAATAAGGTTATTGTTGTGCTAGTGCTGCATTGCAATATAAAAACGCTAGTTAATCATAAGAGGAAACTCGTTTGAAGCGTATCGGTTTATCGTCGGGCAAGAAGCCGCGTCTGCGTTTAACGCTCGCCATGGCGCTAATGCTATGCGCATCAGCGGTCTGGGGGCAACCTCAACCGATTAGCGGCACGCTGGGCGTTATTGGCTCTGACACCATGGCCGGGCTAATGTTGCGCTGGGGCGAGTCACTCACCGCCCGCTACCCTGAGGTTAACCTGCAGTTTCAAGCCACCGGGTCGGCCAGCGTCCCCCCCGCATTAACGGCAGGTACTACCCGGTTGGGGCTTATGTCACGCCCGATGTATGCTGGCGAACGTCAGGCGTTTATCGACCGGTATGGCTATCCGCCGCTGGAACTCAAAGTGGCGAAGGACGCACTGATTCTGGCCGTGCACCGGCATAACCCGTTAGGAGCCATCACGCGTAAGCAGGCCGACGCTATTTTCTCCACTGACCAGACGTGTGGTGCCGAAGCTCCAATAAGACGCTGGGACGAATTGGCCACGACACGTGACTGGCCGTATGGAAGCATCGCCCTGCATGGGCGTAATTTAGCCTCGGGCACCCATGGGCTATTTCAGGCCGAGGTGCTTTGCGGCGGCAATTTCAGGCCTGATATCAGCGAACATCCTGGCTCCTCAGCGGTGGTTGCCGCAGTGGGAGAGTCTCCCAACGCCATGGGCTATGCAGGCTATAACCACCTGACGCCGATGGTTCATGCGCTAAGCCTAATTACCCAGGAAGGCGCTGAAATCGCGCCTAGTGAGCAGGCCATTCAGCGCAGCGAGTACCCGCTATCGCGCGACCTGTACCTGTACGTTAATTTACCGCCCGGCGATTCGCTACCACCGGCTGACCAAGCCCTGCTAGCACTTATTTTATCCGAGGAAGGCCAGCGCATTGCCCGCGCAGCGGGGTTTGTGCCGCTTCCCGATAACGATATAGATGCTCAGCGTACCTGGTAGGTAACTATCATCTAATTGTCATAAAAATGACTTAGAGTAAGGAGAATTCACCATGCAAACCCTCTTCATGACGGCCCCGGCTCTCTTATGATGTTGATATGACCCCACCTCGCGCTGCTGTTTCTCGCCAGCCACTACGCCAGTTAAAAAACCGTATAGCCACCGGTCTGATTACTGCTGGCGGTATTGGTGTATTGCTGGCGATTTTGGCGATCGGCGTGTTTCTCGTTTGGGAAACGTTGCCTCTGCTGGCATGGGATCAAACGTTTGCCTTCAGCAAACTCTCGCCGCTGGCCTGGGGAACGTTAAAAGCCGCTCTGGCTGCCATGCTGTTTGCCCTGCCGATAGCCCTAGGAGCCGCGATGTATTCGGCTCTATTTATGTCGGCTCGCCTACGCAGCCGCGTTAAGCCAACACTTGAAATGATGGAAGCGATACCCGGCGTGGTGGTGGGGTTTATTGCCGGTTTAGTGCTTGCCCCTTGGGTTGAGCGTCATCTGGCCAGCACCCTGGCGCTATTGATCTGGTTACCTATCAGCGCGGGCTTGGCAGGTGTCCTCTGGCACATGGCCGCATCGCGCTGGCGGCAGTGGCTGCCCCTTTCATGGGCCGGCCTGTGGCTTTTGCCCTGGCTCGTGTGCATGGTGCTTTTGGCGCTGTGGTTTGCCCCCCTGCTTGAGAATTTTTTGTTAGGCGGCGACTTGCGCCGCCTGCTCGAGCAGCACTGGGGAATGGATTACGCCACCCGCAATGCGCTGATTGTGGGTATCGCCATGGGGTTTGCCGTTATACCCAGCATCTACGCCCTGGCGGAGGATGCTTTAGCCGATGTGCCAACAAGCTTGATGGAGGGTGCCCAAGCGCTGGGCGCCAGCCGCTGGCAGGCGCTCTGGAAAGTTGCCTTACCGGCTGCTGGCCCCGGTATTTTCTCGGCGGTGATGATTGGCGCGGGGCGTGCTGTCGGTGAAACCATGATTGTGCTGATGGCCAGTGGCAACATGGCGTTGTTGAGTGTCAGTCCTTTTGAAGGCATGCGCTCCATGGCAGCGGCCATTGCCATTGAGCTTCCCGAAGCCTCGCCCGGCGGGCTTACCTACCACCATTTGATACTTGCTGCTCTGGTGCTGTTTATCTTTACGTTTTTGGTTAATACCCTGGCTGAAGTAGTCCGTTCACGCATGCGACGCCGGTATCATAAAGCGGGGCGCCATTCATGAACCGCTTCTCAAGTACGCCTCGCCGACGCTTGCTGGACGCGCTCTGGCCATGGTTATGTGCCGCTAGCGTCGCTTTATCACTTTTAATGCTAGCGGCCTTGTTAGCGCTCTTGGTGGTACGCGGATTAGGTCATTTTTGGCCCGCCACGCTTGAAGAAATTACCCTGCGCTCAGGTGCAATCGTCGCCGGGCAGCCGACCCGCGAGGCCCCGCTACCGCAAGCAGAGGGCTTTGAACGGCTTTACTTTACGGCGAACCGGGACATCGACGGCGTTAGCTGGCGCTGGGTAAATCTGGACGACATCGTCTCACGCAGCACGCCAAGCGACCTGATTCGCCTGGAACGTAACCCGTGGGGTGATTTTATCGGCCGCTTAGCCGGCGTGGAAACGGGCGGGCAGTTGCTCCGTGAAGACCAGGCATGGCGTTATCTAACTCAGGCGCTCGCCCTGCCCCAGGCGGAACGCCCTGATGCCGAGCTTCTGCTAGTAACCACCGATGGCCAGACACTGCGTCAATCACTGAGCGGTGTCAGCCAGGCGCTGGCGCCTAACGCCATGTCCTGGTGGCAGAAAATGCACACCTGGAGCCGAAACGTCTGGCAGTTCTTGAGCCAGGGTCCACGTGCCGCCAATACGGGCGGCGGTGTCTGGCCGGCTATTTTTGGCACCGTACTGATGGTCATCTTAATGTCGGTGATCGTGACGCCTTTTGGGGTGCTAGCGGCCATCTATCTCAATGAAATCGCCCACCAGAACCGCCTTACCCGCTTGGTACGTATTGGAGTACGTAATCTGGCCGGCGTACCATCGATTGTGTATGGCGTGTTTGGCCTGGGCGTTTTCGTATACGGCATTGGCGGCACGCTTGATAGCTGGTTTTTCAGCGATACGTTGCCCTCACCGACCTTCGGCACCGGCGGCCTTTTGTGGGCATCTTTAACCCTGGCATTGTTAACGCTACCGGTCGTGATTGTGGCGACCGAAGAGGGGCTGGCACGTATTCCTGATGCTCAGCGTGAAGGGGCGGTGGCACTAGGCGCCACGCGCCTGGAAATGCTGGTGCGCATTGTCCTGCCCATGGCCATACCCGCCATGCTGACCGGGGTTATCCTCGCGGTTGCCCGTGCGGCCGGCGAAGTGGCGCCACTGATGCTGGTGGGCGTCGCCAAGCTGGCCCCGCAAATGCCCGTGGACGGTGAATTCCCTTATTTACATCTAGAGCGCAAGTTCATGCATCTTGGCTATCATCTATTTGACACCGCCTTTCATGGCGAGGATGTACAGGCTGCTATGCCACTGGTGTACGCCACGGCACTTCTTTTAGTGCTCATTGTGCTGGTGCTTAATCTTACTGCCATATTTCTGCGTCATTATTTTAGGCGCCAACGAGGAAGCGAATGCTAGCGTCATTAGATTCAGCCACAGCCTCTCAGGCGCCGGTGACGCACTTTTCGTCCGAGCACAGCGCCCTGAGCATCAACCAGTTTAACCTTGCTTATGCGGGGAAATCGGCCCTGCGTGACTTAACGCTTAGCATACCGCGCCACCGGGTAACGGCATTTATTGGCCCGTCAGGCTGTGGCAAGTCCACCCTGCTGCGCGCCATTAACCGGCTGCACGATCTTAATGAGAGCGTGGCGCACAGTGGGAATATTCAGCTTGAAGGGCAGGATATCTACGCCCCGCAGATGAACGTGACCGAGCTGCGCCGCCGAGTGGGGATGGTGTTTCAAAGCCCTAACCCGTTTCCCATGTCGATTTATGAAAACGTGGCCTTTGGCTTGCGTTTACAACACCGCCTACCCAAACGGCAGCGTGATGACATCATCGAGTGGGCGCTTACCTCAGCGGCGCTGTGGGACGAAGTAAAGGATCGCCTTCACCGCTCAGCCTGGCAGCTTTCAGGCGGCCAGCAGCAGCGTTTGGTGATTGCCCGGACGCTAGCCGTCCAGCCCGATGTACTGCTACTCGATGAGCCAGCATCAGCGCTTGATCCGATTTCAACGTTAAAGATCGAGGAATTGATCCGTAATCTTAAATCGCAGCTTACGCTTGTTCTTGTAACTCACAATATGCAGCAGGCCGCCCGGGTATCCGATTACACCGCTTTTTTACACACTGGAGAACTTGTTGAGTATGGCCCTACCGATCAAGTCTTCACTAACCCGCGCTTACAACGCACCGAAAACTACATCACCGGCCGCATGACTTGAAAACAATAGTCCGGGCCTAACCGACCTTATCTCAGGAGTGCTCAATGGATATTACGAGCGATACCCACAGCCAGCATATCTCACGCCAGTTCAACCAAGAGCTGGAAGAGTTGAAAACCCACCTGATGACCATGGGCGGGCTGGTGGAAAAGCAGGTGCAGGACGCCGTCCACGCGTTGCTTGAAGGTGACACCCGCTTAGCTGAAAAAGTGCGTGACAATGATCGCCAGGTTAATGATCTGCAGCTGCAAATCGATGAAGAGTGCACCCGCGTATTGGCGCGCCGTCAGCCAGCAGCGTCGGATTTACGCTTGGTGCTCGCCGTGATCCGCGCGACCTCGGACCTTGAGCGTATCGGCGATGAGGCGAGTAAAATTGCCCGCAATGCGCTACTGCTCAGCGAAAACAGCAGCCCGGTTCGCGGGTTGATCGAGGTTCGTCATATCAGCGAGCACGTACGCAAAATGCTGCGCGATGCACTGACAGCCTTTGCCCGCTTCGATACCGAGCTGGCCATGCAGGTTGTGCGTGAAGACGAGTCGGTCGATGATGAGTACGGCAGTGCCATGCGCTCGCTAATGACCTTCATGATGGAAGATTCACGCTCGATTAGCTCAATACTTAGCATCATGTGGGTACTGCGCGCACTGGAACGCGTTGGTGACCATGCCGACAATCTGGCGGAGTACGTGGTATACCTCGTCAAGGGGCTCGATATTCGCCATAGCGATCTGGACACCGTCGATCAGAAGGTAGCGAAAAAGCCTTGACCCACGAGGCATTTCCTCTTGCAATACGTCTGGGCTGACACCAGCCTGGACGTCTGCGTTTATGAGGAATGAGTGACATGTTGGATGCGATAACAGCGCTTAAGCAGGGCACGCGCCTGGTCTATCAAAAGGGTCTGCGGCGATATATTTTCCTGCCTATCCTCGTCAATATCCTTGTTTATGGCGCCATGTTAGGCGTTGTGGTCAATCGCTTTTCCGGCTGGCTGGATCACTGGATGAGCCTGGTACCTACCTGGCTTGACTGGCTCTCCTGGCTGATCTGGCCGCTTTTCATGATTAGCTTACTCGCCGTGGTGTTTTTTACCTTTACCTTGATCACTCACCTTATCGCGGCGCCTTTTTACGGCTTTCTGGCGTCGAAAGTGGAAATTCAGGCAACCGGACGAATTCCGCTGGATGACCGGGGACTGACCAAAACGGCGATTGATGCCGTAGGCCGGGAATTGGTTAAGCTAGGCTATATCGCCCCCCGCGCCATTGCGCTGTTTATTATCAGTTGGATACCGGGACTGAATCTTTTTGCGCCTCTGCTATGGGGGCTATTTTCAGCATGGATCATGGCCATTACTTACTTAGACTATCCCATGGATAATAATAAGGTCGCATTTAAAGATATGCGCCAACGGCTTACCAAGCGCTGGTGGCAAAGCCTTAGCTATGGCGGCTTGGTAACCCTGATCACCTGGATACCACTGGCCAACCTCTTTCTGATACCCGGCGCGGTGGCAGGCGCCGTCTTGATGTGGGACCAACATTACCGCACGGCTCGCGAACTCACGCACCAAGGCTCTGCATAGCCGAGTGGTTAGTTCTGAAACGCAAAAACCCCGCATGAGCGGGGTTTTTTATGCTTGCTAATTTTTCTTACTACCTTTGTTTCTTACCACCCTAGGTTTTTATTAACTTAGAGTAGAAAAGGCTTACCAATCAGTGCTGTCGCCTTCATCGCGCGTTAAATCAGACGCTTTGTAAGAGCTTGTGTTTTGACGGTCACTCTCTTGCTGGCTAGTCGGCGAGTAGTTAGTGTTCATACGATCGCTGTCACCGTGGTTCAGCTCGTTCGCAGCGTAAGTGGCTGACTCAGACGTACGGGTGGACTGTGACTGATGAGTAATCTCACCGACAGAGCGATCTTTGTTTAACTCGATAGAGCTATGCGCAAATGCCAGCGGGCTTGCGATAAGGCCCAAAGAAACACTGAAGATACCTACTTTTTTTACCATTGCTTTAAATAACATGACTTACTCCTGATAACATGAATGCCGCTTATAAGGTTGATAGCTATAGCTAATGCCCAGCTAATCGTCTAGCGGCTATCGCTCTCATCTATCTTTTGCATTAGAAATGCCAACAATGCCATATATAAATATTAGCTTTAAATATCAGGCACATGCTGAATAAACGCTGCACGCAAAACACCGCCGCACAAATAGATAGCACGCTAACGTGTTGCGTAATAATGGCACATGCGTCTTTGTTATTCAACCAAAGTGGCACACTGTGTAGTCGCAGGGCGTATTGTGTTTTAAAAAACTAGGTGGTGAGCCTATTAAAATCAGGCTGGCAGTCACCTAAAGCATCAAAGCAGAGCAACAAATTTCATTTTCAAAAAAAATATTTTTTCCCACAAAAGATTAGACCCCGCCGTGGCAGGGTCTTGATCTCGTAGCTATGGACAATATCTAACGTTAGCTTCCTTTCCTTTTGCGGGACTCCAACCTTGGAATTTACCCTGACTAACGTTCTGATTGTCGCTTGATTCGTTCCTTGAATCAGTGAGCATCCATGCAGTGGGAAATCCTTATCCCATGCTAGCTCTTCCTGAGCATCTATAAAAACATGATGACTTTTATTGCTCAGTCGTTACTGAACTATTCTCTTTGGGTAAATCGTCAGATTCAAAAGAGGTATCGCCACCTGAGGTTTCGCCAGTTGGGCCAGAGCCCATTGCGTCATTCTCGGTATGAGTGCCAGAGTGCGTGGAACCCATTGCGCCATCGTTATGCGCTGCGTTATCGCCTTCTTCGTGAATCAGATCGTCTTGATCGTAGTCAGAAGAGCCTGCTTGTGTAGAATCGTGTGATTGAGATTCAACCGGCTGCTCATCTGGAGAAATATTACCGCTTGGGTTAGCTGGTTCTTGAGCAAACGCAAATGGGCTTGCCATCAGACCAAATGTTACACCTAAAATACCAGCTTTCTTGAGTAGTTCCTTGGACATCATATTCCGTCTCCTAGATCGCTGTTTAATACCGCATAATTTTAAGGAAGCGCCATCCTGGCTTACCATTTCCTGCGGTAGTCTTCCTTGCTTAAAGTATTGCAGGACCAATGCCAAAAATGACAAAAAAATAAATATTTAATATAAAACAACATCTTACAAAAACACCCACATGCCAAATAGCTTTTCTATTGCCGTTTAAATGGAGCACATACTGGTTAAAAATGGCACATGGGTAACCTTTGACCATAATTGACTGACATCGTGACACACTTGTACAAGGATTATTAAAAGGCAAAAGAAGAGGGCTTTAAAGGACAGCCAATCGAACGGCAGGAAAAACACAGCGGAATAGAGCGCCTTCACCAGGGTGTGACTCAACCTGAAGCTGCGCATCATGACGTAACAATACGTGTTTAACGATGGCAAGCCCTAACCCCGTACCGCCCGTGGTGGTGCTGCGGCCTTTATCAACGCGGTAAAAACGCTCGGTTAGCCGGGGAATATGCACAGGATCGATCCCCTGGCCATTATCTTCGATTTCGATACAGGCATCACCGTTCGCCAGTGCCATCCAGCGCAGAGTAATCTGGCTGCCTGGCGGCGTATAGCGCACGGCATTAAAAGTCAGGTTGGAAATGGCGCTGCGAATTTCCTGCTCACTTCCCACCAACCCCGCATCGTTTTCAATCTCGACACGCATGCTATGCTGGTGGTGCGATAGAGCGAGTGCATCCTGACAAACACTATTCAGAAGGCGCTCAATAGATAACGGCTGATGATCTTCGCCACCCTGATCAATCTCCAAGCGCGACAGCAGCAGCAGATCATTCACCAGATTTTGCATACGCTGGGTCTGCTCCTGCATCTTCTCAATACCCCGGCCTAAGCGGGGCGGAAGCTGGTCGGCCAGATCGCCATAGGTTTCCAGATAGCCCAGAAGAACGGTCAACGGAGTACGCAGTTCGTGGGAAACATTGGCGACGAAATCGCGGCGCATTTGCTCAAGGCGATGTAAACGGGTGATATCCCGCGCCATCACCAAGCGCTCATCGTCACCGTAGAGGGTAATCTGGTATTGCAGGACGCTACGCTCATCAATCGGCGAGGTCAGAGTTAACGGCTCGCTATAATTGCGTGCATTGAAGTAGCTGATAAAGTCTGGGTCGCGCAGTAGATTGGTGATGTGCTGACCACGATCATGCGCTGTCTGCAGGCCCAGCATCTTCGTTGCGGCGCTGTTCCACCACTCAAGATCACCGTGCCGGTCAAGCATGACTACGCTGTCGCGCATAGCCTCAGAGGATTCTTGAATGCGTGCCAGCGTCGCCCGTAATCGTCCCTGGGTGATACGCTGGCTTTTTTGATAGCGATAAAGACGATCAAGCAGATCCCCCCACATGCCACTGGCCGCGGGCGGTTCATTATGCGGATTGAGGGTGAGCCACTGAAAAAGCACGCGTAGCTGACGTAGATGGTAGAACAAGCAGACGGCCAATCCGGCCGATAACCCCAGCCCTGCCGAACCCAATAGCCATCCCAGGCAAACCCCAATGGTCGCTAACCAGGCAATGCGCCACAGCTCACGGCTCCACAGGCGCACGATTACACCCGGGCAGAGAAGCGATAACCGGTACCCCGTACCGTCTGGATCAGGTTCTGATGCACTTCGCCCAATGCTTTACGCAAGCGCCGTATATGGACATCCACGGTGCGCTCCTCAACGTAGACATTGCCGCCCCACACCTGATCGAGCAGTTGGCTGCGTGTGTAAGCCCGCTCCTGGTGGGTCATAAAGAACTGCAGCAGGCGGTATTCGGTAGGCCCCATTTCAAGCGCCTTACCGTGAGCGCTTACGCGGTGGCTAACCGGATCCAGCAGCAGGCCATTGATTTCGATCGGGTCTTCCACGCCGCGTGGCGTGGCGCGACGCAGTACGGCTTTCAGGCGTGCGACCAGCTCGCGCGGTGAAAAAGGTTTGGTAATGTAATCATCCGCCCCCGACTCAAGCCCCTGAATCTTATTATCCTCTTCGCCTTTGGCGGTGAGCATAATAATGGGCAGTTCAGCCGTCGCTTCTTCACGCTTTAGGCGTCTTGCCAGCTCAATACCGCTGGTGCCCGGCATCATCCAATCAAGCAGTAGCAAGTCGGGCTGGTGGTCTACCACCAGCGCGTGGGCATCCTGGGCGTTATCCGCTTCAAGCACGCGATAGTCCGCCATTTCCAGCGCTACGGCGATCATCTCGCGGATAGACGCTTCATCATCGACAATCAAAACGGTCTTGGCGGTCATCCCAGGGCCTCACGGTGTTCAAAGAAGGAAATTCAATGACATCTCAGTGACAATAACACCATGACTTGATGACACTTATATGACAAGCATTAATCGCGCTGAGCAGGCTTAGCCCACAACCGGCCATTCGCTAAGCGCAATGCCTGCAAAAATGAGCAGCCCCGCCCAGTGGTTATTCAAAAATGCCTGAAAGCACGGGTCACGCTCACGATGGCGAATCAGGCGCTGCTGATGGATAAACGTCGCCCCCATGCCGGCAAGCCCCAGCCAGAAAAAGCCGCCTAACCCGACGCGCACGCCGACCCAGGCCAAAAGCGCGAGCGTGGCGATCTGCAACAAGCCAATGATCAGACGATCTGCGTCACCAAAAAGCACTGCCGTTGATTTAATGCCGATTTTCAAATCATCATCACGATCAACCATGGCGTACTGAGTATCGTAGGCCACCGTCCACAGCACGTTGGCAAAAAACAGTAGCCAGGCATCTAGCGGTACATGCCCTAATACGGCGCCAAACGCCATGGGGATCGCCCAGGAAAAAGCCGCCCCGAGCACCACCTGAGGAAAGTGGGTGTAGCGCTTCATAAACGGATAAATAAACGCCAGTACGACCCCGCCCAGCGATAAGAGCACCGTAAACCAGTTGGTGAGCAGCACTAAAATAAACGCGACCGCCACTAGGCCGATAAACAGCAGCTGGGCTTCGGTTTCACTGATACGTCCGGTTGCCAGCGGGCGATTTTTGGTGCGCTTTACGTGGCCATCAAAATGCCGGTCGGCATAATCGTTCACCACACACCCCGCAGCGCGCATTACATATACACCCGCCACAAAAATAAGCAGTACGTTACGGCCCGGCACACCTTCCGCCGCCACCCAGAGCGCCCACAGGGTCGGCCACATCAATAGCCAAGTACCAATGGGGCGGTCCAGCCGCATCAAGTGTAAAAAATCTGCCAATCGCGCCCACCCGGTTGGCCGCAACAAAGAACGATCCATGCTTACCTCACGAAAAGAAGAGATGCCGAGCAAGCCTACCGCGAAGGCAGGCGAAGATCATTAGCCATAGAGGATAAAAAGTACTCCTGCACGAGCAGTGAAAGCCCGGCGTGCTGAAATACGGAGCGCCGCCCCCAAAGGCTCTCGGCATCCGTTGGGTAAGCAAAGCGTGGAACACAGACGGTGGCCTCAAGCGGGCCGCGGATCAAATCAGGCTGACGAAATAGCCAGCTGCCCAGCGAGCGCTCGCCCAGTTTCTCCAGATGCTGCCCCTTTAACTGCGTCAGAGGCGCCACCGAGCGAGCCACTACCCAGGGCGTATCGCCCACGCAAAGTGCCACCTCACGTAGCCAGGCATAATGACGTAACGCGAGCCCCAAGGCCTGGGCTTCGTCTGGCTGGGGCATGCCGACGCCTTGGCGTAAAAGGCGCACACGAAATGGCCTTTCACTCCCTGCTGCCGTCAGGCGGGCGGTTAACGAATCAGTAGAAGCCACCCACTGCCACCACGAAGCACTCATGGTAGGGCGCAGCGCGGCCACGGGCTGCCAAACAGGGAAAGCGTGTGCTTGCCGAAAAGAGGAAGTCGCCACCGAGTACTCCTGGTCAAAAAAACAGAGCGGGTAGTGTAACATGGTGGTCTTATTGGCTTTTGTTGCACTGACTATTTGGGGATGGCATGCCTGCATCACATACGGTTGATTCCACCAGCGCCCACGCCGAGCTGATCATTATCGGCACGGGAATGGCAGGCATTGGGCTTGCCCGAGCGTTACGCCGTCTGGGCGATCAGCGCAGCATCACGCTGATCAGTGCCGACAGCGGCGATGATTACAGCAAACCGCTTCTCTCGACCGGATTTGCGAAAGGGCTCAAACCCGACCAGCTGGCGAGGCAGTCAGCCACCGACCTTGCTGAAGAGCTGAATATCCAGGTCATGGCCTCTACCCCGGTAGAGCAGGTATCTGCAGACACCCAAACGCTTTGGCTTAGCAATGGACAAACGCTGAGCTACGATGCCCTGGTACTTGCCACCGGTGCCGAGCCCCGGGCACCGTTTGCCATTCCAGCAAGTGTGTCCCAGCACTTTTTTGTTATTAACGATCTGGATGACTACCGTCGATTTTACACCGCTCTGCATGAGCGGCCTGCGCGCATTGCCATTATCGGCGCGGGTCTGGTGGGCTGCGAATTCGCCAATGACCTGCACGCGAGCGGCCATCAGATAAGCCTGATTGCGCCGGAAACCACTCCGCTGCCCAGACTACTGCCTGAACCGCTCGGCGTTGCGCTGGGCGAAGCCTTTGGCGAAGCAGGTATCCAGTTGGCGCTTGGCCGCACGCTGAAGGATATCGACATCGGCGAGGACAGCAGCGTCAAGCTGACACTGGATAATGACGCGGTCATCAACGCTGATATTGTCTTACTGGCCACCGGCCTTGCCCCAAGAACGGGGTTAGCCAAAACAGCAGGGCTTGCCGTCTCTGACCAGGGTATTCAGGTAGACCGTCACCTGCGTACCTCGAATCCACATATCTATGCCCTGGGTGACGTTGCCTGTATCGACAGCATCAACGCCATGTATGTCCAGCCGCTACAGGCCTGCGCCAAGGCGCTGGCGGCAACGCTTTCCGGCACGCCAACCCCGGTAAGCTTCGGCGCCTGGCCCGTTATCGTTAAAACACCGCTATTGCCGGTGGTAGCCTACCCGCCGCTTATCCCACCCGAACGCTGGCGAATTGAGGGCGAAGGGAGCGACATGAGCGCGCTTGGCGAAGATAAAGACGGGAATTTAGTCGGTTTTGCGTTGACAGGGGGCTGCGTGAGACGGAAAGTGGAGCTTTCCAGAGCCGCACCTGCGCTACTGGGCTGATTTTCACCGCGTTCACGACTAGGCTAGATAAGCTAACCCAGCCTGGGTGGCGTTTTTAATAACACCGCTACACTTCATACTTAATTTTAATGAGGGGAATTCCTTATGCGCAAACCTGAACTCGCTGCTGCCATCGCTGAAAGTGCCGATCTCTCCAAAGACAAAGCAGGCCAGGTCCTGAACGTCATTCTGGATGAAATCACCAACAGCGTCGCGAAAGGCGAAGATGTGGCTTTGATCGGTTTTGGTACCTTTACTGTTCGTGAGCGTGCAGCGCGCACCGGTAAAAACCCACAAACAGGCGCTCCTCTACAGATTCCGGCAAGCAAAAACGTTGCTTTCAAGCCGGGCAAAGCGCTTAAGGACGCCGTTTCCTAATGAAGCTCAAGCTGACGCTGTGGCTGCTGAGCTTTATGCTCAAACGCGCCCTGCGCCGCAAGCCGCGCTTTCGTGAACAGCTTGAACGAATGCGCGGCCTAGACTGGGGTATTGCCACGGAAGACTTAACCGTCGCCCGTTACTACCGAATGACGCCAAAAGGCATCACTTCAGGTAAAGGCTTGCCGGTCGATCTGGATCTTGAGCTACGCTTTCGCGATCAAGACGCCGCGTTACGTATCCTCAGGAAACCAACGCAGCAGGCCTTCCTCGACGGAATGCTCAACGGCGAGGTACGCCTTGTCGGTGACTCCGCCGATATGAACAAGCTGCAAAAGCTGCTGAAGTACTTGTAGCGCTACTTCTAGCGGTTACCCGCCACCCTTGGGTGGCGGGCCCCTGCTCTCTTTGCCTATCATCTCCCCGTCATAATGTTATGAGCACGACTTTTTAAACACGCCTTAAATACGCCTTGGGCTTTTATTCGCGGTAACGTTAACACTGTTAATTCGATAACCGGATAGCCATGACCGCATCCATAGTAACCACGATAGGCTTAAAGCTTGCACACTTGCCTACCGGCAAACTACGCCCTGAGCATATCCAAAAGACATTGATTAGCCTGCCCAAAACACCACGGTTACTGTTAAAACCCCGCTATATCAGCGTTGATCCGTATATGCGTACACGTATGCAGCCAGCCGGGTACGACTATATCGAGCGCTGGGCCGTCGGCAGCCCGTTGTCCGGCTGGACGTTGGCCGAAGTAATTGCCAGCAACGGGCCTTCTTTCAAGCGCGGCGATTTCGTCGTAGGTCACCTTCCCATGCAGGAGATCGTTGCTTCTGACGGGCAGCAGCTAACCCCTGTTCCGGAGGGTAGCGATCCAGAAGCCTACCTGCATCCGCTGGGAATGACGGGATTTACCGCCTGGGTGGGTATGCAGCGCTTGGGGCAGCCTACTGCTCAAGATAGCGTACTGGTCAGCGCCGCCGCAGGCGCGGTGGGTTCTATCGCGGCGCAGCTTGCCCAGCACCAAGGGGCAAACGTCATCGTCACGGCCGGGCGGGCCGACAAGCGCGCCTGGCTGCATGACAAAGGATTTAAGAGCGTACTCAATCATCGCAGCCCGGATTATATCGAGCAGCTACATGACGCGGCGCCTTTTGGAATTACGCTTAACTTTGAAAATATCGGGGGGCGCGCCTTCACGACAGCGATTGAATCAATGGCTACTAACGGACGCATTGTGCTGTGTGGGTTAGTAAGCCAGTATCAGACCCGTAATCCGCGTAAAAGCCCTGATAACTTTGCACAGCTAAGGCAAAAAAACGTCGCGGTTCATCCTTTTGTCGTGCCCGACTACTTGCGTTACTGGGATGCCTTTCAACAATTTATGCAGCCGTTAGTCGTTCAAAAACGCCTCGCGTGGAAGCTCGATAAAATTTCCGGCGGGCTGGATAGCGTTGCGCCAGCGCTGATTGGTTTACTCAATGGGGATAATTTAGGTAAACGGGTCGTCGAAATGCCTTAGGCGCACGCCAAGTTAAGCCACAAGCCATAGCAACGACCCAAGCTTAGCGTTTATACTAAAGTCTAACATCGACCCACAACAAGAGCATCTATGCCTATTTCACTGCCGCTTCGGCGTCTTTGGACCCTCGATAAGTTTGCTTATAGTCTGCGCGTTTTTATCGCGTTCAGCGCAGCGCTACTGTTTAGCGGCATAATGGGCGATGTAGCGTTGGTTATTCCGCTTTTCCTGGGAATTATCGCCTGTGCCCTTTCCGAAACCGATGACAGCTGGCAGGGCCGCTTACAGGCGCTGCTGGTCACGCTGATATGTTTTACCTTGGCCTCATTTATCGTGCAGTGGCTTTTCCCTTGGCCATGGCTATTTGCACTAGGGCTGGGAACCTCCACGTTCACTCTGATCATGTTGGGCGCTATCGGTCAGCGGTACGCCACGATTGCCTCCGGCACGCTGATTTTATCGATCTACTCAATGATCAATATTGAGCAGCATGGCGGCGTGGATGCCGACGTGGCGTCTCGCCAGCTGCTGCTCTTAGCAGGCGCCGCCTGGTACGGGGTTATTTCGGTTATCTGGTGTGCGCTTTTTTCCCGTCAGCCCGTCAAACAAAGCATGGCACGAGTCTATAAAGCGCTAGGCGAGTTCTTAATACTCAAATCGGCTCTGTTTGAGCCGGTACGCGGCGTCGATGTCGAGGCTCGCCGAGTGGCCCTGGCGCGCCAGAATGGCAAAGTGGTGGATGCGCTCAATCAGGCCAAAGAGATGATTTTTCGTCGCCTGGAAGGCCAGCGCGGCAGTCAAAAACTTAACCGCTATCTGCGCATCTACTTTATTGCCCAGGACATTCATGAGCGGGCAAGCTCGACCCACTACCCTTATAGCGCGCTCACCGAGGCGTTTTTCCACCACGATGTGCTGTTTCGCTGCCAGCGGCTGTTAGATCAGCAGGGGCGCGCCTGCCGTCAGTTGGCCAAATCACTACTGCTTAACCGGCCCTTTGATCACCAGCAGAGCGAACAGGCGCTTGCTGACCTGAGAGCCTCCATCGATAATTTAAGCGAACGCGGCAAGCCCGAATGGCGTGCCCTGCTGCATCCGCTTAACGCACTCGCCAGTAACCTTGCCACGCTTGAAGCGCAGATTGCCAGTGCGCATAACCCGGACACCACTGATGACCGTCGCGATAGCGCACTTTATGATCGCTCGCCTTCCAGCCTGCTGGAAGCGTGGAAGCGAGTACAGCTCAACTTTACGCTTGGCTCTCCCACCTTTCGTCATGCGGTACGCCTGACAACCGCGCTGATGGTGGGCTACGGTTTGCTTCAGTGGCTGGACCCCGAGCAGGGCTTCTGGATCTTGCTGACGACCCTGTTTGTATGTCGACCTAACTTCGCCACGACGCGGCGCTTTCTTTCCCAACGTATTTTGGGCACGGTGCTGGGCCTTACGGCAGGCTGGGTGTCGATCAGCCTGTTCCCCCAGCCAAGCGTGCAGAGCGTGATTGCGGTGGCCGCCGGTGTCACCTTTTTTGCCAACCGGGAAAAACGTTATGTCGTGGCGACAGCTTCCATCACCTTGCTGGTGCTGTGCAGCTTTAATCAGGTGGGCGACGGCTTTGATCTTATCTGGCCGCGCTTGTTTGATACCTTGATTGGCTCGCTGATTGCAGGGCTTGCGGTGTTTTTCATTCTGCCCGACTGGCAGGGCCGTCGGCTCTACCGTGAAGCCGCAAAGGCGATTACCAATCACCGCCGCTATCTGGATGAAATTGTTCATCAGTATGAAGAGGGCAAGCAGGATGATTTGGCTTATCGCCTGGCCCGGCGTAATGCCCATAACGCCGATGCCGCGCTCTCTACGCTGCTGACCAATATGCTTCATGAGCCGGGACACTACCGTAAGCAGGATGCCGACAATGGACTGCGCTTTCTGGTGCTTTCCAATACGCTGTTGAGCCACCTCTCAGCGCTGGGCGCCCACCGCCATCGCCTGGCGGAAGATGAGGAAGACGCGGCATCGATGCCTTCTGCCAAGCGTATCAGCGAACTGCTGGGGCAACTGTCCGAACAGTTGGATAAACGCCAGTTCATCGCCCCGCTGGATGAGCAGGCAAGCGAGCTACTCGCGCAGCTAAACGAGCAGAGCGTTCACCGGGAAGAGGGGGAAGAGAAAGCGCTGACGCTGTATCGGCCCATTCAAAGCCAGCTACGCCTGATTGCCGAACAGCTGGTGCCTCTAGGCGAAGCGGCTAACCGCTTGACCAGCACGCCAGCCGCTATCGAAGATGCCAACAGCGCTAGCGTCAAGGTATAAGACTTCACCGCAGGCCGCTACACCTGCCCGTAGCGTCCTGCGGCCTCGCCTAGCCAGCGCCGCACCAGTACCGCGGTAATATGCGGCTCGCTTTGCAGCTCGGAGGCCAAGGAGGTCACGCGCTCCAACAGGTCGGCATCGCGTTCCAGGTCGGCAATCTTCATTTGCGCAAGGCCGGTCTGCCGGGTGCCCAGCACCTCACCCGGGCCGCGAATTTCCAGATCCTTTTCCGCAATACGGAAACCATCGGTGGTTTCACGCATGACGCTCAGGCGCTCGCGGGAGCTTTTGGAAAGCGGCGGGTGATAAAGCAGTACGCAGAAGCTTTCCGTACTTCCCCGGCCGACACGTCCGCGCAGCTGATGTAGTTGGGAAAGCCCCAAGCGTTCAGGGTTTTCAATAATCATCAGGCTGGCATTAGGTACATCCACCCCCACTTCAATCACCGTGGTGGCGACCAGCAGATCCAGCTCACCCTCTTTAAAGGCGGTCATCACTTCGGTTTTTTCACTGGCCTTCATACGCCCATGAATCAGGCCGATGGCAAGCTCGGGCAGCGCTTGCGTCAATTCCTGGCTGGTGACTTCCGCGGCCTGGCACTGCAGCGCTTCGGACTCATCAATCAGCGTACATACCCAATAAGCCTGGCGGCCCTCGCTGCAGGCATTGCGAATCCGCTCGACGACTTCGGGGCGACGCTCATCCGCTACCACCACGGTTTTAACCGGGGTACGCCCTGGCGGAAGCTCATCGATGACCGAAACATCCAGGTCCGCATAGGCGCTCATGGCAAGCGTACGCGGGATGGGTGTAGCGGTCATGATCAGCTGGTGCGGGGTTAGCCCGCCCGCTTCGCCTTTTTCGCGCAGCGCCAAGCGCTGGTGGACACCAAAGCGGTGCTGTTCATCGATAATCGCCAGCCCCAGGCACTGAAAATGCACGTCATCCTGGAACAGCGCGTGGGTGCCGACCACCATGCGCGCACGGCCATCGGCAATCGCGGCCTTAGCGTCCAGGCGAGTTTTGCCCTTCAGTTTGCCTGCAAGCCAAGCGACTTCGATGCCTAGTGGTTCAAACCAGGCTTTAAACGCCCGGTAGTGCTGCTCTGCGAGGATTTCGGTAGGCGCCATGATGGCAGCCTGACAATTGCCGGAAAGCGCGGCCAGCGCGGCCATGGCGGCCACCACGGTTTTTCCCGACCCCACATCGCCCTGCACCAGGCGTAGCATGGGCGCTGGACGGCTTAAATCCAGCGTGATTTCCTCAAGCACGCGCTGCTGGGCACCCGTTAGGGCAAACGGCAGCTGGGCTAAAAAGCGCGCCTGCAGGCCACGCCCAGAAGGCAGCTCCGGCGCGCCGTCGGCCTGGATACGCAGGCGAACTTCTCGCAGGCTAAGCTGATGCGCTAAAAGCTCTTCCAGCGCTAGGCGGCGCGTGGCGGAATGCTGGCCGCTGGAAAGCTTATCAATATCAACATCAGGCGGGGGCTGATGCAGTAAATGCAGGCAGGCGTGGAGCCCCGGCAGGTGAAAGCGCTGGCGCAGCGCATCAGGGATAACATCGGGCAGCGCTTTAGGCGCGCTATCCAGTAAGCCAAGCGCCTGCTGCGTCAATGCCCGCAAGCGGGCTTGGTTCAAGCCTTCGGTGGTGGGGTAGATCGGGGTAAAATACTCATCGACCGGCGTTTCACCCGCCGTATTCAAGCGATACTCGGGGTGATAAATTTCAAGCCCGGTGGCCCCGGCCCGCGCTTCACCAAACGCACGTACCGAAACGCCCGGGCGTAACTGCTGCTGTTGAGCAGGCGAAAAGTGAAAAAAACGCAGGCTTAAAATACCGCTGCCGTCGCGCAGGCGTATCAACAAACTTCGACGCCGCCCCTTGACGACATCCGAGGCGGTCACCTCACCTTCGATCACGGCTTCCTGGCCGGCGCGTAGCAGGCCGATCGGCGTTAGCCGGGTACGGTCCTGGTAGCGCAGCGGCAGGTGGAAAAGCAGATCACTAACGTGTTCAATGCCCAACCGCGAAAGCTTGAGCGCTAACGCTTCACCGACGCCTTTGAGCGCAGTAACGGGCCCGTTAAGATCGCTCATGAGTGCGCTTTACGCTTTTGGGCAGGCTGTTGGCACTGGCTGATGGCATTCACTAGGGCGTCGATCGCTTTAGGGCGCGGGAAGCTGGCCCGCCAGGCGATCGCCACCGTCCGTGAAGGGGCTGGGTCGACGAAGGGCCGGCTCTCAAGCATGGCATTTTCATATTGATCGGTTCCTAATGCTGACTGCGGCAATACGGTAATCCCTAGCCGTGACGCCACCATATGGCGAATGGTTTCCAGCGACCCGCCCTCGGCAATCAAGGTGTTATTCGGGTTATTGAGCTTTTGGGTAATCGCCGGACACGCTTCAAGAATCTGGTCCCTAAAGCAGTGGCCTTCCCCCAACAGCAGCAGGCGCTCTTCCAGCAACTCCTCTTTACGAATAGCCTCGCGCTCAACCCAGCGATGATTTGCCGGTATCAATACTTCAAACTGCTCTTCGTAAATAGGCTTGGTCACAATATCGGTTTCAGTAAACGGTAGCGCCACAATAATGACATCCAACTCACCGTTTTTTAGCTTAGCACGTAACGTTCCGGTCATACCTTCTTCAATATACAGCGGCATTTGCGGCGCAATGTTGGCAAGTGCGGGAATCAGGTGCGGAAATAAATACGGGCCGATGGTGTAAATAGCCCCGATGCGTAGCGGATTCGATAGCTGATCTTTACCGGCACTGGCCATTTCATAAATCAACCGGCTTTGCTCCAGCACACGCTGGGCCTGAGCGATGATCTTCTCGCCAAGTGGGGTTACCTGAATCGTGGACTTGGAGCGCTCAAACAGCGGTATATCCAGCTCCTCTTCAAGTTTTTTCACCGCCACAGAAAGCGTTGGCTGCGATACATGGCAGCGTTCAGCCGCACGACCGAAGTGGCGCTCTTGGGCAAGGGTTACGATGTAGCGAAGTTCTGTTAAAGTCATAACGGCGCCAGTGGGCATCCTCTCGTAGCAGCTCGTGACTAACATCATGGCAGTCAGCGGGACGGAAAAGGATAAGCAAACCCTGCTGACGATGTCATATCTCGCAGGGACTTTGTATCCAATAGGGAATTTTTATCAAAAGGAGTGGATAAGGTGAAGCTAACTGTACTGATTATCGGTTGTGGTGATCTTGGCATTACCTTAGGGCGCGAGTTAATTGATGAGGGACATCGCGTCATTGGCGTACGTCGTAAAACAGCGGCATTAAAAGGCACAGGCATTGAGCCCCTGGCGCTTGACCTTAACGAACTTGATGAAACCAACGCATCTGCACTTCCCCAGGCAGACTACGTAATTTATAGCGTAAGCGCCGACCGCTTTGAAGAAAGCGCTTATCAAAGTGCCTACCCAGAAGGCCTGAAGCGAGTGCTGAGCGTGATGGAGCAGCACGAAAAGCCGCCGCGCCGCGTCTTCTTCGTATCGTCGACCAGCGTGTATGGCCAGCAGGAAGGCGAAGAGGTCAACGAGGAGAGCCCCACTGGCCCCACCAGCTTCTCCGGCATGCTGATGTGTGAAGCCGAACAGATGCTGTTTGATCACCCGCTACCCGGCACCGTTGTGCGCTTTTCAGGTATCTATGGCCCAGGCCGTGATCGCTTGATTCATCAGGTAGCGGAAGGCCGTATCGCCGCCGTTACGCCGGTTATCTACTCCAACCGCATTCACCGGGATGACTGTACCGGTATTCTGGCCCACTTGATCCGCATTCAGGAAAGCGGCCAGCCGCTTGCGAACCTGTACCTGGGTAGCGACTGCGAGCCGGTCACCATGCATAACGTGATGGCCTGGATTGGTAAGCAGCTCAAGGTGGAATCTACCGATACCATGCAGTCGCCGCTGCGCCGTCGGGCCAGCAAGCGGTGCGATAACCAGCGTATTCTCGAAACCGGCTACCAGTTTAGCTACCCAAGCTACCGTGAAGGATATGCACAAATACTTAAAGAGGGCGGCTTTTTAAAGCCTCAGAAAGCCTGAGCACTACAAGCGCACAGCAGCGTGAAAGATACATAAACGCTGGATAAGTAAACGTTAGATACACACCGGCCAGACGCTAACCATTGCTTCTGGCCGGTTTTTTACGGCGTATTAATCACCGATAACCATAACGGCTTCGGCTTCTACCTGGCTGCCTTTGGGAAGCGCTTTCACACCCACCGCGGCGCGGGCCGGAAACGGTGAGGAGAAGAACTCTTCCATCACTTTATTGACGATGGCGAAGTTATCCAGATCGACCAGATACAAATTCAGTTTAACCACATCGCTAAGCGATCCCATCGCCTCTTCGCATACCGCTTTCAGGTTGGCAAACACCTGACGCGCCTGCGCTTCAAAATCCTCGGACACCAGCTCCATGGTGGTCGGGTCCAGCGGAATCTGACCAGAAAGATAGACCGTATTACCGGCTTTAATGGCCTGCGAGTATGGACCAATCGCGGCGGGGGCTTTATCGGTATTAATAACAGCTTTGTTGCTCATACGATGTCTCGCTCCTGAGTTCTTAACATTAGTTTTAACATTAATAGTTATTTAGCGTTAATTATCTAACTAGCTTATTTATCTAACGTTTTTATTAGAATATGAAGACTCGCCGCCATAGCACGGCATGGCCGATGCACAATAACGATTCAGCCAAACTGGTATTACGGCTTTAATTGGTCATACGCGTAATTTTGCTTACATTAGGCAAGTTACGGATACGCTTTATAATGCGCGCAAGATGAACGCGACCTTTCACAGACAGGGTTAGATTGACCGTAGAGAGACGCGCATCGCGCTCTTCGATACCGATGCGCTCAATATTGGCGTCGGCATCGGTGACAAGGCCAGCAAGCTCGGCCACAAGGCCACGCCGGCTTTCAATTTCAATTCGCAGCGCCACCGGAAAGTCTTCATCAATGGTTTCAGACCACTCCAGCGTGAACAGCTTGTCCGGGTCGTTTTTATGTTCAATAAGATTGCGGCACTCGGCGCGGTGAACGACAAGCCCCTTGCCCATGGAAAGATGCCCAAGCACCGGGTCACCGGGTAGCGGATGGCAACAGCGCGCAAAGTTGATCACCATGCCTTCACCGCCGCTGATCAATACGGCTTTGCCGCTATCAACCGCGGCAAAATTAGCATCGTGACGCCCGCCATGAGCGATATCGACTAATCGTCTGGCCACTACATGCGCCATACGGTTGCCTAATCCCAGCGACTCTAGAAGCGCATCCTGGGAGGCCACATCCAACTCTTTAAACGCCAGCTTGAGCAGATTCTCATCAAGCTCTTCCAGGCTGGTTTCAAAGGGTGTGAGCGCCTTATTAAGCAATCGACGGCCCAGGGTAATCGCTTCAGTCTGCTGCTGATGCTTCAGGGCATGACGAATCGCCGAGCGCGCCTTCGCGGTGGATACAAAACTCAGCCAGGCAAGGTTAGGGCGTGCGCCGGGCGCGGTAATGATCTCAAGCGTCTGACCGCTTTCCAGGCGCGTTGAAAGCGGCGCCAAGTGACGGTCGATACGGCAGGCAATACAGTTATTGCCGATATCGGTATGCACGCTGTAGGCAAAGTCGATCACCGTCGCGCCCTGAGGCAGCTCCATGATGTCGCCCTTGGGGGTAAACACGTAGATATCATCGGGGAACAGGTCGTTTTTGACGTGTTCGATAAATTCCAACGAGTTACCCGCATGGCGCTGCATTTCCAGAAGCCCCTTGACCCAGGCGCGGGCGCGGGCGTGGCTGCCTTCGGCAATCGGATGGGTCGTTTGCCCTGCTTTATAAAGCCAGTGGGCAGCGATGCCGTTATTAGCCATGGCCTCCATCTCTCGGGTGCGGATCTGGACTTCGATCGGCATGCCGCGCGGGCCAAACAGCGTAGTATGCAGACTTTGATAGCCGTTGGCCTTGGGGATGGCAATATAGTCTTTAAAGCGCCCCGGTACCGGCTTATACAGGTTATGCACCACGCCCAGGATACGATAGCAGCTGGCTACGTCCTCGGTAATGATACGGAACCCGAACACGTCCATGATTTCTGCAAACGGCTTACGCTGGTCGCGCATCTTCTTATAGATCGACAGCAGATGCTTTTGCCGTCCCACCACCGTGCCTTGAAGCACTTCGTCATCCAGGCTTTGCTGTAGCGATGCCTGAATTTCACGCATGGCGCTGCGCCGATGGCCACGCGCGTTGGCTACGGCCCGCTTGATGCGCTCTGAGCGCATGGGGTGGATCGCCTGAAAGGAGAGATCTTCAAGCTCGATGCGGATCGTATTAATACCCAGCCGGCCAGCAATACGCGCATATATCTCCAGCGTTTCACGGGCAATGCGGCGTTTTTTATCCGGCCTGAGCGCGCCGAGGGTGCGCATGTTATGCAGCCGGTCGGCAAGCTTGACGATAATGACGCGAATATCCCGCGACATTGCCAACACCATCTTCTGAAAATTTTCCGCTTGAGCCACGGCTTTATCTTCAAAAGTGATTTGAGTCAGCTTGGAAACGCCATCGACAAGCTCCGCCACGGGCTTGCCAAACTGGGCCGCCAGGGCTTTCTTGGAAACGCCGGTATCTTCGATGACATCATGCAGCATGGCCGCCATCAGGCTTTGATGGTCCATGTGCATATTGGCCAGAATATTGGCGACCGCCAGCGGGTGGGTAACGTAGGGCTCGCCTGAACGCCGACGCTGGCCGTCATGGGCCTGCTCGGCGTAGTAAAAGGCGCGTTTGACCTGCTGGATCTCGTCCGAGGGTAAGTAGCCGCCGAGTCGATCGGCCAGGTCATCAATGGTGAACATTTACCGCGCCCCTATCCGTTCAGCCTTAGTCGTCGATCTGAGCGCTGGGCGCCATAGCAGGGCGCGCGCGAACAGGTGCTTCAACCGGCTCGTCGAGTACGGTGTGATCGACAAGACCTGCGGCAATTTCACGCAGTGCCATTACGGTGGGCTTGTCATTTTCCCAGGCCAGTTGGGCATCGCGCGAACCGCGGGCCAGCTGACGAGCACGCTGGGTGGAAATCATCACCAGCTTGAAGCGGTTTTCGACATTTTCCAGACAATCTTCAACAGTTACGCGAGCCATGGGGGCCTTCCTGTAATGACAACGCCGGGCCGACGTTGTTGGATAACGTCACCGACCCAGCGAAAAATGTGATGATAGGACCTTATAGATTACTCGACGCTAGGCGCTTATGACAAGAGTGCATCGAGTAGCGGGGCGTGCCGCTCGCTGACAGTGGCGAGCGTTAGACGACGGCTGATCACCAACGACTGCAGTTCCTGAAGCGCCGTGGTGAAGTCATCGTTAATCACCAGATAATCATACTCGTTAAAGTGTGACATTTCGCTAACCGCATCGCGCATACGCCGCGCGATCACCGCGTGCTCGTCGGTACCGCGACTCGCCAAGCGGCGCTCCAATTCATCGCGCGACGGAGGCAGAATAAAAATAGATACCGCATTCGGCATTTGCTCGCGTACCTGCTGCGCGCCCTGCC
The DNA here is from genome assembly GCF_014897985.1 of Halomonas colorata. Taxonomy (GTDB): domain Bacteria; phylum Pseudomonadota; class Gammaproteobacteria; order Pseudomonadales; family Halomonadaceae; genus Vreelandella; species Vreelandella colorata. The sequence goes on from NZ_JABUZA010000016.1 coordinate 75,081, forward strand.
AATCGATTTCCAAGATCACATCCTGACCCGCCTCCAGCAGCGTTTGCGCTGCCTTGCGCGACGTGCCGTAGTAATTATCGAAGACTTTGGCATACTCAAAGAAATCGCCACGCTTAATCATCGCCTCAAAATCCGGCACGTCGATGAAATGGTAATTCACACCATCCACCTCACCCTCACGCTTAGCACGCGTAGTGTGCGATACCGAGACCTGAATGCCATCAAGACTTTCAATCAGCTCACGAACCAAGCTGGTTTTGCCCGCACCTGACGGCGCCGAAACAATAAAAAGCGTACCTTGGGACATTAAGCGCTTCCCTAGTTAGCGAAAAAGAAAACATGGTTTAAAAAAACTTAGTTTAAAAAACACGGCTTAAAAAACATAGTGGGCGAAACACGTAGCCCAGCAACAAGTTTATAAAGGTGCGCAGTATCGCACACCCACCGCGTGGACTGTAGCGTTTGCGTGAATACACAAGGAGGTTAGATGCGCAGCACGCTGTTTATATTATTGCTGATTGCCATTGGGGTAGCCGTACAGAAAGGCATTATTGAAATCCCTCGCCACTGGGCGCCGTGGGCTCCTCTCTATGTCGATGACCCAATCACTCCTATCACTCAGCTGAAAATTAAACGTTTAAGCGGTGACAGAGAAGCCTGCCTGGCCGCGCTGAATACCGTGCCCGATGGCGAACTTAGCTATACACCCCTTGCCGATTACGCGCCCACGGCAAGCTGCCCGCTCACCAATATTGTGCGTATGCAGTCCAGCAGCGTACGGTTTAACCAAAGCTTTGTTGCCACCTGCCCGCTGGCCCTTGCCTGGGTGATGTATGAACGCCATGAGTTACAGCCTGCGGCCCAGGAGATAATGGGCAGCCCTGTTCGCCAGGTTGATCACGTGGGCAGCTTCGCCTGCCGTAATATCTATCACCGAGAAAACGCCCGGCGCAGCGAACACGCGACAGCTGAAGCGCTGGATGTCATCGGCTTTCGATTCGAGAATGGACAGCGCATTACGCTGATTAAACACTGGGATGATGAAGGAAGCGTTGGAGAGTTTTTACGGGCAGCGCGGGATGGCGCTTGCGGCACGTTTGGTAACGTATTAGGCCCTGATTATAACGCCGCGCACGCCGATCATTTTCATATGGGCATGCGCGGCTTCAGGCTATGTCGTTAACATCTAGCTCGTTAACATCTATCGCAACGTGGCTGAATACTGATTGCGTCATAGCCGGTGCTGAATATAGCGCTTAATCCAGGCTGATATCTTCTCGGTCGGTCGCGGCACCGGTTGCCGCGCCAACGCCGCCGCCGATCACCGCACCCTGACCGATGCTGCCGCCGGTTGCCGCTGCCGCCCCGGCGCCTACCGCCGCGCCAACACCTGCGCCGCTGGCCGCACGTTCACCGGTGGTCGTACCGCAGCCTGCTAAGCCTAGCGTTAATGCGGCGATAGCACTGAGGGTCAAGATACGCGATTTTTTCGTCATTTGAGTATGCATGGGGTCACCTCCTTATGGGTTCCACCCTATACACATTAGAGACGATTAGGCTATTTTGCCACTTTCGCGCTACCGGGCGTGGGCGGCCACTGGCTCAGGGCTACGTTTTTCAAGCCATTTTCCGAAGAAGAAAATAGCCAGTCCACAGAGTGCCAGACCAGTGCCGACCGGCCCCGTGCTCGACCAGTCAAAGCCTGCGCTGATCACAAGCCCGGCAAGCCAGGCACCCAAAGCATTAGCACCGTTGAACGCTGCATGGTTAAGCGAAGCCGCCATGGTCTGAGCATTGCCCGCCACATCCATTAACCGGGTTTGCAGTGACGGGGCAAGCGCCATACAGGTGCCCACCAGGCCGACAAACAAGAGTCCTGACCAGACGTAATCGGCGGCAAAGTAGTACCCGCCCTGAATAACGGCGCACCAGATCAGAATGCGCGGAATAGCACGCATCAGGTTTCTGTCGGCCATGCGCCCGCCGACCAGGTTACCGATAATCGATCCAATGCCGAAAATCACCAGCACCAGCGGCCCCAGTGCCTCGCTCATGCCCGCCTGCTGCGTCAATGTCGGCATCACGTAGCTGAAAATCGAGAACATGCCGCCACAGCCTACGCAGGCAATCGCAACCGTCACCAGCACACGCTGTTTCACCAGCGCCGACAGCTCACGCAATGGGCTTGCCAGCGCATCGAAGGGTTGTAAAGGTACCCATAGCCGAATCAACATAGCCGTCAGCAAGGCAATGACGCCTACACCCACAAAGGCGATCTGCCAGCCAAACTGATTTCCCGCCCAGGTGCCCAGCGGTGCGCCAATCAAGATAGCCGTCGTCAAGCCCAGCATGACCCGTGAAATGGCCCGGGCGCGCTGATCAACCGGCACGGCTCCCGCAGCAACCAGCGCGGCCACACCAAAGTAAGCGCCATGCGGCAGGCCCGCGATAAAGCGCAGCCCCACAAACGACCAGAACCCCGGCGCCATGGCACTGGCAATATTGCCCACAGCAAATACCAGCATCAAAACAATCAGTAGCGCCCGCTTGGGCACGCGCGCGGCCAGGGCGGAAATCAGCGGCGCCCCCACCACAACGCCCAGCGCATAGCTGCTGATCGCATAGCCGACTTGCGGCACACTGACCGCCAGATCCCCCGCGACGCGGTTCATCAGCCCCATGATCACAAATTCACTGGTGCCGATACCAAATCCACCTAGCGCCAAGGCAAATTCGGCCAGACGCGGATTACGCGCCAGCCCCTGGGTCGACTCTTGCATTTTTTCTCCCAACGCACGCCTGGCGTGCTGCTCTTGCTAATGGCTAACAGATAATGATCGCAAGACTAGACGAAAGTATAAATATGTTCAGCAAAATATTAGCAGGCGAATATTTCACTTTAACAAGCTAGCCATTGAAGCACGCCCAGGTTTGAAGGCTTAATAAACACCAACGCCTATCGATGTTCTACATAAGGAAGGCCGTTTATGACCCCTGAAACAATCGAACACGCCATGCAGGCGTTAGCCAAGGCTGACCCGGATATAGCTCGTGCCCTTCCGCTGGTGGGTGCGCCTTCACCACGCGTGCGTGATAAAGGCTTTGCGACGTTCTTCTCCACCATCGTTAGCCAGCAGCTCTCCACCGAAGCAGCCCGCGCGATTATGGGCCGGGTGAATACCCTACTGCCCGAGCTGCACGCCAAGGCGGTCATCGACACCGAAGGTCAGGCACTACGCGATGCGGGTCTCTCGTGGCGCAAAATCGAGTACGCCAAGGGGCTTGCCGAAGCAGAGCTTGCCGGCACCTTCAGTGCCGACGGGCTTGAACATCTAAGCGATGAAGACGTGATTGCCACGATTACTCAACTGCGCGGTTTTGGGCGCTGGAGTGCGGAAATCTACCTGATGTTCTCGCTCAAACGCCCGGACATCTTCCCCGCCGACGACCTCGCCCTGCGCGTAGCATTAGGCCGCCTAAAAGGCCTTGACGACAAACCCACACCCAAGCAGGCGCGAAATCTTACGGAACACTGGGCGCCCTGGCGCAGCGTGGGCTCGCTGTTTCTGTGGCACTACTATCGCGGCGAACCGGTTTAAGGCGAAAGCCACTAAGCGCTCAGCCCACCAAATTTTCCGGCCTGGTAGTCCTCGACAGCCTGAACGATCTCATCATGGGTATTCATCACAAACGGCCCGTGGGAGTAGACCGGCTCGTCGATTACATCACCATGACCAAACAGCAGCTGAGCGTCGCTTGCGGCTTCAATCACAATGCTCTCGCCATCCCGGTCCAGCTCGACCAGTTGGTGAGGCTTGGCAGGCTCACCACTCACCGTAACGTCGCCATTCACGATATACAGAAACACCTGCCGCCCTGAGGCAACGGGCAACTGCTCGCGCGACCCGGCAGGCAGCTTAAGTGTCGACATAAACACGTTGGTCAACGTCTCGACAGGGCCGCGCGTATCGCCCCACTCCCCGGCAATCAGGTTCAGCTCAGCGCCGCCCAGCAGCGTAATCGCCGGGATTGAATCCTGCTGTAAGCCCACATAGCGCGGCTCGCTCATTTTCAGGCGCGAGGGCAGATTGATCCACAGCTGCAGAATTTCCAGCGGGCCACCCTCACGCAAAAACTCAGGCGGCGAAATTTCCGCATGCACAATACCGCTGCCCGCGGTCATCCACTGCACACCGCCTTTATGAATCACGCTCTGGTGCTTAGCGCTATCGGCATGGGCAAGCGAGCCTTCCAGAATAAACGTCACCGTCTCGAAGCCGCGGTGTGGGTGCGGTCCAAACGGCAAGCCTTGATTATTGGCCGGGTAAACCTGCGGGCCGTGGTGATTCAGAAACAGAAAGGGGTCAAGCTGCTCAAGCTGACGCGCAGGCAGGGGCCGCCGAGTGGTTAAATCACCGATATCATCGCGGTGGGCCGGGTGCAGGGCGATAACGCGGCGAGCTGAGTTAACGGATGAGTCCGACATAAAATACTCCTTAACGATTACCTTTAGCTTAAAACCTAAGCCAAAGGATAAGGAGCGAATAGTTTTCTTTGGATCGTTCTAGGAAATTGATGAGTGCTTAACTACGTATCAGCTAATGCTTAACGACTGATGTCTTCTTCAAGCGGTCAGTTTAGCGGCGGCTTACGCTTATATTTTCACAGGTAAAATTTGCTATTGTTGAGGCCGACCTAGTTGCCATCTTTTATTACGCCTGAGGTTAAGCCTATGACTGAGCAGAACCCAGCGGCCTTTAGCGACCTTGTTAGCGCAATTACCCAGCAGATAGAACAAGCACGCGGACAGGTGCGCCAAGCCGTCAACACAGCCATGGTGCAAAGCTACTGGGAAATAGGCCGCTTGATTATCGAGCATGAGCAGCAAGGCAGCAGCCGTGCGGAATACGGCAAGCAGCAGCTACAGCAGCTTTCGCAACAGCTTACCGAGCGGCTGGGTAAGGGCTTTGATGTGCGCAACCTACGTAATATGCGCCAGTTTTATCAAAACTATCCAAAACGGAACGCAGTGCGTACCGAATTGAGCTGGACCCACTACCGCACCCTGTTGCGGGTGGAAAATGCTCAAGCCCGCGACTGGTATTTGCAAGAAGCGATCAATCAAAGCTGGAGCGCGAGAGCTTTAGAGCGCCAGATTAGCGCCCTCTACTACGAGCGCCTGCTAGCCAGTCAGGATAAGGCGCTGGTAGAACAGGAAGCAAAGGCAAACACCCAGCCGCTGGCGGAAACCGCCAAGGACTACCTGCGCGACCCTTACATCCTGGATTTCCTCAACCTGCAGGATAAAACCTATCAGGAAAGTCAGCTAGAGCAGGCGATTATCAGCAACCTGCAGCAGTTTTTACTGGAACTAGGCAAAGGCTTTGCCTTTGTGGAGCGCCAGCAGCGCATCCGCTTTGAAGACGAAGATTTCTATATTGATCTAGTGTTTTACAACTTCAAACTGAAGTGCTTTTTACTGGTGGACCTGAAGCTCGGCAAGCTAAAGCATCAGGATATCGGCCAGATGGATACCTACGTGCGCCTATATGATGAACAGCGCAAAGGCAGCGATGACAACCCCACCATCGGCTTGGTGCTATGCAGTGAAAAAAGCGAAGCCGTGGTGAAGTACTCAGTACTCGCTGACCAGAAGCAGCTGTTTGCGGCGAAGTATCTGCCGTATTTGCCTTCCGAGGAAGAGCTCAAACGTGAGCTGGAGCGTGAGCGGGCGAAGGCAGTGGAGCAACTTGAGCTGGGCGATGAGTGATCGATAGCACACCCCCAAAAGTAGACTTAGCTAAGCACACCCTATTTCATTAGTATGGGTTTTGATGAAGCATTCGCGACAAAGCCAATTTGCAAAGACGTGGAGAGTAAATGTAATGACATCGCCCAATCCTCCCACCAATTTTGGCTTTTTAGCTGAGCACGATGCGCTGTTTGTAGAACTGGTCACTGCCGCCGAATACGCCTTCGTTAGCGACCCTAACACTACCTTGATCAAGCTGCGCCAGTTAGGGGAAGCGCTTGCACAACATTTGGCCGCCGTAGCCGGTGTAACGTTTGACGAGCAAACCAGCCAAACAGACCTGCTCTATCGCTTAAACCGCGAGCTGCACTTGGAACCTCAAGTAAAAGAGCTATTCCATACACTACGCATAGAGGGCAACAAAGCCACTCACCAATTTCGCACACGCCACAAAGAAGCTATGGATGGCCTGAAGCTAGCCCGCGAACTGGCTATCTGGTTCCACCGCTCACTTGGCAAGGCAGGCACCGCCTTCAAGCCCGGCCCTTTTGTACCGCCCGCCGACCCCAGCGCACAGCTGCGCCAGCTCCAGGGCGATATTGAAAAGCTTCGCCATGAGCTTCAACACGCTAATAAAGCGCTGGACAGTAGCCAGCAGCTTAGTCAGTTGGTCGAGCAAGAGAAGCAGGAGTTTGAGGCGCTGGCTTTGGCCATGGATGAAGAGTCCCGTGCTCTGGCAGCTCAGGCGCAAAGCCACGAACAGGCATTAATCCAGCAGCAGCAAGCTTACGAAGCCAAAATCCGCGCACTGCAAACTCAGCTCACCGCGCAGGGCGATAGTAGCGTAAGCCAACAGCGCCAGCAGGTAGCTAGCAGAACCAAAGCTGCCAGCAACACCTTGGCCCTTAGCGAAGAGCTAACACGCATACTGATCGACCAGCAGTTGAATGAAGCGGGCTGGGAAGCGGACAGCCAAGAGATTACTTATCAAAAAGGTGCTCGCCCCGAAAAGGGCACTTATCGAGCCATTGCCGAATGGCCCACGCCGTCAGCCCATCAAACCAATGGCCAAAAAGACCGGGCAGACTACGTGCTGTTTTGCGGCTTAACGCCTATTGCCGTGGTCGAAGCTAAAAAAGAGAACGCCAATGTAGCGGGTAAGATTGACCAAGCCGAGCGCTACAGCAAAGGCCTAAGCATTGAGCCACCGATAGTAGGCGCCTGGGAGCTTGCCGGGCGAACCATTGCATGGCCTGCTGATGAAGAAAGGCACTTTAAAGGCATTGCTGTCCCATAGTTTTTGATCATAAAGGGATTCTCATCTGAGGATCCCTTTTTTGTGGCTCTGGCGATGGCGG
>NZ_JABUZA010000017.1 GCF_014897985.1 Halomonas colorata
ATAACGGCTGGAGCAACTGATGAAATGCGGTGTTATGATGAGACAAAGCCTGAATCCTTTATGAGTAGAGTGTTTGGTCGCACTCTCATTTTACTCACTTGGATCCAGGCTTTTTCATTTATTAATGTTTATGGGACAGCAGTGCGGTCGACCCGCATATGTGGATGGACCCGCAAGGCGCTGCCGCCTATATCGAAGTGATTGCTGAAACCTTAGCAGAGCATTACCCAGCAAAAGCCGACGCGTTTTATGCCCGCGCTGAAGAAACCTATGACGCATTAAAAACGCTCGACAAGATGATTGAGCAGCGCCTGGACGGCGTCCCCAATACCAACCGCTCTCTGTTTACCAGCGAGGCAGGCTTAGGCTACTTTGCACGCGCCTACGGCTTTGAATACGCCGCTATTTGGGGAATGAATAACGAGACTCAAGGTAACGCCGATGCCATGGCCAAAATGAGTGAACGTTTAAATGCGACCCGCCCACCTGCGCTGTTTTATGAGAGCACTGTCGACTGCATCCATATGGATGCCTTGGCGCGAGAGACGGGAATTGCGCTGGCAGGCCCGCTGTATGTTGATTCATTAAGCAGCCAGGACAAACCGGCCTATAACTACCCCGCCATGATGCGTCATAACACCGAACTCATCCATGAAGCGCTAGGCGGCGCGCGCCCTGAGTAGCGACACCGCTACTGGGCATAGGCCTGCTCAGTTTCAGGTTCCAACAGCGCGAGCAGCGATGAAAGCACAACATCCGGCTGACTAAGCTCAATTGGGTCACCATGGTTATAACCATACGGCATGGCAAGCGTTGCAAAGCCTGCGGCCTTGCCCGCTTCAATATCGTGGCGTGAATCACCCACCATCAGGCATTCGCTAGGGGCAACATTACACGCCTTAGCAATATATAAAAGCGGCAACGGCGAAGGTTTTTTCTCGGCCAGCGTGTCTCCCCCGACCCACAGCGAAAACCACTCGAGCAAACCAAAGTGCTCAAGAATCGGCTTAATGAACTGCTCAGGCTTATTGGTAATCAGGGCAAACGTAAAGCCCGCACGATGAAGCGCTTCCAGCGCTTGTTTTACGCCTGGATATAGCGTCGTTAATGCATTAGGCGCGGCGGCGTAATATTCCATAAACGTATCAAGAGCGCGTGCTTGAAAATTCTCCTCTGGCGGATGTCCCAATGCCCAGGTAAGGGCGCGCTCAACCAGCACCGGCGCGCCATTGCCGACCCAATCGCGCACCCGCTCCTCGGTTGGTAAAGGTAAATCAAGCTTACCTAATGTCAGCTGCACCGCGACTGCAAGATCCGGCACAGAGTCGATCAGCGTGCCGTCCAGGTCGAAGGCGACTAGCCGCTTGTCGTTTAGTATGGGATGCATGTACATACTCCTTGAAGATGCGTTTGGCAAAAGCGTTTAACCACGAGGCGGCAGCCAATGATTCATTAGGCCGTTAGTTCAGCATCTTACTGATGTAAAAGTGCTGATGCATTAGTCAGATGCGCTGGAAGCTTCTATGCTCAAGCAAGCTAAGCCAAGGAGAAACCAATGGGCATACCTCGAATTGTTATTGTCGGTGGCGGCGCGGGCGGCCTAGCCCTCGCGACCCGGCTAGGCCATACGCTGGGCAAGCGCAAGCGCGCGGAGGTGGTTTTGCTGGATCGCAGCGCCACTCACGTATGGAAACCCTTGCTGCACGAACTTGCCACTGGCATCTTGAACTCCACCATGGATGAGGTCGACTTTCGCGGCCACTCGAGTACGCATGGCTACCGCTACCAACGCGGCTCTCTGGCTGGACTTGACCGCGACAACAAGACGCTCAACCTCGCTGCCATTGTGGATGAAGACGGCAAAGAGGTGCTGCCCGAGCGTACCCTCGCCTACGATTACCTGGTGCTTTCACTGGGAAGCGTGTCGAACGATTTCGGCACGCAAGGCGTTGCCGAGCATTGCCATTTTATTGATTCGCCTTTGCAGGCAAAGGCCTTTCAGCGCGACATGATCAACACCTTCCTACGCTATGCCGACCCGACGCTCAGAGAGCACACGACCCTCAGTGTAGGTATCGTGGGCGCCGGCGCCACTGGCGTAGAGCTTGCCGCCGAGCTTCTGGATGTCACCCGTCTGCTTAATGCCTACGGCGTGACCGATGTCGACGACAATCAGATCAGCGTTCATTTGATCGAAGCGGCGCCGCGTATTCTGCCCGCACTTTCCGAACGTATCAGCCAGACCGTTCACAAGGAGCTTGACGAGCTGGGGGTCAACATTCACGTGGAAACCGCCATCGAAGAGGCCCAGGAGTACCAGTTGGTGACCAAGGATGGCGAGGTGATCGAAACCGATCTTAACGTCTGGGCCGCGGGTATCAAGGCGCCGGATTTTCTTGCCGACCTGGGGCTTTCGGTGAACAAGAAAAACCAGGTGTGCGTCGAGCAAACCATGCAAAGCGTGGATGATACGAGCATCTTCGCCATGGGGGATTGCGCGAGCTGCCCTCAGGAAGACGGCTCGACGGTGCCGCCGACCGCACAAGCGGTGCGCCAGCAGGCCAGCGTGCTGGCCGACAATCTAGGCAAGGCTCTGGAAGGCAGGCCGCTCAAGCCTTTCAAGTTTCGCAATAAAGGTTCACTGGTATCGCTTGCCCGTTACGATGCCGTCGGCAACCTGATGCGCAGCGGCGCTTCCCGGGGGCTTTTCCTCGAAGGCTGGCTTGCGCGCAACGCCTACGCTTCGCTCTACCGCATGCACCAGGTTTCGATCCATGGCGTGCCCAGAACTGGGCTCACCTGGGTGGTGGACAAGTTGAACCGCTACTTGAAACCCAGAATGAAACTACATTGATCGTGGATGATCAGCGATTCGCCAACGCATCACGCAGCGAGCGCATTACCGAATCAAAGTCGTGCGGGTCGCTCTCTTGACGGGCATTGAAGATCGCCGAGCCGGCAACGAAAGTATCCGCGCCGGCAGCGGCGATCTCGGCAATATTGTCCACCTTTACACCGCCATCGATTTCCAACCGGATTGACCTGTTTGAAGCATCAATACGCGCCCGTGCCTCACGCAGCTTATCGAGCGTGGCGGGAATAAACGACTGTCCGCCAAACCCGGGGTTGACGCTCATCAACAGCACCATGTCGATCTTGTCCATGACATAGTCCAGATAAGAGAGCGAGGTCGCCGGGTTAAATACTAGCCCCGCCTTACAGCCGCCATCGCGAATCAACTGAAGCGAACGGTCGATATGTTCAGAAGCCTCAGGATGAAAGGTAATGTAGCTGGCCCCGGCCTCGATAAAATCACTGATCATGCGATCCACCGGTTTGACCATCAAATGCACATCAATGGGTGCGGTCACTCCATGGTTGCGCAGCGCCTTGCATACCATCGGCCCGATCGTCAGGTTAGGCACGTAGTGGTTGTCCATGACATCAAAATGAACAACGTCAGCCCCGGCGGCCAGCACGTTATCCACCTCTTCCCCCAAGCGGGCAAAATCAGCCGAAAGAATTGAGGGGGCAATTAAATAATCATGCTTAACGCTCATGGGGCACTCCTGATTAACCATTTTAATCATGGGAAAAGGGCTAACTGGCTTGTGCAGGTACAAACCTGGTGACGCCCTTTGCAAAGCGCGCATTTTAACAGAGCGCATCAAAAAAACAGGCGCTGTTTTGTTGTGCCCAAAGGTTAAGCGCTAACGTTAGCGCTTTGAAAGATATATCACGTGTGTTTTGACGCGGCGTTATTTCCAAAAAGAATATAAAACCGATATTGTAATTCCATAATGTCAGGCTTATCTTATGCCCATTGCCATTTGAATCGCCAACCGCCTTTAGGAGCTTGTCATGACGTTACCTGTACTGTTTCGCCGCAGCCTGCTTGCCATTGCATTGGGCGCCAGCATTGCCAGCCCCGCCATGGCGCAAGAACGTGAGCTGCTTAACTCATCCTATGATATTGCCCGTGAGCTGTTCAGCGCTATCAACCCTGAGTTTCAGGCATGGTGGCAAGAAGAGCATGGCGAAGAAATCAATATTAACCAGTCACATGGCGGCTCTTCTGCACAGGCACGCGCCATCATGCAGGGGCTACGGGCGGACGTAGTCACGTTCAATCAGGTAACCGATGTACAGGTGCTAGCAGATGCGGGCTTGGTGGCAGAAGACTGGCAGCAGGCATTTGAGAATAACGCTTCGCCCTACTACTCGACGACCGCCTTTTTAGTACGCAAAGATAATCCCAAAGGCATCGAAAACTGGGACGACCTGGCCAAAGAAGACGTCAGCCTTGTTTTCCCGAACCCTAAAACGTCAGGCAACGGTCGTTATACGTATCTTGCTGCCTGGGGGTTTGCTGACCAGGAATTTGATGGCGATGATGAACAGATTCAGGACTTCATGCGTACTTTCCTGGCCAATGTTTCGGTCTTCGACACGGGCGGTCGCGGCGCTACCACGAGCTTTATCGAACGTGGTATCGGCGATGTTCTGATCAGCTTCGAGTCAGAAGTTAACAATATCCGTAACGAGTACGGTAGTGATGATTACGAAGTGATCGTACCGCCCATCAGTATTCTTGCCGAATTTCCGGTTGCCGTGGTTGGCGAGAATGCCGAGCGCAATGGCAACAGCGACCTTGCGCAGAGCTACCTTGAGTTTTTATACCAGGAAGACACTCAGCGCCTGCTAGCAGGATTTAACTACCGCGTTCACGATGAAACCGTGGTTGAAGAGTTTGCCGACGAGTTTCCGGAAACCGAACTGTTCAACGTTGAAGACGTATTTGGTAGCTGGGATGAGGCGATGACCAATCACTTTGAAAGTGGTGCACTTCTTGATCAATTGCAGCGTCGTTAACAAAACATTATGAGCCGAGCATTACGTCTAACCGGCAACACTCGCGTGTTGCCGGGTTTTGGTCTTTCAATGGGTATCAGCGTGCTATTTATCTCGCTGGTACTTTTATTGCCTATTACGGGGCTGTTTGGCCAACTCTCCAAGCTGAGCCTTGCCCAATACTGGGCGATCATTACCGAAGGGCGGATTGTCGCAAGCTATATGGTCACCATCGGTGCCGCAGCAGTCGCCGCCTTGATCAATGCCGTATTTGGCTTGCTGCTGGCCTGGGTACTGGTTCGCTATGAGTTTCCGGGCAAACGCCTGCTTGATGCGCTGATGGACCTGCCCTTTGCCCTACCCACGGCGGTTGCAGGTATTACGCTCGCCACCCTGTATGCGGGCAGCGGCTGGATGGGACGCCTGCTTGAGCCGTTGGGCTTTCAGGTCGCCTACACCTGGGTGGGTATTGCGCTTGCCATGGCGTTCACCAGCATTCCGTTTGTAGTGCGCACCGTTCAGCCGGTATTAGAGGATTTACCTGCTGAAGTCGATGAAGCCGCCATGTCGCTAGGTGCCACCGACGGGGTCGCCTTTCGCCGGGTCATCATGCCGCATTTGTGGCCAGCCCTGGTTACCGGCACGGGGCTTGCCTTTGTGCGCTCGCTTGGCGAATTTGGCGCGATTATTTTTATCGCGGGCAATATGCCCTACGAAACTGAAATTACCGCCTTGATGATTTTTGTCAAGCTGCAGGAGTACGACTACGCGGGCGCGTCTGCCATTGCTTCAGTAGTGCTGTTCGTTTCGCTTGCCCTACTGCTTGCCATTAATGTCTGGCAGGGCCGCTTTGTCCGCCGCTTGCACGGAGGTAAAGGCTAATGCGTCGAATCGGTGATGCACCGGCCGTTAAACGCCTGCTGATTAGCGCGGCGTTAGTACTGTCGGCGCTGTTTCTTCTTTTGCCACTGGTGGCTATCTTCGCTCAGGCGTTTTCACAGGGCATGGCGGTTTTCTGGTCTAACGTCAGCAATTACTTCACCCTGCATGCGATTGGTTTAACGCTCGGGATTGCCCTGCTTACCATTCCTATCTGTTTGATATTTGGCGTTGCTCTGGCATGGCTGGTCACTCGCTTCAGCTTCCCGGGCAGGCGAATTCTGCAAACCCTGATCGATATCCCGTTTGCAGTTTCACCGGTAGTGGCAGGGCTTATTTATCTGCTGCTTTACGGGCGCAATGGCTGGATAGGCAGTTGGCTGGATGGTCATGATATTCAACTGATGTTTGCCTGGCCGGGTATTTTGATGGTCACCGTGTTTGTGACCTGCCCATTTGTTGCCCGCGAGCTTATTCCCCTGATGCAGGCACAAGGCTCGCGCGAGGAAGAGGCCGCGGCTACGCTGGGCGCGAAAGGCTGGATAACCTTTTGGCGAGTCACGCTACCCAACATCCGCTGGGCGCTGCTTTACGGGGTCATTTTAACCAACGCCCGGGCGGTGGGTGAGTTTGGCGCAGTATCGGTGGTGTCAGGCGCGATCCGTGGTCAAACCAATACGCTGCCCCTTCACCTTGAACAGCTTTACCAGGATTACAACGCGGTGGGCGCCTTTGCCTGTGCCGCGTTGCTGGCCCTGATCGCTCTACTTACCCTGGCGGCCAAGGCAAGCTTGGAATGGCGCGCATCGCGTCGGGAGGCGCTCTTATGAGCATTCGCTTACAGAATATTGCAAAGCATTTTGGCAAAACACTGGCCCTTGAGCCTGTCAATCTGGATATCCATGAAGGCGAACTGGTGGGCTTATTGGGACCCTCAGGCTCGGGCAAAACTACCCTGCTACGCATTATTGCGGGGCTTGAAAACGCCGACCGCTCGCCCGAACCGGGCAGGATCCTGTTCGGCGACCGCGATGTCAGCAACGTGCACGTGCGTGACCGGCGAATTGGCTTCGTATTTCAGCACTACGCACTTTTCCGTCATATGAGCGTGTATGACAACGTCGCGTTTGGCCTGACGGTAATGGCCAAAAAAGAGCGCCCTTCAAGCGGTGAGATTCGCGCTCGCGTTTTTCGCCTGCTGGAAATGGTCCAGCTTGAGCACTTGGCCAAGCGCTACCCAGCACAGCTTTCGGGCGGCCAGCAGCAGCGGGTTTCACTGGCCCGTGCACTAGCGGTAAAACCAGATGTCCTGCTGCTTGATGAACCGTTTGGTGCGCTTGATGCAAAAGTCCGTCAAGACCTGCGCCGCTGGCTTCGCCGCCTGCATAGCGAGCTTAACTTTACCAGCGTGTTTGTCACCCACGATCAGGAAGAGGCTCTGGAGCTTTCCGACCGTGTCGTGGTGATGAGTAACGGGCGTATCGAGCAAATTGACGCCCCCGATACGCTTTATCATTCGCCCAAAAACCGCTTTGTGTTTGAGTTTCTAGGCGATGTAAACCACTTGGAAGGCAACGTTAATAACGCCGTTTTAACCTGTGGCGATGCCTATTTACACGTTGACCTGCCGAATGGCACCGAAGAGCTGCTGCTGCGTCCGCATGAAGTACGTCTGGCTGAGCAGCCAAGCGACACCTGCCATTTACCGGTAGTGGTCACCGCCATTTCACCAGTGGGTGCAGAAGTGCGCGTCGAACTGGAGGCGGACTGGTTAGCCAAGCCTTGGCTTGCCACCGTGCGCCATGCTGATTTTGAGCGCCTTCAAATGCGCCGCGGGCAGCATCTCTATGCCTACCCTCGCCAGTGGCACCGCTTTAAGGATGAAGCACTGGCTGCAGAACGGTCACGGGTAGTTTAAAACGTCATTCCAGCATCAACCTTTATCAGCATAAACTCATGAGTGCTGACGGTATCTTGCTGGTATTTAAGGCGTAACAACGGCATAGTTTGTATAGAGAAACTCAAAGGCAGTTTTTAAGACACGTTCTCAAAGACACCTTCTTGAAACAAACCGTAATAGCGGAGAAAAATATGCTTCGGCGCCAGTTTTTACGTCTTTCAGGTGTGCTTTTGGCAGGCGTTTGGTTAGCGGGCTGTGCAAGCCCCCAATATCTTCAGCTTAGCCCAGAGCGCAGTGGCAACGTACCGCAAACCGGATCAGGCCAGCAGGTAACAGTTGTTGCCGTCGATGGCCGGGAAAGTGAAGTGATCGGTACGCGGGCGGGTGGCAATATGTCAACCGCGCAAATCACGGTTAACAGCCACGAGCTGATTCCCCAACTGCAGGCGGAAGCCGAGCGTGCGGTTCGCGAAATGGGCTTTAACCCCACAACAGAGCAGGCCCAGGGCCGCCCTACGCTGACGCTTGAGCTTGCCAGTTTGCATTACGGACGTGGTGACAGCGGCCAGCCGTTAGTGGACGAGGCCCGCCTTGAAGGTGTTTTCCGCGCGATTGCCAAAAATAAAGGCACGACGTACACCGGCACCTATACCTCACGCCGCACTCAAGGCTACGCAGTCAAGCCGGGTGAAGACACCAACACCCGTATGCTCAATGACCTTTTGAGCGACGGCCTGAACCGGGCATTCAACGACCCCGAACTTGGCCGCCTGCTTGCCCGTTAAGACCGCTAACGCAGCGTGGGGCACACTACAGCGGTGGCCCGCGCCGCTTAAGCGACCATACCGATTCAGTACGGCCCCGCTCATCGGGGCTACCCTTCTCTAACAGCGTTACACGAAAATTCGGCGTAAACAGCTGGGCTATTTCGTCGCCGGGCACGCTATACGGCGGGCCTGCTTCATCATCCTGATGAGTTATGCTGACCAGCAAGCCTTTGGCACCAGGTGGAACTAATTGAGCCAGGTGAAACGCATAGCGTTCTCGCGTTGCCGGCGGCAATGCGATGAGCGAGGCGCGATCATAAAACGCACCTACCTCCGCTGCCTGCTGTATGTGGAGATGAAAAAAATCTCCGCACCAAAGCTCCACACTCCCCTGGCGCGAGATTTCAAACCCCGCTTGAGCGTAGCGTGATACGCCAATCGAGCGCTGGGCCAGAAACTGCTCAATCGCCTCCGGCGCCAGCTCAATTCCTAATACGGGGTGCCCAGCTTCCGCCAACCAGCGCATATCCAGGCTTTTGCCGCATAAGGGAACTAGCACTTTCGTGCCGGACTCGACCTCAAGCGTGGGCCAGTAGTGAACTAGCGCCGGGTGCGGCTGATCCAAGTGAAAACCAATTCGGCCTTCTTGCCAACGCTGTCGCCAGGAAGTACTCATTGAGATCACCTTCACTTTTTTACAGGCTCTGAAACAGCGGCAAGCTTAGAACCAGCGATCACGCTTTTTACGCCGACGCGGCAAGTGCGGCACGATAAGCCCCACGAGCAGGCCAGCACCCGCCACGCCACCGCCATACATGAAATAGCGCATCAGCAGGTCTTCTTCCTGAGTGTCCAGACGCGCCTGTAAAGCACGCACCTGCTGGCGCGACTGCTCGGTTTCGCTATCCAGCTCATTGTTGCGCGCTTCAAGATCGCTGATCCGCTGTTCACGTATTTCCAGCGTTTCGGTCATGGAGGAAGTACGCTGCTCCCAGGTATCGTTGATCCCCGCAAGCTCAGCCGTAAGTTCATCGACACGGTCTTGCAGAACCGGTAATTGCTCGCGTGCGCTAGGGGTTTCCTGAAGCTCATCAGTCAGCACCCATACCGTATCACCGCTGCCACCCCGCACACGCGTGTAATTACCGCTTTCTTCCAGTACCTCTACCTGCTCACCCGCATTGAGTGTACCGATAATACGATATCCATCAGTGGGGCCGCTGCGTACATAAGTGCTTAACGCATCGCTTACCCAGGCCTGATTATCGGTTTGTGCAATTGCCTGTGTACTGGCCACACTTAGCAGCACGCTGGCAGCGGCTGCAACACATGAGAAACGAAATTTATCTGCTTGCATGACGTCATGTCCTGATTAAAAAAACGCTGCATGGCGGACGAAGCCACCAGCGCTAACAGCGTCGCGCTTGTCTTGGGCGCTTACCCTTCGCTACGCGGCGGTAGAGGAAAGGGACGAGGAAACTCAGCAACGCGGGCATCGCTTTTAACTGCCTTCAAAGGTCCTTCGCGCTCCACCTCATCAATACGCACAATCGCATTTAAAGGCAGGTAACTACGCTTGACGCCCTCGAAGGTTCGCTGCAATTTTTCGGTTGCAGGATCAACGACTACCCGTGACGCATCGTCAAAGACAAACTCCTCGACTTCAATAAAGCCCCAGAGTTCGCTTTGAAATATCTCGCGGACGTATAAATCCCAAATTTCACCCTGTTGGTGAACCACCACCCTATAAATCGGCTTGGCCGCCATCTTGGCCTATCCCTCTTGCCATTTGAACGTAAAATTTTCCGGCCTTAGCGTACCATAACCCAACCAGTAGAGCCTTAGATCACGTGTCTTAAAGCGTTAATAAGCGCTAACCGCCCACTTAACGAAGTGCTAATTAGCCGATATGACAGGCATCGTGTAGGGTGAATAGAAGGAAGAAGAGAAGGAAGAAGAAAGGCATACCCCCCCCTACAGGAGTAACGATTATGCAGAAGGATCCAAATAAAGGTTATATCGCACTGCTTGGCTGGAGCCTAAACGCCATCGAAGCAGCAGAAAAATTTGACCGACGCTATATCGTGGTGGCTCCTGACTGGGCTGAGGAGTATTGCCAGCAACATGAAATACCCCATGTCGCCTGGAATTTCGAACGCCTCAATGACCGCTCTTTAGAAATTGCCGAAACGCTTAAAGAAAAAGGCGTAGACGTCGCGATTCCGCTGTTTGAAGAAACGGTTGAATGGGCTGGCGCCATCAATTCCGTTCTGCTTGATAATCCACGCCTTTATGGCCAGTCACTGCTGCTGCGCGATAAAGCTTTGATGAAACGGCGCGCCCAGCTGGGTGGCATCCGCGTGGGGATTTTTGAAGAAGCGCATGATAAAGAAGACGTTGTACGTTTTTTGAAACGCGTCAACCAGACGCTGCTTAAGCTCGATGGCGATCCAAATGATCCTATTCACCTTAAAGCGTTTGATAAAGCGGGCTGCCTTGGGCACCGTGTGATTCGCACCCCTGACGAGATTGATGCCATTCCTGAAGAGGAATTTCCGGTGTTGATGGAGTCCCACCTGGATGGATGGGAATTTGCGGTTGAAGCGTGGATTCATAACGGCAAAATCGCCTTTTTGAATATTTCGGAATACGTAACACTAGGCTATTCCGTGTTTGTGCCCGCCTCCCCCGAGCTTGAAAAATACCGTGATCAGATTACGACTCAGATTGAAAAGCTGATTAAGGCCTTCGATATTGAATTTGGCTTGATTCATCCCGAATACTTCGTTACAAGCGACGGCGAAATGTACTTTGGCGAAGTCGCCTATCGTCCGCCTGGCTTTAAAGTATTTGAGCTGCTGGAACGTGTTTACGGGTTTAACGCCTATCAAGCGTCCATGCTGGTGTTTGATCCAAAAAGCACGCCCGACGAAATCACCGCGTTCTTTCCCAAGGAGGTGGTCGATGCCAACGGGTTTGCCGGTTGTTTCGGCGTTTACCCGCGACGTCGCGTTGTCAGCCGCCTTGAAATCCCGGAAGAGACCGAAGATCACGCTTACTTTGAGTCTCATGAGCTGACCTCGCCGGTTGAAGAAACGGTTACTAAGCGCACCGCTTTTGGTACCCACTGGGGGCTGATTTACTTCAAGGGCGATGACGCACATACCATGCGCGATCTCCTTAAACGTCAGGAAGACCTCGACTTCTATGTATAATCCCAGCTATTACCGGGACAAGGAGTCATTGTGACGCCTCATATCGAGTCGCTTTCAAACGCCGGCAAGCTTGACGAGCTGCTGCACAAACTAGACGAAGCGGTGGCGCTACTAGCCGACGCACCCGCTTTTTCCAAGCCCGGAAAGCTTCCCCGAGTACTGGACACCGCCCGCCGGGTGTTATTACAGCCCGGCGGCTGTGCAGCGCTTGAAACGCGTGCGGCAGCCATTGAAGCTTCGGGCGTTTTTGCAGGTTCAGACTGGGAAACGCCTCAATATCTAGTGCCTACGCTCACGACGTTCTCGCTGAAGAGTGCCGACGCCAACGTAGTGGTTATTGAGGCATTAAGCGAATTACGTTTGCTTGCTGTGGCCAAAGGGGGCTATCAGCATTCACTGCTCTCTCAGGAGCAGGCGCGCCACTATCTGACGCAGGTCATGGCGATTAATCTCTGGCTGCTATTTGGTACGCCCAGTGAAGCCGAGCGGGAAACTCAAGGGCGGCTCTCGACGATTACTCGACAGCTATTTAGCCATCTTGCCGAACGTATTGGCTATGAGCATGTAATTGATCAATTGATCGATGAAATCTGGCGAATCTTGAAGCAGCGACCTATTCAGGTAGACGCTATCAAGCAGATGATTACCCAGATTGCGCTATGCCAGGCAAATCCGGATATTGATTTGGGGGCAAGCGGACAAGGCGCTGATCGCTTAGTAAGCTCACTCTTCGGCCCTACCCAGGCCTGTCGTGAAGACCCAGGCGTGGACATCTATCGTGAGCGCCTTGAACGGATGGACACTTCGGCTTTACAAGCCGAGGCCACGGGGTTCGCCCGCGCCATGCACGATACCGGGCTGGTGTCCCCCTACCACGCCGTGTTAATGCGCCACCTACTTGAAGAGGGCGATTATCTACTCACCGAAGCGATGGGCCTATCCTCGACCGGGCGCGACTGCCTACTGTGTTATCGCGAACTGGTTCATGCACTGATCCGTAGCGCCATTTATCCGGCCACCGCGCAGGCAGTCTATGGCTTGGCGCTGCTGCTTGAACGGGGCATTCTGTATCAGCCGCCAGTGGCACCCGCCATGTGGCGCCAGCTGAATTTGCCGCTTTCCGACTGGACTCAGGCACGTCTAAATCTTGCCTACGGTGAACTCACCACGCCCCGGGCGCGCTTACTTGAAGGGGTTTTATGCATGCTGGGACTCCCTTTAGGGGTAGGCCAGGGCAATAATCCTACCTGTCAGTCGGCCAGGGCGCTTTCCATGTGGGCGTATAACGACCCGGACTACTTGCTGCAAATGGTGGCCTGGGCGGCGCGCGATGATGAAATCATCGTACATTTTGAGGGGCAGCCGATCTCCTCTAAAGAGAGCCAGTCGGGGGTGGCGACAGAGCTCCCGATAGATCTAGACCCCGTTTCGCTGATTGTGGTGCCCCAGCTTGACCGCATTTATGCGGAAATGGGCAGGCGCTGTATTGGCCGTGAAGGTGACCCCCACCGCTGGGTGAACCCTGAGTTTCATGGCTGGTGGTCAGGCCGCGGATTTTGCATCAATGTTGACGTTGCCACAGGGCAACTGACGAATATTGATTCTTTTATACGCCATTTCTATGCCTGCTATCATCCTTTCTACAATGGCAATCAGCCCCTTATCCACCCTCAACCGGCGGGTATTGCGATTACCGATAGCGCCGCCCGCTTCATTGGCTGGCATGCCATCACAATACTGCGCGCATCGCTTGATCCATCGGATATAATGCGCCTGTATTTCTATAACCCCAATAATGACAGCGGTCAGGATTGGGGAGATGGCGTCGTTGTGAGCACTGCCGGTCACGGTGAGCGCTTTGGCGAGGCGTCTCTGCCCTTTGATCAGTTTACCTCGCGGCTATATATCTATCACTTTGATCCTCTGGAGCACGGTGAGCTGGCAACGGTAGCCGATGAAGAGCTTGAAGACGTCAAACAGTATCTATATCGCAGCTGGGGGGGCGCTCGTTTGCCAGACACCGAGCTACAGGCCAATGAAGGCGCCCACTCGTCAATTAATCAGCCATAACCGCGCTTAATTAACCCATGTCTTCTATGTTACGACTCGATCAACTGCTGGTTAGCCAGGGGCTTGCCAGTTCGCGTACCCGTGCCCAGCGACTTATTCGCCATGGCCGTGTTCGCCTTGAGGCGCACCCGCATGCGCTGATCAAACCTTCAGAAAAATGGCCGATAGAGACGCGCTTACAGGTCGATGATGACCCGGAAGAGCGCTACGTCTCGCGCGCCGGTTTAAAGCTTGAAAGCGTACTGAACGTTTTAAATAAACGCCTTGATGGGTTAGTCGTGCTGGACGTTGGCCAGTCAACAGGGGGCTTTACCGATTGCGCGCTGCACTATGGCGCACGTCAGGTGATAGGGATTGAAGTAGGCCACGGGCAGCTTGTCGATTCACTTCGCACAGACCCGCGGGTGACGTGCCTGGAAGGCCTCAATGCCAGGCATATGAGCACATCCCCAGCGCTCCAAGAAGCTATCGCGACACTCCCGCTTGATATCGCGGTGATGGACGTTTCGTTTATTTCACAAACCCTGATCCTGCCTGAAATCGCTGCGCTGCTGCCGCCTGGCGGTGAGCTTATTTCCCTGGTCAAGCCGCAGTTTGAATTAACCCCAGGAGCGCTTGATAAGCGCGGAGTGGTTCGTCGAGCGGCTGACTACAAGGTTGTTGAGGAGAAAATTCGTACGGCGTGCAGCGCCTGCGGGTTAGCCGTACAGCACTGGCAGGAAAGCCCGATCACCGGTGGAGACGGCAATCGGGAGTTTCTTCTTCACGCCATCAAACAAGGCTAGCTAAGCGTGGCGGGCGGCAGCCGCTTTATCGACTGCACCTTGGCGGCTTCCCCCTTGTCACGGTGCAGCCAGACATCCATCTGCTCGAAAGCGACTCGAACGTCTGCCTCCCGGAACAGCTGATCCACCCGGCAGTTCACTTCATCCGCCGCAAACAAGCGATCCACCAGGTCATTAACAAAGATGCGCAGCTCAAAATTGAGGCTGTGGTTGCCATAGCTTAAGCAGAAAACCTGGGGTTCCGGGTCAGCCAGCACCCGCTCGTTCTCGTCAGCCGCCTGGCGCAAAAGTCGATGCACTTTGTCTAAATCAGAGCCGTGAGCAACGCCGTAGGTCAACACCACCCGAGTGATGTTATCGGAAAGCGACCAGTTGATCAGCTGATCGGTGACAAAGGTCTTATTGGGGATAATGATCTCTTTACGATCAAAGTCTGTAACCGTGGTGGCGCGTATCCGAATACGGCTTACGGTACCGTGCAGGTTGCCAAGCGTAATCGTGTCGCCAATTCGAATAGGGCGCTCGAAAAGAATAATCAAACCTGAAATGAAGTTGGCAAAAATTTCCTGCAAGCCAAACCCCAAGCCCACGCTGAGCGCCGCCACCAGCCACTGCAGTTTATCCCACGACACGCCTAGCGTCGCCAGCGCCATCACAATGCCCGTGCCTACAATTGCATAGGAAAGCAGCGAGCTTATGGCGTAGGCGCTACCCTGCTTTAACGCCAGGCGAGATAGCACCATGACCTCCAAAAGTCCCGGCAGGTTGCCCGCCATGATAATAGTAATGGCCACAATCAAGAGTGCCGTAAACACATCGGAAATCGACAGCGTATCGCCGACCAAATCGCCCTCTTCGGCATCCCATAGCGAGACGTGATCCAGATAACCCAGCACGGATAACAGGTCTGCCCACACCAGGTACAAAAGTGCGCTGAAACCAATCAGCAGAATCAGTTTGGAAAGGCGCAGCGACTGGCTGTTGATTTTCTCCATATCCAGCGGTGGCTCTTCCACTACTTCAAGCCCACCTTCAGCCCCCTCCTGCACCTGCGCCCGGCGGCGAGCCAGAGCGCGTCGATAGGCAAGCCGCCTGGCGGCAACGGCCAAGCTGCGCACCACCGTTGCCTCGACCACAATCCATAGCCCCAGCAGGTACAGCGTAATGGCAAAGCGGCCCACCAGGCGTAGCGCCGTATATTCATACCCCCATACCATCAGCCCCAGTAACACGAGCGGTATGGATGCCATGGCAAGCCCCAGCATCAATCGAAACAGACGAACGCCAAAAAACGGTATATGCGACAAAATCAGCTGGGCTAGCCACCAGCTCATGGCCAGAAGCCCTACCGTAATCAGCGCCATGGCGACAGGCCGCATCGCCAATGGGGTTTCCATCTGTTCTGACATGGCCGCAATGGCCACCACTGGCACTAATGCTAACCCTAGCCCACGCAGCAGTTCGCGCAGCCGAGCATTGTAATGAGCCGACCAGGTAAAATGTCGTTCGGCCACGCCGTCAGCCACTAATAACCTGCGCCCCCACGCCACCACGGCCCAGCTTAAGGCCAATTGCAGCAACGCTGGTGAAACGCTATGGGCCAATGCGCCCTGGGTTGCGCTAAGTCCTAGTCCTACGCCCGCCAGCGCTAGCGGCCCGGGGATCGCGAGCAGCGCGTTTAAGAGCACCGCTTTTGGGGTATGCAGTTGGGTATCGCTTTTTAAGCGACCAATCTGTGAATGAATGGCAGCAAGACCTGCCTTGATACGCCGCCGCAAACCCACTAATAACAGGCTTACCAGTACCAGAGGGGCACCGCTGAGCACCTCCCAGGAAACGCCCTTCCAGTGACTGGGCAAAATGGCTCGCCACTCGCCTTCTCGCCACTCCTGGCGCGCGTTGTGGGGCAGTTGGCGCATCCAATTCAGATCCAGCGGTCGGCTGTTAGCCACCCAAAACAACTGCTCATCGATGGTCGTACGCAGCTCTCGGGTAGTGGTCAATAGCTGTTGCTGATTAAGCTGCAGCTCAATGGCAGCACTTAGCAGGCTGCCATAAGATTGCTCTAATTGTTCAACCAGCTCACGGCGCGACTGGTAAAGCCGTGAAAGCGAACTGACCAAGCCGGGGGTCACCTCAAGTCCAGCCTCTTCCAGGCGCTGGGTCGCCAGCCGCTCGCCTTGGCGTAACTGGTCGCGCTGGCGAATCAAGTCAAACTGCTTTAGTCGCAGGTCGGCAATTTCGTCCTGAAGATCACGACGCGGCACAATCGATGGCAATGATTGACGCTGCTCACGCAGAATCCGTGAGAGTAACTGGCTGCCACGGATAGCATCGATTTGCTCGTTAAGACTGCGCTGCAGCTGACGCACATGATCCAACTGACGCTGCGCTTCGATATTCTCACGCACAATGCTGTTGGAACGATCCGTCGCACGCAGCAGCTCCAAGCTAAGCTCTTGGTTAATTTGCTGGGCACGTAAGACAACGGGATGCCCTTCGGCAATTAAAGGATCATCCCTGGCGGCATCGGCGATCGCCTGTTCCGACTGCAGACGGCGCTGCCGATCAATCGCTCCCTGTAGTAAATTTAAGCGCTGCTCCTGACGGTCGATCTGCATTGAAAGCAGATCACGCCGCTGCTGCGCCAGCTCACGTAACCGGCTATTGGCGCTTAACTCGCGCTGATTATAAGTGACCTCTCGCTCCGCTAAGGCGCGCTCTAGGCGTAGCTGGATCAGTTGAGCATCGTTCAGAGGAGAAAGCTGCCGGTCAGCCAGGAGCGCTTCCCGCTCATCGTGCTGGCGACGTAAGACTTCAATGCGCTGAAGCGCTTCAGAAATTGACTGCTGAGCTCGCTCGGGTAGGGTTTGAGCAGAAAGAAGCTGCGAATTCACTTCCGCCAGTTGGCTCTGCAACTGTTGTAGCTCTACGACAGCATCCGTCTGCTGCGCTTCGAGCGTATCAAGCGGCGTGTCGGTTAAATCGGTAACGCTTAATTGCTGACTATCATCGTTAATGTCATTGAGTTGGCGCTCCAAGAGCTGCCGCTGTTCTGGCGCCTGCTCGACACGCTGAGTTAATGCCGACAACCGCTCTTCAACCGCGCTTAATCGCTCATAGGCCTGCAAGGCAGCTGCGAGTGCATCTTTATCACGCCCTTGTTGGGGTGTAAGTTCGCCTTCAGCCGCATCTAATTCGGCGAGCCTTTCGGCCAGCTCTTTTTGGGGGGGTACCCGGTCAAGTGGGGGGTAATCGGCCGCGTGAACATGAACGCAAGCCATCAATACCCACAGCAAAAACAGGCTTCTAACTAGCCAACTGCCAGCAAATCTCACCACGTCAATCATGCCCTCACAGACATTATTAAAACCCGCCGATACGGAAACAGTTGCTATTGTCAGGCGTTCTAAGGATAAGCGCAATGAAGAGGAGTTGACTTACACCCTCCGCGTGTATAGAAACAACCTTGATAATTGTTCTCCCCTATTTGCGAGCCACCTAGATGGTCATCCGAAAACTGATGTTGGTCGGTCTAACGGTATTGCTAAGCGCCGAAATGCTCGGTAACGCCGCATTAGCAGAATCGAAAGAAGAAATTGAAGCACGTATCCGTGCGCTTGATAATGAGCGCTATCAACTTAACCAGCAGTTGCAGCAAATGCACGCGTCTGATGAGTCATCAGCCGATGTGGCTGATGAAACGCTGCCTGTGGAACAGGCGCGTGAGGATCTCATTGAACGCCGTCAATTGGAGCAAGAGTCCACTCGAAATCCCTTCTCTATTACCACGCATCGCACTAACTACTTATTCCCGGTTAGTTACAATGCCAAGCAAAACAATGAGAATTTTCGCAATGTCACCACTGATGCCGGGCCTGATAGTAACGAAGTCAAGTTTCAGCTCAGCGTTAAGGTAAATTTAGCGGAAGATATTTTCGGTCGTGTGGGAGATGTCTACTTCGGCTATACCCAGCGCAGCTGGTGGCAGGCATACAATACCGATGCCTCTTCACCGTTTCGGGAAACCAACTACGAGCCCGAAATATTTATCGACTTCGATAATGCCTGGAGCGCTTTAGGATGGGTCAATACGCGCAATCGAGTGTCCTTTAACCATCAGTCCAACGGTCGCTCTGACCCACTTTCGCGAAGCTGGAATCGCGTCTATTTGGAAAGCATTTTTCAGCGCGGCGATTGGGCGTTGACATTAGCTCCCCATTGGCGTGTGCCAGAATCAGAAAGCGATGACGATAATCCTGATATCGAGCGGTATATGGGTTACGGCGATATTCGGCTTGCTAAGCGGCTTGAGAACAATCATGAAATCAGTGGCCAATGGCGAGGCAACCCCAGCGCAGGGCATCATGGTACTCAGATCGACTATAGCTGGCCCACGTTTAACAATTTGCGAGCCCACGTGCAGTATTACTATGGCTACGGTGAAAGCATGATTGATTACGACAACCGCGTTCATCGCCTAAGCATTGGTTTTAGCTTAAACCCATTATTTAGTGCCACTGGATTGAACCGTTAGCAAAACGAGCTTGTCTATCATGTGTCGGCTGCTATGCTGATATAGGTTAAATAATTCATTCGTCAAAGGAAGACAAAATGGCTAAGCGTCAATTTGGTACTGATAACAGCGCTGATCAATGGAAAGAAGATCTGCGTCATTTAAGCGACACGGTAGAAGAGCTGGTTAAAGCCACGTCAAAAGACGCCAGCAGTGAAATGCACGATCTTCGTACTCGTGCAGAGGGACGTCTTAAAACTGCACGTGCGCGCCTTGAAGCACGCGGTGAGCGTATCTATGACGACACCCGTGAAACGATTTCACAACAAGTAGATTGCTGTGACCGCTACGTGCATGAAAACCCGTGGTCTAGCATCGGTATCGGCACCGCTGTAGGTGTATTGGTAGGTATGCTGCTCGGACGCCGCTAATGTCTTTGGGTCCAACCCAACGCGTATTCTCTGCCGCCAAACGCTTGCTGAAGTCACTGGTTGCGAACAGTGAAACCCGCTTGCGTTTGGCGGTTTTAGAGCTTGAAGAAGAGCGCGCCCGCCTGTTCACGCTGTTTCTTTTATTGGGTGCCAGCTTACTGCTACTGCTATTGGGCGTTGCTACATTAACGGCTCTTATCGTAGTGATCTTTTGGGACTCTTACCGACTATTGGCGATTGGTGGAAGCGCAGGCGTACTGTTAGCGGCTAGCTTTTTGCTGGCAGCCATTGGTGTTCGTCAGGCCAAGCGCCATACGCTGCTAAAAGAAACGCTTAAACAGCTAGCGGCCGATCGTGCTCTGCTTGAGGTGAACGGAGATGAAGCAAACCGACAAGAGCGTTAATCCGCCCAGCCGTGCTGAACGTAAAGCGGCGTTGCTGGCTCAGTTAGAGCAGCAGCGTGTAGATATTTTAGTATGTAGCGAATATCTGCAGCGCTCGGCATCGCCGCTCGATCAAAGCTGGCGCAGTATTAAACTGCCATTGTATGCGGCGGGTGGCCTACTGGCATATAAGCTCGTACGACGCCCAGGTGGAATAATGGCGGCTGGCAGAAAAGGGCTTGCGGGCTACATGCTGTTTCGCAAGCTAAAACTCCTGGCAAAAATTGCCACCTAAGCTTGCCGACAGCTGCATCCGTTACTATCTAGGTGCGTCATTGCCTAAGTTTGTTACTGCCAGTACCGTTCTAACTAAGCTTGCAAGGTCGCATCATGCGATTTAGCAAGCTTGACCACAGGCAACCCCACTCGCCCACGCCCATTGAAAGTTATACCCGCCAAGCTCACCGGTCACGTCCAGCACTTCCCCTATAAAACGCAGTTGAGGCAGATCTTTTACCTCAAACGTTTTAGATGATATCGCATCCGTATTGACTCCCCCCATAGTCACCTCAGCGGTACGCCACCCTTCTGTTCCTGCGGGCTTGAGCTGCCATTGATTAAGCCGACCGGCCCATTGATCCAACTCATCATTGCTGTATTGGGCTAATGGCTTGAGCTGGTTTGAGTCGGGATACCACTCCAGGAGCGCCTGGGCAAATCGTTTGGGGAAACGCTCGCCTAACCAGGTCGAGAGTTGACGCTTAGGGGTTATCTTACGTGCCTCGCGTAGCGAATCCGCGGCATTTTCATTCGCTAGTAGATCAATTTCAATGGGCGAACCTGGCTGCCATACGCTGGATATTTGCAGCATGGAAGGCCCCGACAGCCCGCGATGGGTAAACAGCATGGGCTCGACAAAACGCCGCCCGGCACAGCTAACCGCCACAGGCAAACTGACCCCTGAAAGCTTTGCACTGCGGTCTTTCCAGAAATCACTCAAGGTAAATGGCACCAGCCCTGCTCGAGTAGGCAATACCTCCAGACCAAACTGGCGGGCAAACTCATAACCAAACCCGGTGGCGCCCATGGTCGGTATGGATAAACCACCGCTTGCCACTACCACTACCCCAGCATCAATAACCCCGATTGAGGTAGAAAGACGCATACCCTCGCCTTGCCTCACGACCTTCGTGATCTGGGTATTAAGCTTTACTTCAACGCCTGCCCACTCACATTCAGTCCATAATACACGTACGATTTCTTTGGCAGACGTTGCACAAAATAGTTGGCCGGGCGCTTTCTCAACGTACTCCACGCCATGCCGGTCAACCAGCTCCACAAAGTGTTCGGGGCGGTAACGTTTTAGCGCAGAAATACAAAAATACGGATTTTCAGAGTAAAAATGCTGAGGTGTCGTGCCAAGATTGGTAAAGTTGCAGCGGCCCCCACCTGACATGAGTATCTTTTTACCTGCTTTGTTGGCGTGGTCAATTACCAGCACACGTCGGCCTGCGTAACCGGCCTGTGCCGCACACATTAAGCCAGCCGCACCGGCGCCGATAACCACGACATCATAAACCATAGAAAATAGCTCTTGGGAGGGTGTAAAAAACCGCATTTTAACAGCTCAAGGCAGTAATAAAATTTTTCTTCACGCTTCATTGCACCTTACAAAAACGCTAACCAAGACCGTATTTTAATAGCTGCTGGAGAGCATAGAAGGCGTCATCAGACGCACACCCGATGGGAAGGCCAACCTTTCCTGGGTTAACAAACCGCCTCCAAGCCTAATACTGAGAAGCTTATGTCCGCGTATGTCCGACCGTTTTTGCTTTTGTCATTCATTGTGGTTTTTTCCGGGCCCACGCTGGCACAAACATCCGGGCAGGCAGCGCTTCCCGTTATTGGCAGCCGTGCTGAAGCAACCACCTGGTCCGACCCGCTAGAAGCATTGGGCACCCTGCGTGCCGATGAAAGCGTTACGCTATCGGCCACGGTAACCGAGATTGTTGCCGAAATTAACTTTAAAGATGGCGAACAGGTCGAACAGGTGCGGCTGCTGGTACGCTTGGAAGATACCGAAGAACAAGCTTTACTGCGTTCCGCGCAGGCCATAAGTGACGAGCGGCGTAACGCGCTTGGCCGCGCCACCCAACTGCAGGATCGCAATCTGGCCGCCCGCGCGGATGTAGAAGACTTTCAAGCACAGCTTCGCCAAACACAGGCTGATATCCAGGCGCTTGAAGCTCGCCTTACCAATTACCAGATTAAAGCCCCGTTTAGCGGTCGGGTGGGCTTTCGTAACATCAGCACGGGCACGCTGGTCACACCCGGCATGGAGCTTGCCACGCTCGATAAGCTCGACGTCATGAAGCTCGACTTTAGCGTTCCCGAAAGCTTTCTAGGACGCCTTTCAAAGGGGCTTACACTAAGCGCCACTACGGCGGCCTACCCTGATGAAGTATTTAGCGGAGAAATCGCCAGCATCGGGACGCGCATTGATCCTGTCTCGCGAAGCGTCAGCGTTCGCGCCGTGCTGGAAAACCCAGGCATGCGCCTGCGCCCAGGGATGCTGATGGAAGTAATCGTTCAGCAGCGCGTACGGGATGCGGTGGTATTGCCGGAAGCGGCACTCGAACCCAGTGGTGACCAGCACTATGTAATGCTGATCGACCAAAGCGGTGATGCCCCACGCCTTGAAAGACACGAGGTCGTGATTGGCGAGCGGCGCTATGGCCAGGTCGAAATTCTCGAAGGTATTAACGCAGGCGATCTAGTGGTCGTACATGGCCTGCAGCTGGCAAGAGACGGCCTCGAAGTACGCCTGTTAGGCATCATGGATGGTGAAACGGATATCCGCGCCTTGCTGGAGGCTGATCGCTAATGCGCCTATCCGATATTTCCGTTCAGCGGCCCGTGCTCGCCATGGTGATTGCCGCGCTGATTATCGCTTTTGGTTTACTCGCGCTTAACCGGCTTCCACTGCAGGAATACCCTACTGTAGATCCTCCGATTGTCAGTATTGATACTCGCTACCCCGGGGCCGCCGCCAATGTGGTCGAAACGCGGATTACTCAGGTGTTGGAAGATCGAATTGCTGGCGTCGAGGGCATCGAGCTAATTACCTCACAAAGCGAGGACGGCCGCTCACGCGTTGAAATCGAATTTGGCATTGAAATGGATATCGACGCTGCCGCGAACGATATTCGGGATCGCATCTCAGGCGCCTTGCGTAACCTGCCAGACGATGCCGACACCCCGGAAGTCACCAAGGCGGACAGCAGTGAGGAAATTGTCGTATGGCTGAGCCTTTCAGGCGCCGACTACTCAATTACCGAGCTTACCGATTACGCCAACCGCTTTCTGGTCGATAGCCTATCTGTTCAGCCGGGGGTCGCCCGTGTTCGCGTCGGCGGTGGCCGAGACTACGCCATGCGTGTATGGCTTGACCGTAACGCGCTTGCTGCCCGGGGCTTGACCGTGGGTGATATTGAGGATGCGCTCCGCGCAGAAAACGTTGAGCTACCAGCAGGCTCGATCGAATCGCAAGACCGCCAGTTCATCGTTCGCCTACCGCGCAGCTTCGCAACCGCCGATGACTTTAAACGCCTATCACTTACTCAAGGCGATAACGGCTACTTGGTACGTCTGGCGGATGTCGCGCGGGTAGAAGTCGGCTCGGTCGAAGATCGCTCGGTGTTTAGAGCCAATGGCATTCCGATGGTCGGGCTGGGTATGATCATGCAGTCGACGGCGAATGTCATCGAGCTTTCCAGCGCCGTTCAGCGTGAGCTTGAACGCCTTCAGGATACGCTACCGGAGGGTATGACGCTTACCCTGAACTACGACGCATCTGTGTTTGTTTCCGGGGCGATTGAACAGGTGGTAATGACCCTGTTTATCGCCATGGGCCTGGTGGTCATCGTTATCTTTTTGTTCCTGGGGAATTTACGCACCACGCTAGTGCCTGCCGTTACCGTGCCAATCGCCGTTATCGGTGCGTTTATCGCGCTTGCCGCCATGAACTTTTCAATCAACCTGCTTACCTTGCTCGCCTTAGTTCTGGCGATTGGGTTGATTGTCGATGACGCTATCGTGGTACTGGAAAATATCAATCGCCGGATGCACGACTACGGTGAAACGCCGCTGGTGGCGGCCTTTAGAGGCACGCGACAAATTGCCTTTGCGGTTATCGCTACCACTCTCGTGCTGGTCGCGGTATTTGTGCCATTGAGCATGCTGCAGGGCGATATCGGCCGCCTGTTCTCCGAGTTTGCGCTTACCATGGCATCCGCCGTTGTCTTCTCGACACTACTCGCCCTTACGCTAACCCCCATGATGGCATCCAAGATTCTGAAGCCAGGCATGCACGATAGCGCTATTGGCCGAGGCGTACAGCGGCTACTTAACGGCACTCAGCAACATTATCAGCACATACTTGAATGGTTACTGGCACGCCGCTGGCTGGTGGTTGGGCTTTTCGCTTTGCTAATGGCTGCCACCGCCTGGCTTGCCACCCAGCTGCCTAATGAGTACACGCCTCAAGAGGATCGCGGCAACTTCATTGTGCTGGTGAATGGCCCTGAAGGGGCCACCTTCGATTACATGATGGATTACATGGATGAAATCGAAACACGCCTGACTCCTTTCATAGACGCGGGTGAGCTTGAGCGTGTGGTGGTACGCGCCCCGCGCGGCTTTGGTAATATCGAAAATTTTAACAGCGGTTTCATCATTATTAACATGACCGACTGGGGCAGTCGCCGTAGCGCTTGGGAGGTAATGGATGACGTGCGCGAATTACTGCGTTCGCTACCCGGTGTTCAGGCGTTCCCGGTAATGCGCCAAGGGTTTGGGCAGCGTACCCAAAAGCCCGTGCAGTTTGTTCTTGGCGGTGGCACTTACGAAGAACTTGCCCGCTGGCGCACCACCATGATGGATTATGTGCGTGAAGATAATCCACGTCTTACCGCCCTGGAAAGTAACTACAACGAGACTCAACCCCAGCTTAGCGTCGAGATCAATTACGAACGTGCCGCCGCCTTAGGCGTCACCGTCACTGAAATAGGCCGCACGCTAGAGGTACTACTGGGCGGGCGCAATGTGACTCGCTATGTAGATGACGGCGAAGAGTACGATGTGATTGTCGAAGGTGATCGCGGTCGCCAAAATAGCCCCCGCGCCCTGGACAATATACAGGTGCGCTCGGCACGCTCTGGTGAATTAATCCCGCTGGCAAGCCTGGTCACCCTCTCCGACTTTGCCGGGGCCAGTACGCTAAACCGTTTTGATCGCGTTCGGGCGATTACCATTGAGGCCAATCTGGTCGATGGCTATCCGCTCGGTGAAGCGCTGACTTACCTACAGGAAACCGCCGACACTCTGCTACCCGAGGAAGCACAAACCAACGTGGCAGGCCCCTCTCGTGACTTTCAGCAGGCAAGTGGGGCAACCACCTTCCTGCTGGTGCTGGGGGCGGTCGTGGTATTTCTGGTTCTGGCGGCGCAGTTTGAAAGCCTTATCCACCCGTTTGTGATTATGCTGACGGTACCGCTTGCCATGAGCGGTGCCTTACTGGCGCTACTGCTAACCGGGCAGTCGCTTAATATCTATAGCCAGGTCGGCCTGGTGCTGCTAATTGGCTTGGCCGCCAAAAACGGTATCTTGATTGTGGAGTTTGCCAACCAGCTTCGTGATGAAGGCAAAACGTTTCATATAGCGCTCATAGAGGCATCGGTTACCCGCCTTCGGCCTATTTTAATGACCGCAATTACCACCATGGCAGGCGCGATACCCCTGATCATCTCCAGCGGCCCTGGCTCAGAGTCACGGTTAGTAATTGGCACAGTGATCATGGCAGGCGTTGGCGCGGCCACGCTGTTTACGCTGTTCGTGGTTCCCGTCGCCTATGATTTACTGGCCCGTCATACCGGCTCGCCGGGTGCCGTTAAGCGTCGGCTTGAAGAGGAAATTGCCGACGCAACGGAGGAGCAGTGACCTGCTAACCCCGTGAGGCTTATCAAAGCAGCATAAAAAAGGGCGCCTCTTAAAGAGACGCCCTTTTCGTTAGGCAAAATACTTGTACGTACAGATTACTCGCAGTCGCCTACCCGCTCGCCTTCAATCGTGGTGTTCATGGCCAACTCACCCATGGGCGATTGCGTCAGAATATCTACGCTACCGTTGATTTGCTCACCCATAAAGCGCATATCGCCGTCGATAGTGGCTTCACCGCCTTCGGCACGGCATACCATGCTGTAAGCAAGGCCATCGGCGTTCATATCCTGGTTAAGAAGCTCACAGCCTTCTTCTTCCTCGATAAAGCCGAACTCAGCGCCATCCAGGTCGTCCTGAGTAATACACTGGCGCTCGGTTTCCGTTTGATCCGGAATATCCATATCGCCGCTGATACTGGTCACGCTGACGAACTCCCACTCGCCTGGCGTAACATTGGGTGTTTCTGCCAAGGCGACCATCGGGAAGGCCAAAGCGGCCGCTACTGCCATGTTTCGTAACATCATCGTTTCTCTCTATAGCACTTAAAAAATAGTACTTAAAAAATAGCACTTGGAAATAGCACGTGGAAAACGGTACGTGGAGAACCGTTTACATCCTACCTGATTCATCACCACGATGCCCGGCTTCGCACCAGACTGCTACACTAGCGTCGAGTTTCAAACTGTTAAAGGTAGCTTCTTATGCACGATGACGCCTTAGTGAACCACGATTTTCACTGCCCCTATTGCGATGCCCCTTTGACCTTTGTCATCGACACATCCCAAGGTAGCCACGCCACCTGGGAAGACTGCCATCAATGCTGTGCGCCCATTCAGCTGGAAATTATCATCTCACCCATGACTGGTGAGCTTGAAGCCGTGCTCACCGGCCGTGATGACGATGTTTTTTGATGGCCCTGTTTTGAAAAACAATGCTTTTTAGCGCTATGCGGCGTCTTCTTGGCGCTGGGTGATTTGGCGCCGTTCGTTACGCCGCATCATGTACCAGGCCACAAACGTGGCCAGCGATACGGTCAAGATAATCAGCGTTGCCAGGGCGTTAATTTTAGGCGACACGCCCATGCGCACCGATGAAAACACGACCATGGGCAGCGTGTTCGCACCGGGCCCAGAGACAAAACTTGCAATTACCAGGTCATCCAGAGACAGCGTAAAAGCAAGCAGCCAGCCGGCCGCCAGTGCAGGTGCAATAATGGGCAGTGTTACAAAAAAGAATGTTTTTAACGGCGGCGAGCCCAAGTCCATCGCGGCTTCTTCAATGGAGCTATCCAATTCGCGCAGCCGCGCGGCGACCACCACGGCAACGTAAGCACTACAGAAGGTAGTGTGCGCAATCCAGATAGTGCCCTCACCCCGGTCGGCGGGCCAACCTGTCAGCTGTGCCATCTGGACAAACAGCAATAACAGGGACAGCCCGGTGATCACTTCAGGCATCACCAACGGTGCGGTCACCATGCTGGAAAGCGCCGTTTTACCACGAAAATGGCCAAACCGGGTCATGACAAAAGCAGCCACCGTGCCTAAGCACACCGCCATGCTCGCGGCAAAAAACGCGATTTTCAGGCTCGTCCATACCGCTGAAAGAATCTGTTGATCCTGAAACAGTGCGCCGTACCACTGTGTCGAAAATCCTGCCCATACGGTAACCAGCCGTGAGGAGTTGAAGGAGTACACCACCAACACTGCCATTGGGAGGTAAAGAAACAGCAAGCCCACTATCAGCATTACCGTTGAAAAATGCGGACGCCGACGGACTGTACTCATTCTTCAAGCTCCCGAGACTGATAACGATGAAACCAAACAATCGGTATAAGCAGCATTAGCAACATGACCATTGCCAGCGCCGAGGCCACGGGCCAATCGCGGTTAAGGAAAAACTCTTCCCACAATACCTTGCCGATCATCAGCGTATCCGGCCCACCCAGCAGCTCAGGGATAACAAACTCCCCCACTGCGGGAATAAACACCAGCATGGAGCCTGCGATAATGCCGCCCATTGAAAGGGGCAATGTCACCTTGATAAACGTGTTGATCTTGCGTGACCCAAGGTCAGAGGCCGCTTCCAGAAGCGAGTTATCCAGCCGGGTCAGGTGAGCATAAAGGGGCAGTACCATAAAGGGTAAATAGGCGTAGACAATGCCAATCACGACAGCAAACTGCGTATTCATCATACGTAGCGGCGTGTCAATCAGGCCAAGACCTATCAGCAGATTATTGATTAACCCGCTGTTGCTCAAGATACCCATCCAGGCGTAGACCCGGATCAGGAAAGATGTCCAGGAAGGCAGCATCACCAAAAGCAGCAAAATAAGCTGCCAGCGTGCCGGCGCGCGCGCCATGGCATAGGCCATGGGATAGCCCAGCAGCAGACAGGCGACGGTTGCAATAAACGCCGTTTTCACTGATCCCCAATACGCGGCTACATAGAGCGAATCGGAAAGCAGGAAAAGGTAGTTACCCAGGTTTAAAAAGACATGCAGCGTTTGGTCGGCATATTCAAGCAGCGGCCCGTAAGGGGGAATCGCCACAGCTCCCTGGGACAAGCTGATCTTCAATACCAGAGCAAAAGGCAGCAAAAAGAACAGCAAAAGCCATACAAGCGGAAAGGCAATGACCGCTCGGCGCCCAAGCTGACAACGCTTAAGCAGAGCGACAACCTGAGATGGCATCATCTAAAGCAATCTCCTAATAGCCAGAGTAGGCAGCATCAGCGGTTCAACACGATGGCACTGTGATCTTCCCAGTAGACATACACGCTGTCTTCCCAGGTTGGCCGATCACCCCGCCGTTCGGTATTCGCCATACTGACCTTGATCAACTGGCCTTTGGTCGTGCGTACGTAGTAAAGCGAAAAACCGCCCAGGTAGGCAATATCATCAACTTTACCTTCAGCCCAGTTATAGTCGCCCGTGGGTTTTTCCCGGGTCAGCCAGATTTTTTCAGGACGCAGTGCCGCCCATACTCGCCGGTCAACTGCCTGGGTAGTAATCCCGTGATCGATATAGATAGGGCGTTCAAGATCAGGAGATACAATCTGGCAATGATCGGCGGCGTCTTCCACAATCTCGCCTTCAAACAGATTCACCGTTCCCACGAATTCCGCCACCATGCGGCTAGCCGGGCTTTCGTAAACATCCACGGGCGAGCCGACCTGCTCGATCCAACCATCGGCCATAATGGCCACGCGGTCGGCCATGGTCATGGCCTCTTCCTGATCGTGGGTCACCATAATGCAGGTCACGCCTACCTGCTCAATAATCTCGACCACTTCCAGCTGCATTTCGGTACGCAGCTTTTTATCCAACGCGCCCATGGGCTCGTCAAGCAGCAGCAGTTTTGGGCGCTTGGCCAGGGAGCGCGCCAGTGCCACCCGCTGGCGCTGGCCGCCTGAAAGCTGATGTGGTTTGCGTTTGGCAAAGCGCTCCATATGCACCAGTTTCAGCATCTGGGCAACACGCGCTTCCACCTCAGCTTTGGCAAGCTTGTCCTGCTTTAGCCCGAATGCGATATTTTGTGCCACGGTCATATGCGGAAATAACGCATAGGACTGAAACATCATATTAATCGGGCGCTTGTAAGGCGGCACCGCCGTAATATCGTTACCGCCGAGCAAAATACTTCCTTCCGTGGGGGTTTCAAACCCAGCCAGCATACGCAAAAGCGTCGACTTACCCGATCCAGACCCGCCTAAAAGCGCAAAAATTTCGCCGCGCTTTACCTGTAAATTTACGTTATCTACCGCCAAGGCATCGTCAAAGCGCTTACATAAGCCCTTAACCTCAAGCACGATGTCTTCTGCAAACCGTGGTGTTTTCCCCTGAGGGCGCTGTACTGATGAAGCGACCGAGGAATCCGTTAACGGTTCGTTCGATAGGGGCGTAGTGACCATTCGCCACTCCCATCAAAAGGCCCGGAAAGCCGGGCATTAAAAGATGAACAGCGAGCCAGGCGCATAGGCCTGACTCGCTGTCGGATGAGGTTTGATTAACGGCCAGACTTTACACGGTTCCAGATACGCGTACGAATGCGCTGTACCGGCTGCGGCATATCAATGGCCACGTACAGGTTCTTCATGACCTCGGTTTCCGGGTAAACCGCTGGGTTATTCAGAATTTCTTCTGGCAGGTAAGCATCAGCCGCTGCGTTAGGATTGGCGTAGCTTACGAAGTCCGTAATTTCAGCGGCAATTTCGGGGTCTAAAATAAAATTGATAAAGGCGTGGGCGTTCTCTACGTTGGGCGCATCGGCTGGGATAGCCATCACGTCAAACCACAAGGCAGCGCCTTCTTTGGGAATGCTATAGGCAATTTCAAAATCCCGTCCCGCTTCTTCAGCCCGCTCAGCAGCCTGGAAAACATCGCCAGAATAACCGCCCGCGACACAGATATTGCCATTGGCAAGGTCGGATACGTAGCGTGAAGAGTGGAAGTAGGTAACATTATCACGAATAGCCGCAATCACCTCGCCACCCGCTTCAAGGTCTTCGGTCTTTTGACTCAGCGGGTCCAGGCCCAGGTAAGCCATCGCGGCAGGAATCATTTCTTCGCCGGTATCCAGCATCGAAATGCCGCAACCTGCCTCATTCAAGGCGGAGGTAATTTCCGGATCAAACAGCATTGCCCAGCTATCTACCGGTGCATCATCGCCAAGAATTTCTTGAATACGCTCAACGTTATATCCAAACCCGTTGGTACCCCACATATAAGGCACAGAGTATTCGCCATCGGGATCAATAGCTTCAAGATTATCGGTTAACTCGGTATTCAGGTTTTCCAGATTAGGCAGCTGTTCTTTGTCCAGCGCCTGGTACACACCGGCTTGGCGTTGACGGGTAAAAAAGTGCGTTGAAGGCACTACCACATCATAACCCGAACGGCCCGCTAACAGAGCAGCGTCGAGCGTCTCGTTGCTGTCATAAACATCATAGGTAACATCAATACCCGTGCGCTCAGTAAATTTCGCAAGCGTTTCAGGGGCAATATAATCTGACCAGTTATAAACCCTCACCTCATCGGCGTGAGCGAATGTCGCCGCTGCGGCAAAAGAAACGGCCGCAACGGCCCCTGAAAGTTTGTGAATGTTCCCCATGATCCTGCTCCTCATTTCATTACTCAAAAACGATATCACCTAGCTTGACGCCAGCCACTAGCATTAGCGTAGGCCTTTCTACTGAACGTGCGAATTTTGCGACGCAGTGACCTCTATCGCAAGTCAATGTGAAAGATTCTTGCATTATAATGGCGTTGCCCCCACTTCAAGAACAGCGCAGCGAGATTGACCTGCGCAACTATTGATCTGACCGACGCAATTATAGTAGAAGCCTATCGAACATATGGCATTTTCCAATTTTAGCTATTATTCGAAAGCGCCTACTATGGGCAACATCTTTTCACCCTCACTCAACAGACCCGGAGATAACCTGAATGTCTTTGATCAACACCGAAGTAAAGCCGTTTAAAGCGACTGCCTATGTTAATGGCGAATTCATTGATGTCACCGAAGCTGATCTTAAGGGTAAATGGTCTATTTTCTTCTTCTACCCCGCTGACTTTACGTTTGTTTGCCCCACAGAGCTGGGCGATCTGGCGGATAACTACGACGCTTTCAAAAAGCTGGGCGTAGAAATTTACAGCGTCTCCACCGATACCCACTTCACGCACAAAGCATGGCACGACAGCTCTGAAACTATCGGCAAGCTGCAGTACCCGATGCTGGCTGACCCGACGCTTCAGATTTCACGCAACTTTGAAGTGCTGATTGAAGAAGCTGGCCTTGCTGAGCGCGGCACCTTCGTTATAGACCCGGATGGCAAAGTTCAGATCGTCGAAATCAACGCCGGTAACATCGGCCGTAACGCTGAAGAACTGCTGCGCAAAGTGAAAGCCGCTCAGTACGTTCGTGAAAACCCCAACGAAGTTTGCCCGGCCAAATGGAAAGAAGGTGAAGAAACACTCGCACCGTCTTTAGACCTCGTTGGCAAAATCTAAACGGCGAACACTGCCGCTAACGCTTAACAGTTGCTAATCATTGGCGCTGGTTAGTAAGGCGGTACAACACCCGGGTAGTTCTTGCCCGGGTGTTTAAAAAAAACGCTATCTGCTCTCCCTCTGGAATACTTTGGCGCTGTGGTATTTACACACGCAGGTTAGACGCGCCTGTCGGTTGAGAGCAATTTTTACAGATTACGAGGAAATCACTGTCATGTTGGACGCCAATTTAAAAAACCAGTTGAAAGCTTATTTAGAAAAAGTGACTCAACCGTTCGAGATCGTTGCGTCCCTCGATGACGGTGCCAAGTCACGTGAACTGCTGGGCTTGTTAGAAGATATCAACGGCCTAAGCGACAACATCACGCTAAAAACTGACGGCCAGGATAGTCGTGCCCCTTCGTTTGCGATTAACCGGCCCGGTGAAGAAACCGGTGTGGTGTTTGCAGGCATCCCCATGGGACACGAGTTTACCTCGCTAGTCCTGGCACTGCTGCAAGTCGGTGGTCATCCGCCGAAAACCTCTGATGAGGTGCTTAACCAGATCAAGGCGCTCGAAGGCGACATGCTGTTCGAGACCTATTACTCGCTTTCCTGCCAGAACTGCCCCGATGTGGTTCAGGCGCTTAACCTCATGGCGATCTTTAATCCCAACGTTCGTCATGTGGCGATCGATGGTGCGCTTTTCCAGGATGAAGTGGAAGAGCGGGAAATCATGTCGGTGCCGAGCATTTACTTAAACGGCAAACCGTTTGACCAGGGCCGCATGACCCTTGAGCAAATCCTGGCCAAAGTAGATACCGGCGCTGCCGAGCGCGATGCGAAAAAGCTCAGCGAAAAAGCCGCTTTCGATACGCTGGTGATCGGCGGTGGCCCGGCAGGCGCAGCGGCCGCCATTTACTCGGCGCGCAAAGGGATTAACACGGGCATTGCTGCAGAACGCTTTGGCGGTCAGGTAGCCGACACCATGGGTATCGAAAACTTTATTTCGGTAACCCATACCGAAGGTCCGAAGCTGGTTAGCGCGCTTGAAGAGCACGTCAAAGAGTACGAAGTCGACGTGATGAACCTGCAGTTAGCCAACGCCTTTAAAGCAGCAGAAATCGAAGGTGGGCTTCACGAGGTAACCTTTGCATCGGGTGCCAAACTTAAAAGCAAAACCCTGGTACTCGCAACCGGCGCACGTTGGCGCGAAATGAACGTGCCCGGTGAACAGCAGTATCGTAACAAGGGCGTTGCTTACTGCCCGCACTGTGATGGCCCCTTGTTCAAAGGCAAGCGCGTAGCGGTTATCGGTGGTGGCAACTCCGGCGTTGAAGCAGCGATTGACCTGGCCGGTATCGTAGGTCACGTCACCCTGGTCGAATTTATGGGTGAAATGCGTGCCGATGCGGTACTCCAGAAAAAGCTTAAAAGCCTGCCCAACGTGGATGTCATTCTGAATGCTCAAACCACCGAGGTAACGGGTGATGGCAGCCGCGTTAACGGCTTGACCTATAAAGATCGCAACACCGATGAGACTAAAAACATCGTGCTGGAAGGGATCTTTGTCCAGATTGGCTTGGTACCCAATACCGAGTGGCTGAAAGATTCGCCGATCGAAATGACACCGCGCGGAGAGATCATTGTCGATGCCCACGGCATGACATCGGTTCCCGGCGTGTTCGCCGCAGGCGACGTCACCACGGTGCCTTACAAGCAGATCATTATCGCCATGGGCGAAGGTGCTAAAGCATCACTTGGCGCGTTTGATTACCTGATTCGCAACTAATCATTAAGACCGGTTGTGAGCACCACTACCCTCCCCTGTTCTTATTGATAGTAAGTGCTTTTGACGCAAAAGACCGTGACGTCACGCCCGCTGCAAAGCGGGCTTTTTTTGCGCGCCTATTACTCTGCAAGCGCTTTGGCCAGCTGGCTCAAGCCAAACTTGTTAGACCCTTTAAAGGCAATCCAATCACCGGCTCGCAGCTCAGCCTTAAGCGCTGTCTCAAGCGATGATATATCGGCAAAGTGAGCAACTCGTTCGATATGCGGTTTGAGCGCTTCAGCCACCGTATGCATCTGCTCGCCCAATAGCCATACCGCCTGTGCGCCGCTGTCGACGATGGGCTCGACCAGCGCCTGATGATAGCGGTCACTGTCCGGACCAAGCTCTCGCATATCGGCAAGCACCAGATGCTTATGACCTGGCGATGTAATACCCGCTACCCGCGCCAGCATGGCGCTCATGGAGAGCGGATTGGCATTATAAGCGTCGTTTAGCACAGTAATCTCACCGGCTTGCCAGCTCACCAAGCGCTCTCCCCCGCGTCCTTCGGGTATCACGGCATGATCAATGAATGGCAAAGACGCCTGCACAGGCAGTTCCAAGGCATTCAAAACGCCCAACGCTGCCAGCACATTCATAACCCAGTGGCTGCCTTGTCCCTTATAGCCAACCTTGATAAGCGAGCCGTCAAGCGCTATCTGTAGTGCGTTTTTCTGCTCCGGATTCAGCCAGCGAATATTTGCCTCAGGATGCTGCCCAAAAGAAAGTATGTTGAGTCCATATTTTTCCGCCGCGGCGGAAACCGTTGGCCAGGCGTCCATATCCCGATTGATAATGGCGTACGCCCCAGGCTGCATGCCTTCGAAAATGCGGCTCTTGCGAATCGCCACGTTTTCCACCGTTTTGTGATACTCAAGATGGCTCGGCCCGGCGTTCAGAAAGACCGCGACGTCGGGGCGGGTAAGCGCTGCGTTCTGGCGCATACGGCCAATGGCCATCTCGATGATCTGAAAAGGCGCCTGCCAGGGTACAGAGGCCAAGGTCCAGGCGATACCGTGAGGCAGGTTAGCACTATGCGTGGTCGCACCCACCTGCCCCCATGGGTTAAGCAGCGCTTGCAACAGGCTGATACTGCTTGTTTTACCCGCGCTGCCGGTCACGCCAATCACCTTGCCCGTTAACTGGCGGCGCGCGTAGCGCCCCAGATCCAGTACCGCTTCATTGAGGTCGGCCACCTGATAAACGGGCACACCTTGCGCATCCAACAGTGCTTTATTAGAGGGCGACTGGGTCAACAAAAGCTGGGGCTTGTAAGGCAGCCGGTCAAGCAGCAATGCAGGTACGCCCAGCTTACCCTCCTCAGCTCTTACCACCGTCATATGCCCAGGCGCCATAGTAAGCTGGGTAAAGCTTAGACCCGTAGCTCGCCAGTTAACTGATGATGGCCTCTTTAGCCACTCCCCAGGCGTAGCCTGTTGTAAATCTATTGCCTTCCAGTTATCGGCACTCACAAAACAGCGCGCGACTATATTGCCGGCTATCAAAGAGCGCGGCTCAGGGCGCATCTTCTCCACCGGAGTGCCTTTCAATTGGGCCTGCACACTATCGACATTCAGGTAGTGCTGCAAAAATGCCACAAAGCCCGACAAGTAGTGTTCAACATCATCAATGCGTACACGAAAACTGTGATGGCGAATAAAAAAGCTGCCTACGATACGCTGGGGGTTTTGAAAGTACATGGCGTATTCAGGCCAAAAATGCCCGTTGAGCAGATAGTGCGCACGGGTTTCTAATGCGTGATAGAAGCGTTTTAGATTGATTAGCTCAAGCAGATGGCGATACTCCGCCTGCTGCTGCAAGCGGGTGATCATCTTATGCGCGGCCATCATGAGCTCAAGCAGAGTGGGAAAGGTGGTAATCCGCTCTTCTACAAACGCCAGATACCCGGCCACGTTTTGAATACCAAACCGATAATAACGCTCTTCAGGCCGGTAAAGCGTCAGCTCATTAACACAGTAACTCAGCCAGTGGTCGTGGGCCTTCCAGTGCTGCTTAGCGATAAAGTATT
Organism: Halomonas colorata; assembly: GCF_014897985.1. Taxonomy (GTDB): domain Bacteria; phylum Pseudomonadota; class Gammaproteobacteria; order Pseudomonadales; family Halomonadaceae; genus Vreelandella; species Vreelandella colorata. Next base: position 35,641 of record NZ_JABUZA010000017.1, read on the forward strand.
CAAAGGCTTTTTCCACCACCGCAAGCCAGCGATCATCCTTGGTTAAACCGTATAAGCGCATTAAACCAAACGCGGCTTCACCGTCGTAATAAATAATCCGGAAGGCATCTTTAACGCTTAAGTCGGTTGCGTTAAGCACGTGTGTAAAACCGCCGGTGGCAGGATCTTGCAGTTGGCGAACGCCGAGGGCTATCTGTTCCATTAAAGGTAAATAGCGCTTGTCTTGGGTTAACTCGGTGTATTTGCTGAGTGCCAGCAGTGCGACACCGCTGCCGCCCAGCTTGATTTCATGATTGACCTCGACCAGATAAGTAACGCTTTCCCCTTTATGCTCCCAGGTACGCAGCAGTTGCGTGGTCAAATAGTTAAGCGCTTTATCAATGGCACCTTTAAGTGTTTCGCTGCGCGTAACTTCCCAGGCTTCCAGCATGCTGTAAATACTGCTGGTGTGGCGCAGGGTATTATAGGTATTGATTTCACGGTCAAAACACGGATGTAAGCCATAAACGAACTGCCCATCGCTTTGCACTTGAGCAGCCAAAAACTGGCTAGCATCGTCGATTAGCGTGTGCGCTGTCGGCGCGTCCAACGGCTCAATCATTCGCCGACCGGTGTGGCGCCCCTCTTTTCCTCCCGTATGCTCGTAAAGTCGCAACGGTTTTTTCCCTGCTTCTATAAATAGTGCCTGCGTAGTGAACGTATACACGGGATGATCGGGCGTAAAATCAAGCGCTACGCTCTTTCCATAGCGTTTTCTTGCATAGCGGGAAAAGTTGTTTTCGTTGACGTGCGCATGGGCCACCTGGCTACCAGCATAGAGCATCGCGTTTGCATTTAGCTCTTGCTCAAGGAAGGCGATATTGCCCTGCGGATCTAAAGCGATACCTTTACGAAAATAGTTACGCTTATACTGCTTAAGCACTACCGCTAACGTCTGCCAGGTATGCGCTTCAAGTTGGTTGGCCCAGTCAACTCTTAACCAGCGCACATTTTGGGTGTTTGCCGCGTAATGCTGTAGCTTCTGCGTGAGGGCTAACCAGATATCTTCCAGCTTGTCCCCGCTTGCATTAACAACGCTTGCACGTTGAGCGCCATCGGTCAGCGATATAAACACATGTAACGTTTGGCCGGGCGGCTCGTTTTTTAATGCTTCATCAAGTGCCTGGCGGGCAGCTAGCAGAATTTCACTCAGAGGCATTGTGGGTACGTTGGCTGGCTCGGATGGAAGCATTGATGCTTTAGGCACCTGCAATGCAGGTTTAGCTGACATCTTTTTATGTCTGCGCTGTGCACGTTGCGCCAATTTTAAGCTTTTCGAGCCGAACGATTTCGCCATCTGACGTTCCTTATTGCTTGCCGTTTACACCGTTAAAAGTAGAGCACACAAAGGCTTCGCCTTATAGCCAAGCAAAGCGAACAGCTTACCAGCAGAATACTACATCATGGCTAATGAAGAAGAGGCGCCCACAACGTTTAGTGAACGCTCTAAGAGGGAGGATATAGCAACCAATAAAACATTAACGTGGGAAGTAGATCATTACGTTAAGGCGCACAAACAGAACACGCCGGGTCACGCGGTACCTTAAAGTGCCGCCATTGACCACACAGACCGTCAAACGTAGAAAGCCCCTGATGGGTTTGCCCTGCTCCACTAAGAAGCTTAAAAGCTTCCACAGCCTGAAAGCAGCCGATCAACCCAACCAGCGGCGCCATCACCCCACTTTCAGCACAGCTAAGCGCCTCGTCCCCCATATCGTCCGGCGGATAAAGGCAGGCATAGCAGGGGCTGTCAGGGTCACGAGGGTCGAATACGGCTAGCTGCCCTGAAAAACGGATGGCGGCGCCTGAGACTAACGGAACCCCTGCTTTTTGCGTGGCGGCATTAATCGCATAGCGGCTGGAAAAGCGGTCGGTACAGTCCAAGACCACATCGGCAGAAGCTACTAGCTGCGCCAACGTATCACCGTCTGCGTATTCTTCAATCGCCATAATATGGCATTCAGGGTTAAGCGCCTGCATGCTCGCTTTGGCAGAAGCCGCTTTATTATCTCCAATGCTTGCCTGCTGATGGGCAATTTGGCGCTGCAGGTTAGATAGTTCGACCGTATCGGCATCGGCAATCGTAATTTGTCCAACGCCTGCCGCGGCTAAATAAAGCGCTACCGGGGAGCCTAGCCCACCTGCTCCAATAATTAATGCATGGGCGCGACGCAAGCGCTCCTGCCCTTCAATATCCACTTCTGGAAGCATAATCTGGCGGCTATAGCGCAGCAGCGCCTGGTCATCCATCATCGGGTTATTTATCCTCAAATTCATCGAAGTCAGGCACATGCAGGCTAAAGCTTTCTTTAACCTCTTCCATGACCACATAACTCTTGGATTCTTTAACGCCGGGTAGAGTCAGCACTACATCCCCCAACAGCTGGCGATAAGCAGCCATTTCCGGAATGCGGCATTTCAGAATGTAGTCAAACTGACCGGAGACCAAATGGCACTCCTGAATTTGCGGCAGTTTTTCCACGGCACGCCGAAATTCATCAAACACAGCGGGCGATTGAGTTTCCAAACTGATTTCCACAAAGACCAGCAAATTGGCTTTCAGCGCCTGCGGGTCAAGAATTGCCTGGTAGCCCCGAATAACGCCCGCCCGCTCCAGCCGTTTCACACGCTCCAGGCAAGGGGTTGTGGATAACCCAACCTCGGATGCCAGATCCACATAGGAAATCCGTGCATTCTCTTGCAGGCAGCGCAGTATTTTAAGATCGATTCGATCCAGCGTTCTATTTTTAGGTTTCATGGCAGGATCCATTGCTGATGAATCAGGCGATTAGTAAAGGCGTTTCAGAAACGGCTTTGTACAATAATAACCGAGTTAAATTTTTCCCAGCGTAATCCGCTCATGCCCACCCAGGTCGCGCACACTTTCAACGTTTTGATAGCCCGCCTGGCTAAGCGCTGCGCGCACTTCGGCCGCCTGACGATAGCCATGTTCCAATAATAGCCAGCCCGAGGGAGCCAAATACTGCGGCGCCGTGACTATTAAATGCGCCAGATCCGCCAAGCCATCGGCATCGGCCACTAAAGCACTCATCGGCTCAAAGCGCACATCGCCAAGGCGCAGGTGCGGGTCATCAGCCGCGATATAAGGTGGATTGCTGACAATCAGGTCAAATCGTTCAGCGGGAGCGCTGGCTTGTTCAAAAACGCTAAACCAATCGCTCTGCATAAATTGCGCATTGGCAATATTCAAGTGCGCAGCGTTGGTTTGGGCCAGGGCAACGGCCTCAGGGCGAAGATCGACGCCCACCACCTGCCACTCTGGCTGTTCACTTGCAAAGGCAAGCGCAATGGCGCCGGTACCGGTGCCTAAGTCCAGCAGTCGCCCGGTTTTCGAGGTGACGCGGTTGAGCGCCGCTTCTACCAGTGTTTCCGTATCTGGCCGGGGGATTAGCGTATCAGGCGAGGTCGCTAACCGCAGCCCCCAAAACTCGCGCTCACCGGTTAGGTAAGCCACCGGTTGGCCCTGAGCACGCGCAGCCACCAAGGCATCAAAGCGGGCATGCTCCCAGGATGGGCAGTCACGGTCGCCCCAGGTATAAAGCCATGTGCGGTCACGCGCAATGACATGCCCAAGCAGCACTTCGGCATCCAGACGTGGGGACGTCGACCCGGCGGCTTTCAAGCGTATAGCCGCTGCCTGCAATAGCGCATCAAAGGTCATTACGCGTCCTGAAGCGCCGAAAGCTGTTCAGCTTGATACTCATGAATCAACGGCTCGATGACGTCATCTAACTGCTCGCCGCTAACCACTTCATTGAGCTTATAAAGCGTCAGGTTGATGCGGTGATCGGTAATCCGCCCTTGTGGGAAATTATAGGTGCGGATACGTTCGCTGCGGTCTCCCGAGCCCACCAGCGAGCGGCGGGCATCGGCCTGCTCCTGGCGCTGGGTGTCAACGGCATTGCGTTTCAGCTTGGCAGCCAGCAGCGACATGGCTTTCGCGCGGTTTTTATGCTGGCTACGCTCTTCCTGACACTCAACCACAACGCCGGTGGGCAAGTGGGTAATCCGGATGGCCGAATCGGTGGTGTTAACGTGCTGACCACCGGCACCGCTTGAGCGGTAGGTATCAACGCGCAGATCCGATGATTTGATATCGATATCGCTGACGTCGTCGACTTCCGGCATCACCGCCACCGTGCACGCTGAGGTATGAATACGCCCCTGAGACTCCGTCGCCGGCACGCGCTGCACCCGATGCGCGCCCGACTCAAACTTCAGACGTGCGTAAACGCTATCGCCCTTCACACGGGAGATAACCTCTTTATAGCCGCCATGCTCGCCGTGGTTAGCACTGACGATTTCCACGCGCCAGCCGCGCTTTTCAGCGTAGCGGGAGTACATACGAAATAAGTCACCAGCAAAAATAGCCGCTTCATCGCCTCCGGTGCCTGCGCGCACTTCCAAAAACACGCCACGGCCGTCATCGGGGTCTTTAGGCACTAACAAGCGTTTTAGCTCAGCGTCCAGCATCTCGAGCTGCTCGCGGCCTTCGCTAATTTCCATTTCAGCCAATTCGCGCATATCAGGATCATCATCCCGACTTAACTGCTCCGCCGCCTCGATATCGTTTTCTACACTGCGATAGCGCTGCCAGGCCGCCACAAGCTCTTCAAGCTCAGCGTACTCACGTGAATAATCGCGAAAGCGCTGCTGATTATTAATGACCTCAGGTTCAGACAGCAGCATCGCCAGCTCTTCAAAACGTTCAGTAAAGCTGTCGAGACGTTGGCGCAAGGTATCTTTCATGCGGGCGTATTATCCTTCTGACGGTTAGCCTTGGGCGCGGTTTTTTCAAAGGCGGGTTTAACAGGCAATAGCAGGCGCGGCGCGGCGTCTAGCAGTTCATGGTGCTCTTGTGAGGCCGCATCGCGTATTGCCTGGGTAGGTGCGTGCATTAAGCGGTTGGTCAATTGATGGGCCAGGCGCTCAATCACTTTAGCCGGGTCTTCGCCACGTGCCAGACGCTCTAGCGCCTGGTCACGCGACTGATCACGCAGGTTTTCGCCGTGCTGGCGATAGTCACGAATCAGTTCACCACCATTACGAATGCGTTTTTCATGCTGCCAGCTGCCGACGCCATGCTCAATCAGCGACTCTGCCTGATCAGCCGCGACCTGACGATAGCGCATGTTTTCTTCGATGACTTCTTCCAGATCATCGACCGTATAGAGAAACACATCAGCAAGCTCACCTACTTCGGGCTCGATATCGCGCGGTACGGCGATATCCACCATAAAGACCGGGCGATGGCGACGTTTTTTGAGTGCGCTTTCCACCATCCCCTTGCCCAGAATCGGTAGGGGCGATGCGGTGGAAGAAATAACGATATCAGCCTCTTCCAGCGCGGCCGGAATTTCAGGCAGCGTAATCGCCTTACCGCCCAGCTTGGCGGAAACCAGCTCGGCACGCTCGCGCGTCCGGTTAGCCACGGTAAGTTCGCGCACGCCAGCTTCGTGTAGATGACGGGCTACCAGCTCAATAGTTTCGCCAGCCCCGATCAATAACGCCCGGGCACGGCTGAAGTCATCAAAAATCCGGCTGGCCATACTTACCGCGGCATAGGCTATAGATACCGGATTTTTGCCGATTCCGGTTTCCGTGCGCACCTGTTTGGCAACAGCAAACGTGTGCTGAAAAAGTCGCTCAAGCTCGCCGCCCAACCCTTGCATTTCACGAGCCTGCTGATAAGCGTCTTTCAACTGGCCGAGAATTTGCGGCTCGCCTAGCACCATGGAATCAAGCCCAACGGCCACACGCATTAAATGGCGCGCGGCGTCGTTGTCTAGATAGTGGTATGCACAGCGTGTCAGCTCATCAATACTTAAATTGTGAAAACGGCTCAGCCATTCAAGAACAGCTCGCTCACCGGCAGCATCCGTTACACAATAGAGTTCAGTGCGGTTGCACGTTGAGAGCACTGCGGCTTCACTGATTTGTGGCAAGCCACGCAGTTGCTCCAGCGCGTTTTGTAACTGCGCCGGAGTAAAGGCTACCTGCTCGCGTACATCCACGCTGGCAGTACGATGGTTGATTCCCAGGGCAAGAAGCGTCATGCGGTATGCGTCTTCGCTAGTGGTTCGGTCGTCACGTCGCTATCGGTCTTGAAGTGTCGGTGTTTTACGTCTTACGCTGACTAACATAAGCCTTGGCAGCGGCTCTGAATACTCAATTGCGCTTACCTGCCTGCCTTTCAAGGCCAACTATTCTATCACAGCACACCAACATCTGGCGCACACCACTTTGCCGCAGCCAGTCAAGCCGCTATGCTGAGCATTCGGCCACTTAAATGAGAGACGCATGCCCTTTCGCTCACTATTATCGGGTTCGCCCCTGCTGCCCCTGGCCGCCACCGTGGTACTTCTGAGCGGCTGCCAGTCATCGTCCACTTTTCAAGGCGGCTCGCCTAGCCTGTTGTCAGGCGATCCTATGCGCTCGGCACCGCCCATTACGCGTGGGCTGGATGCCGAAGGGTTGCGCACTCTGCTTGCAGCGGAGCTTGCGGGCCAGCGTGGCGATTATCGCTACGCCAGCCAAGGCTATTTACAGGCATCACAGCGCTATAGCGTGCCGGCATTGGCAGAACGGGCGGCGTTTGCGGCGCGTTTTGGCGAAGATGTGGCGCTAATGGAGGCGTCTGCCCTGCGTTGGCGTGAATTGGCGCCCCAGGCAGAAACGCCCAACCGGCTGCTAGCGTCGATCTCTCTACAGCGGGGTGACTGGCTGGATAGCCTGGAGCAGCGCCTGGCGATTACCCAAGGTGGAGGCAATGGCGAGCTAACCGCCTTTGCCGAGTTGGCGGTGGCTGAAAGTGGCACTAACAGTAATACTGCTCCGCTGAGCTTGCTGGCGGGGCTACTGCGTGAGCATCTCGCCCAGCCAGGCGCCGAGCAGCTTGAATACCATAGCGATGCTTTACTGGCCACTGCTCTGTTTGAGGCGGCATTAGGCAATACCCGCCAAGCGCAAACACACCTGGACGACGTTGCCCAGCGTGAGCCGGAATCCGCCGCGCTGTGGCTTGCCCAGGCGCGACTGGCACTTGAGGCCGGTGATGTACAAACTGCCAGACGAGCCGCTCAAAAGGGCCTCAGCATTGCTCCTGACGAAGTACGCTTCATCTTGCTGCTAGCTCAGGCCGAAATTCGTTTAAACAACATCGCTGCGGCAGAAGTTCAGACCAATGCGCTGCTTGAAAGCCATGGCGGCAATCAGGAGTTACGCCTGGCGCTTGCCCAGCTCTATCTGGAAGAAGGCCACAGCGAACCCGCGTACCGCCTGCTGCAGCCACTTATTGGTCAGGATAACGTTCCCAACTTTGCCTATTACTTACTGGGCGGCATCGCCCAGTCGCAAGGCGATATCGATAACGCCCTACTTTATTATCGCCAGGTAAGTGAAGGCAGCGAGTTCTTACCTGCCCGAGCCACCGCCGCTAAAATGCTGATTGAAGATAACCGGCTGATCGACGCGCGGGCTTTTTTGCGCATCGAGCGCATGCGTTATGAAAATTATTTTGGCGATCTGGTGGCCCTTGAGGTTCAACTGCTTGATGAAATGAATCAGCATGAAGAAGCCTCGGCACTGCTTGATCGTGAGCTGACCCGCACACCGGATGATATTAACCTGCTTTATTTGCGGGCGATGCGGTCCTGGGAAACCGGCAACCTTGCGGGCATGGAGCAGGACCTACGTAAGCTATTACGCATTGAGCCCAATAACGCCAATGCGTTAAATGCCCTGGGCTATACCCTGGCGGATCTTAACCTGCCCGGCCGTCTCGAAGAGGCCCGCATGCTGATCGAGCGCGCCTACGAAGTAGCCCCGAACAACCCGGCCGTACTCGACAGCATGGGCTGGATTCACTTTCGGCTTGGCAAACCCGACGAAGCGCTTGCCTGGTTAGAAAGCGCCTACCAGCAAATGCCTGATCAGGAAATTGCCGCGCATCTGGCTGAAGTCTTACACGCCCTAGAGCGTAGCGATGAAGCCCGCGATATAATCAGCCGGATTATGCAAAGAACTTCTCAGCACCCGCTGATTGATGACTTACTTGAGCGCCATCCTGAACTAACACCTGCAGGCGCGCCCTAAAGCGGGCGCGCTCTTTACGATCCTGCTTGAAATACTGTTTTAAGAGCTATTGTTTTAAGAACTCTTGTTTTAAGAACTCTTGTTTTAAGAAACACTGTTTTAAGAACTGTTATTTCAAGAACTGTTGTTTCAAGAAATATTGCTTTAATACGCTTATCCAGCACCCCTTCAACACTTTGACATGGAGCCAGTTATGTTGACCACAATGCCCACCTTAAAGCGCCTTACCACTGCAGCACACGTTTCACGGCTATGGATTGCAAGCCTGGCCCTGCTGCTGCTCGCTGGTTGCGCCGCCCAAGCTCCCATGGAAGAAGGTGGCCGTCAGGCAGGCCAGTGGGAGCGCCAGCAGGCGGATGTAGAAGCTTTTGACACCTGGACATTGATTGGCAAAGCAGGCCTTCGCACACCGCAAGAGAACCAGAGCGCCAATCTGGACTGGAGCCAGCACCCGCACTATTTCCGCATGCTAATTAGCGGCCCCTTTGGCGGTGGGCGCAGCGTGCTTGAAGGCCGCGAAGGCCGCTTCTCACTCACCACCGGTGAAGGCCGCTTTGAAGCAGAAACGCCCGAAGCGCTGATGGAAGAACAGCTCGGCTGGTCATTGCCGGTTAGCGCCATGCCCGACTGGGTGCGCGGTCTGCCGGGCGATCACGCAAGCTTTCAGCTGGAAACCGATGAGCTGGGCTTCCCGCTTCATTTAGAGCAGGACGGCTGGGAAATCGACTACCGCGACTGGAACGAAATTGAAGGAATGTGGCTACCGCGTCGCCTAGTCATGAACTATGACGATGTGCGCATTACCCTTGTCGTTAACGAGTGGCGCTCTTAAGCTTTCCATCCATAGTGATTAGCCCAAGTAGCGATTAGCCCAAGTCACCGTGAGCGAGCTTGAATGTCTGCTTCTTTAACACTGCCAGCCCCTGCGAAGCTCAACCGTATGCTGCATATCGTGGGCCGTCGTGATGACGGCTATCACGAGCTTCAAACGCTGTTTCAAATAATCGATGTATGCGATCAGCTCACGCTAACCCTGCGTGAAGATAGCGAGGTTTCGCTCACCACGCCTGTCAATGGCGTGGTTCACGAGGATAATTTAATCGTCCGCGCTGCCCGCCTGCTGCAACGTTCAAGCGGTACCTCCCAAGGGGTAAACCTGACGATTGAAAAACAGCTCCCCATGGGGGGCGGGCTTGGCGGGGGCAGCTCTAACGCGGCTACCGTCCTGCTTGGCTTGAACAAGCTGTGGCAGCTGGGGCTGACGCGGGAAGCATTAGCCAAGCTGGGGCTGCAGCTTGGTGCGGACGTTCCGGTATTTATTCATGGGCACAGCGCCTGGGCGGAGGGTATTGGTGAGAAACTCACGCAGGTCACTATCGACACTCCCTGGTTTGTGATTATCCATCCGCAGGTTAGCGTCTCAACGCCCCTGATCTTCCAAGACCCGGAATTGACACGCGACAGCCGCCCCATTACTATGGCGCGCGCACTGCAGGGGGGAGTGCCTGAGTGGCGTAACGACTGTGAGGCTATTGTTCGAAAACGCTATCCGCCTATCGCGGAAGCGCTTGACTGGCTCGCACAGTATGCACCTAGTCGGCTGACCGGTACTGGCGCCTGTTTGTTCGCCGCTTTTGAGTCCGAAAAAGCAGCGCAAACAATCGCTGAATTGGCAGGTCAACGCTGGCCGACGTGGGTCGCACGCGGACTCAACACCTCTCCCCTACAAGATGCTCTGGGCTGCTGAAAGCGCCCGGTCATCGCATTAGGTTATTGCTGGGGTATCGCCAAGTGGTAAGGCACCGGTTTTTGGTATCGGCATTCCCAGGTTCGAATCCTGGTACCCCAGCCAACTTAGTCATTAGAAACCTAGTTGTCAGATATGGCCTAAGTATGATCTGCGTTTTCTCCCCTGATTCCAAACACTGCAAAGGTGGCTGCGCGTGTCAAAATTGATGGTTTTCACCGGGAATGCCAATCCCGAACTCGCTCAAAAGATTGCCGAGAGCTTAGACAGCCGCATGGGTAATGCCACGGTTGGTCAATTTAGCGACGGCGAAATCGCAGTCGAGATCAATGAGAACGTGCGCGGTAAGGACGTGTTCATCCTCCAGTCCACCTGTGCACCGACGAATGACAACCTGATGGAGCTGATCCTGATGGTCGACGCACTGCGTCGTGCCTCGGCGACTCGCATCACGGCGGTGGTGCCGTACTTCGGCTATGCCCGCCAAGATCGTCGCGTTCGTTCCGCCCGCGTACCTATTTCCGCTAAAGTGGTTGCGGACATGATGGTAAAAGCCGGCGTTGACCGCGTGATGACCATGGACCTGCATGCCGATCAAATCCAAGGCTTCTTCGACGTACCGGTAGACAACGTCTACGGCTCGCCAATTCTTCTGGATGATATCGAGCGCCAAAACTATGCAGACCTGGTCGTGGTCTCTCCCGACGTAGGCGGCGTAGTACGTGCGCGCGCCATCGCCAAACAGCTTAACGCAGACCTTGCGATTATCGATAAGCGTCGCCCCCAGGCCAACCAGGCCCAGGTAATGCATATTATCGGCGAAATCGAAGGCCGCACCTGTGTCGTTGTCGACGACATGATCGACACCGCCGGCACGCTGTGCAAAGCCGGTGAAGCACTTAAAGATCATGGCGCTGCACGCGTCGTGGCCTATGCTACACATCCGATCTTGTCCGGCCCAGCCGTTGACAACATCACCAACTCTGTACTGGATGAAGTTGTCGTGACCGACACTATTCCGCTTGCCGACCATGCGCGTCGCAGTGGAAAAATTCGCCAGTTGAGCGTTGCTGGCCTGATTGCGGAAGCTATCCGCCGGGTTAGTAACGAAGAATCTGTCAGCGCGATGTTCCACTAACCGCCTGACGATATAGCCCCCTTCTGGGGCCTTGGAAACGTCGTCGTCTGGTCGCGGTCGGCGGCGTTTCCTTACTTAAACCAAGAGGCAAATTACATGTCTGATTTTATCCTGAAAGCCACCGTTCGTAACGACCTGGGGAAAGGTGCGAGCCGCCGCCTGCGTCGTGCGAACCAAGAAGTACCGGCCGTTATTTACGGCGGCGAAAAAGGCGCGCAATCAATCTCTGTAGAAAAAACTGCTTTTTACAAAGCGATTGAAGACGAAGCTTTCTTCTCCTCAGTAATCAAGCTGGTTATCGAAGGCAAAGAAGAGCAGGTAGTGGTACGTGATCTTCAGCGTCACCCCTTCAAGCCGCTTCTGACCCACGCTGACTTCCTGCGCGTTGACGCTACTCATGAAATCACCATGAACGTACCGCTGCACGTGACTGGCGAAGAAAAATGTGTGGGCATCAAAGACCAGGGCGGCGAACTGCACGTACTGGCCAACGAAGTTGCCATCAGCTGCTTACCGAAAGACCTGCCTGACTACCTGGAAGTTGATATTTCAGCGGTTGAGCTGGGCACGACTCTGCACCTGTCCGATCTGACTCTGCCGAAAGGCGTTACCTCCGTTGACCTATCTCACGGTGAAGAGCACGACAACGCCGTGCTGAGCATCACTAAAGTGAAGGTACGTAGCGAAGAAGAAGACGAAGGTGAAGACGAAGAAGGTACCAGCGCTGAATAAGCCTGATATCAGTACGCAAAGCCATAACGGCTAACACGTACTTTGCTTGGGCCATGCCTGCATGGCCCAAGAATGATAAGATCAAGCGCTTCGGCGCTTGATTTTTTTTGCGGCTTGCCTTCCTGGCAACCGCCCTTCGAGCCGCTTTTGATGCGACGCCAAAAATTTCTACCGGAAACTTTTTTGAGGTAGCTAATTTGGAGGTAGGTAAATGAGCCAGGTAACGGCCCTGATAGGCCTAGGCAATCCCGGCGCCGAGTATGACGCCACCCGCCATAATGCGGGCTTTTGGCTAATTGACGCCATTGCGCGCAGCGCCCATACCGAACTACGCCCGGAAAAGAAGTTCCTTGGCCTTTATGCCAAGGCACGCATTGGCGACCATGAACTTCATCTGCTCAACCCGACTACATTTATGAACCGCAGCGGTGCCGCGGTAGCAGCGCTTACCCAGTTTTTTAAACTTGCCCCTGAAAACCTGCTGGTCGCTCACGATGAGCTCGACCTCCCTCCGGGGCAAGGACGCTATAAAACAGGCGGAGGCCACGGCGGCCACAACGGCTTGCGCGATATCATCAGCGCGCTGGGCAATCAAAAGCAGTTTCATCGCATCCGTATCGGCATCGGCCACCCCGGTGAGGCACGCCAGGTTACCAACTATGTACTTGGCCGCCCCGGCAAAGCCGAACAGGAAGCGATCGACCGCACCCTTGACGAGTGCCAGGCCACGCTCCCTCTTGTACTAGAAGGCGACTGGGCGAAAGCCATGAACCGCCTGCATAGCGTAAAATAGCTAACACTGATCTTTTTTCACTTTAGGCCAGCGCTGGATAAGGCATTTAGGCGGCGCTTGCTTAGCGGCTAGGAATGAATTTATGGGCTTTAACTGCGGTATCGTCGGTCTACCCAACGTAGGCAAATCCACGCTTTTCAATGCGCTGACCAAATCAGGTATTGATGCCGAAAACTTCCCTTTCTGCACCATCGAACCCAACGTGGGTATCGTTCCCATGCCTGACCCGCGTCTGGACAAGCTATCCGCCATTGTAAAACCCCAGAAAATACTGCCTACGACCATGGAGTTTGTGGATATCGCAGGCTTGGTAGCGGGTGCTTCCAAAGGTGAAGGCCTGGGCAACAAGTTTTTGGCCAATATCCGTGAAACTCAAGCGATTGCCCACGTGGTGCGCTGCTTTGATAACGACAACGTTATTCACGTAGCCAACCAGGTTGATCCGCGTGCGGATATCGAAACGATCAACCTTGAGCTGGCACTTGCCGATCTGGATACCGTTGAGAAAGCCAGCCAGCGCTTGTTACGCTCCGTGAAAGGCGGCGATAAAGACGCCATCGCCACCAAAACCATTCTGGATAAAATCGAGCCACACCTGGCCGAAGGCATGCCACTGCGCAGCTTTGGCCTGGATGAAGACGAAAAGCGTCAGGTAAAAAGCTTTGGCTTTTTGACCTTGAAGCCCACCATGTACATCGCCAACGTCAATGAAGACGGTTTCGAAAACAATCCCTATCTCGAGATTGTCAGAGAAATCGCCGCTGAAGAAGGCGCAGTCGTGGTACCTGTCTGCAACCAGCTTGAAGCGGAAATCGCTGAGCTTGAAGACGAAGAACGCGCCATGTTCCTCGGCGAAATGGGCATGGACGAACCCGGCCTGGACCGCGTGATTCGCGCAGGCTATGCCCTGCTCGGCCTGCAGACCTACTTCACTGCCGGGGTAAAAGAAGTCCGCGCCTGGACCGTCAAGCAAGGCGCAACAGCGCCCGAAGCTGCTGGCGCTATTCATACCGACTTCCAGAAAGGCTTTATTCGCGCAGAAGTCATCGCCTATGACGACTTTGTCACACTGGGCGGCGAGCAAGGCGCGAAAGACGCGGGCAAATGGCGCCTGGAAGGCAAAGAGTACATTGTTAAAGACGGCGATGTGGTGCACTTCCGGTTCAACGTGTAAGCGCTTTCAGCAATAAGCGCTTGACGGGTGGCGGTTCGCTGAGTAACATACGCCCCCGTTGAAAGGCTACGTAGCTCAGCTGGTTAGAGCACATCACTCATAATGATGGGGTCCCCTGTTCAAATCAGGGCGTAGCCACCAACACCGATTTAAGCTAGCAATAGCTAAAAGCCCGCTGACTTCGTCAGCGGGCTTTTTTTATGCTCAGCGCTAGGCCCAATAGCTAGGCATCAGCTCAACGCTGGCCGATTTAAAAACACCGTTAGCGCTCGGGTAAGATACTCCACATCGCGCGTACCGGCCGTCTCGCGGATGGAGTGCATCGCCCACTGCGGCACGCCGACATCCAGCGTAGGCACACCCACTTCAGTGGCGGTTATCGGGCCTATGGTGCTGCCACAGCCCATATCCGCACGGGTTACAAACGACTGAACCGGCACATCCGCCTCGCGGCACACATCGCGAAATAGCGCACCGGTCACGCTATTGGTCGCATAACGCTGACTGGCATTTACCTTAATAACCGGGCCGCCATTCAATGCCGGACCGTGGCGCTCATCGTGCTTATCCTTAAAGTTAGGATGCAGGCCATGGGCGTTATCACAGGAGATCATCAGCGACGACTGAATCAGCTGAATCAGCGACTCCTCGGATCCGCCACCCACCTGCCCATTGATACGCTTAAGCACGTCACCCAGGAAAGGCCCCTGTGCACCACAGGCGCTAGCGCTACCCACCTCTTCGTGATCATTGGCCACTAACAGCGCCCCTTGGCTACCATCACTTTCAAGCAGAGCCTCCAGGCCCATAAAGCACGACAGCAGATTATCCAGGCGTGCGCTGGCAATTAGCTCCTGCTTGACCCCAATCAGTGAAGGCGGCTGCACATCATAAAAACCCAGCTCGAAATCCACTACTTCAACCGAGCGCATGCCGTGCTGCTCTTCAAGCCACACGGCCAGCAAGTCTGAAAGCTTGGCACTATCGCTTTGTAGCAACACCGGCGCCATCTGCGTTTGCGGATTAATCGCCCGGCCTGTATTCACCTCACGGTCCATATGGATCGCCAAACTTGGCACCATGGCGACCGGGCGATCAACATTAAGCAGCAGGCTTTCCAGTTGGCCGCCGGCATGACGCACGTGCACTCGCCCAGCCAAGCCTAAATCACGGTCAAACCAGGGTGCCAGCAATACCCCGCCATACACCTGCACACCCAACTGCAACCAACCAGCCGAGTACTGTGTCGCGTTAGGCTTTAAGCGCAGCCCCGGGCTATCGGTATGCGCGCCCAACATGCGCAGACTCTTAAGCGTATCGCTGGGCAATTGAAAAGCTATAATCGAGGAATCATTGCGCGTGACGTAATAGCGCTTCCCAGGCGTAAGCTGCCAGTTAGCCGTTTCCTTCAAGCGCTGAAAACCCGCTTTCTCTAAACGCTCAGCCATTGTCTTCGTAGCATGCCACGGCGTGGGCGACTGGCGCAGAAAATCACATAACCGCGTTAAACGATCGGCGTTGAAAGCTTCGGACATGGAAATCCTCATAACAGTAATGATTGAGTCTCATAGAGCAGACGACCTGCTACAATGCTCCCCTGGCCTACGCAACTCATAGGTCACCTGCGGGTCTAGGGAAGAATGAGTGTACACAAATCCGGGAGAGCTTGACTGATGAGCTTGTTTGCAACGCTTTCGCGCTCGGTCGTCCTTGCCGTCATGCTGGTAGTTACCAGCCCGACAGTAATGGCACAAATCGCGCCGACCGACGAACAACGCCAAGCGGCAGAAGAAATTGCGGATGCGCTCCGCTACGGCCACTACGCTAATATTAGCTTTGATGAGCAGTGGTCACAGGAGGCCTTTCAACGCTACCTGGATATGCTTGATGGTCAGCGCGCCTATTTGTTGAGCCGTGATATCGAGCCCTACCGTCATCTGGAAGATGGTATGGCCGATGCGCTGTTTGAAGGCGACCTGGACGATGCCTTCAAACTTTATGATCAGCTAAGCGAGCGTCATATAGCGCGTATGGAGTGGCTGTTAGCGCGTCTGGACGAAGGCCTAGCGTTTGATTTCGATAGCGACGAGCGCCTTGAGATTGACCGCGAAGATGCCCCCTGGGCCACCCGCGAAAGCGAACTGGACGAGCTTTGGCGCAAGCGCCTGAAAAACGACGCCCTGACTCTCGCCCTCACCGACCAGGATGACGAGCAGATCGAGGACAACCTGCGCCAGCGCTATGAAGGCCAGCTCTCTCGCCTGCGGCAGACCGAATCTGAAGATGTGTTTGGCCTCTTGATGGCTGCTGTTAGCAGCACAATTGACCCCCACACCGGCTACCTCTCTCCGCGCCAAAGCGAATCCTTCGATATTCAGATGAGTCTGTCACTTGAAGGTATTGGAGCACTGCTGCAGGCCGACGGTGAATACGTCAAAGTGGCAAGCCTGGTACCCGGAGGCCCGGCTGATCGCGCTGACGTTCTGGAGCCAGCCGATCGCATTATTGCCGTTGGCCAGGAAGACGGCGAAATGGTTAATGTGGTAGGCATGCGCCTGGATAACGTGGTCGACCTGATTCGCGGCCCCAAAGGTTCAGTGGTACGCCTGGACATCGTTCCCGCCCAGGCCGTTGATATGACCCGCTCGCATATCGTCGAAATTACCCGCGATACGGTAAGCCTTGAAGACCAGGCGGCCCACGGCGAAGTAATCGACATTGAGCGTGATGGCGAACCTCACCCGGTCGGGGTAATCAATATCCCCACTTTCTATGTTGATTTTGACGCATGGCAGGCAGGCGAAGAAGAGTATCGCAGCACTACGCGCGACGTAGCCCGTGAAATTGAGCGCCTGAAAGAAGAAGGCGTTGAAGGTATCGTGCTGGACCTGCGCAATAACGGCGGCGGCGCCCTACAGGAAGCCAACTCACTTATCGGCCTGTTTATTGACCGCGGCCCCACCGTCCAGGTGCGCGATGCTCAAGGCCGCATTCAGCTTTACGGCGACACGGATGCAGGGACTACTTACGATGGCCCGTTGACCGTTTTGGTGAACCGCCTCTCTGCCTCTGCCTCAGAAATTTTCGCGGGAGCCATTCAGGACTACGGTCGCGGCCTAGTGGTTGGCTCTTCAACCTTTGGCAAAGGCACCGTTCAAACCTTGAACGATCTAAGCCATGGGCAAATAAAGCTGACCCGCGCCAAGTTTTACCGCATTTCCGGCGAGAGTACGCAAAATCGCGGAGTTGATCCGGATATCAGCTTCCCAAGCCTGATCGACCCGGAACGCATCGGCGAAAGCAGCCTGGATAACGCCCTAGGCTGGGATACGGTTCAAAATGTTCAGTATCGTCGCTACGGTACGCCGGAAACCTTTATCGATGCATTGGCGGCTGAACATACGGCGCGTGCCAAAACGAACCCCAACTTCCGCTATCTTGAAAGCCAGTCGGCGCTAGCCCGCCAGCTGCGCGAACAGCACACGACGGTCAGCCTGAACCGCGAGCAGCGCCAGCGCGAGCTTGAAGCTCAGGAAGCCGAGCAGCTTTCGCTTGAAAACCAGCGCCGCCGAGCACTAAATCTTCCGGAGCTTGACGAATGGATGGACGCGCGCCTTGACAGCGGCGAGCCCGAGGAAGGTGCCGAGGCGGACGAGAACGAAGATGAGGATATGCCGGTTGACCGCGCACCAGTGCTAGAAGCGGCAGAAATCCTGCTCGACTACGCCCATATGCAAAAATCTCAGCGGATGGCCGCGCGCTAAGCGCCAAGCTTCCGCCCTGCAACGCCGGCCTTGAAGGTCGGCGTTTTTTATAACGCAACATTTTACTAACCGCCAGACACGCGAAATTACCCAAAATGCGGCTAAGCAGTGGGCGTTAAAGTAGCAAGGAGATTTAAATAAGCCTGGCACATCAATCTAGAATCGCACACGAAGAAGTGCACTAAAAGACATCTAGAAAGACAATAAGATGGCTCCTCGAACAGGACTCGAACCTGTGACCCAATGATTAACAGTCATTTGCTCTACCAACTGAGCTATCGAGGAACATCTTAAGCTATTGTATTTCAAGCAGAACCAACTTGTAAAGTGTTGGCTCCTCGAACAGGACTCGAACCTGTGACCCAATGATTAACAGTCATTTGCTCTACCAACTGAGCTATCGAGGAACATCTTAAGCTATTGTATTTCAAGCAGAACCAACTTGTAAAGTGTTGGCTCCTCGAACAGGACTCGAACCTGTGACCCAATGATTAACAGTCATTTGCTCTACCAACTGAGCTATCGAGGAACTGCTCAAACACGGTGCGTAGTATACTGATTGAGACTCGAAGGTCAAGTATCGATTATAGCTGAACGCTAGCCCCGGGTTTCGTGTGTCCGTATAATAGGGTTATTCAACAGTGGCCTAAACCACTGACACGACATTTCATTCATCCCTCGTCCCCCGACGACTCATAGATGACAGGTACCGATGGCGAAGAAGCTCTTCATCAAAACGCACGGCTGCCAAATGAACGAGTACGACTCCTCCCGTATGGCGGATCTGCTCGGTGAATCTCACCAGCTTGAATTAACCGATAACGAGAAGGAAGCCGACGTTATCCTTCTTAACACCTGCTCGATTCGTGAGAAGGCGCAGGAGAAGGTGTTTCATCAGTTGGGACGCTGGAAAAAGCTTAAAGATGCCAACCCCGACCTAGTGATTGGCGTAGGCGGCTGCGTGGCGAGCCAGGAAGGCGAAGCGCTGCGCAAGCGCGCCCCCTTTGTGGATATGATTTTTGGCCCGCAGACGCTGCACCGTGTGCCTTCCATGCTGGATGCACGCAGCAATAACCAAATTGCTGCGGTAGACGTAACGTTCCCGGAAATCGAGAAGTTCGATCACCTGCCTCAGCCCAAGTCGGACGGCGCAACGGCCTTTGTCTCGATCATGGAAGGCTGCTCCAAGTACTGCACCTTCTGTGTGGTGCCCTATACCCGCGGTGAAGAGGTCTCGCGTCCGTTTGAAAAGGTCATGGATGAAGTTATCCATCTGGCCGATCAAGGGGTGCGCGAAGTCAACCTGCTGGGCCAAAACGTTAACGCCTACCGAGGCGATAACGACGATGGCGATGAAATTGATCTTGCTGAACTGATTGCCTGTATCGCCGCTGTGGATGGTATTGACCGCATACGCTTTACCACCTCGCATCCGGTTGAGTTTACCGACAGTCTGGTTGATGCCTTCGCGGATATCCCCGAGCTTGTCAGCCACCTGCATTTGCCGGTTCAATCAGGCTCTGACCGTATCCTGAGCGCCATGAAACGTGGCCATACGGCGGAAGAGTACATTGAGAAGATGGAGCGCGTTCGCGCCAACCGTCCGGATATCAGTTTCTCGTCTGACTTTATCATTGGTTTCCCCGGCGAGACCGAGGAAGACTTTGAAGCCACGATGAACCTGATCCACCGGATTGGTTTTGACCACTCGTTTAGTTTTGTCTACTCGGCGCGCCCAGGCACCCCCGCCTCTGGCCTGCCCGATGACACGCCGGAAAGCGTCAAAAAGCAGCGTTTGGCGATTCTGCAAGAGCGCATCCTGCAGAATGTGGCCCAGATCAGCCGGCGCATGGTAGGTACCACTCAGCGTATTCTGGTCACCGGCTTCTCGCCGAAAGATCCAGGACAACTCTCCGGACGTACCGAGAATAACCGCGTGGTGAACTTCCGTGCGGCCAACCCGACCGAGCTGATTGGCTACTTTGTGGATGTCGAAATTACCGAGGCATTCCCCAACTCTCTGCGCGGCGAGCTTGCTTCCCCAGAACGTTACTGAACGCTCTCTTATCTTAGGTAATTGCCCCGACACCCGTCGGGGCAGTAAGCTGAGACCTACATACATCAACTGACGGGTTTCCTACTCTTGAGCCAACCATCAACTCAGGCCAATCGCATCATTACCCTAAGCCTTGAACCCAATGATCCGCAGCGTCTTGCAAGCCTTTGCGGCCAGCAGGATGAGCACTTGAAGTTGATTGAAAGCCGACTGGATGTGACATTACGCAACCGGGGCAATGTTTTTCAGCTTGCAGGGCCAGCTAATCGCATCAAGGCAGCGGCGAACGTACTCGAGCACCTTTATCGTGAAACGGCGGCTGATGAGCTTTCTGCCGATACCGTGCACCTGTTCCTTCAGGAATCTGGCATGGAAGCGCTAGAGGACGAAGAGGATGGTGAAGGCGGCAGCGATGAAGTGATCATGCGCACCCCGCGCACCATGATCAAACCGCGCGGCCTGAACCAGCAGCGCTATGTGTTAAGTATCCGCGAGCACGATATCAACTTCGGTATTGGGCCGGCGGGCACCGGCAAAACCTACCTTGCCGTTGCGGCTGCCGTGGAAGCGCTTAATCAGCAGGAAGTTCGGCGTATTCTGCTGGTACGCCCAGCGGTTGAAGCGGGTGAAAAACTCGGCTTCCTGCCCGGCGACCTGGCACAAAAGATCGACCCGTACCTGCGCCCGCTGTATGACGCGCTGTACGAGATGATCGGCTTTGAACAAGTGGCCAAGCTCATTGAGCGTCAGGTGATTGAAATAGCCCCGCTGGCCTATATGCGTGGCCGCACGCTAAACAATTCGTACATCATTTTGGATGAGAGCCAGAACACCACGCCGGAGCAGATGAAAATGTTCCTGACCCGGATCGGCTTTGGTTCAACGGCGGTGATCACCGGGGATATTACCCAGGTCGACTTACCCCGTGGGCAGCGTTCAGGCCTGTCCCAAGTGCTTGACGTATTAAAAGACACCCCGGGAATCGGCGTCACTCACTTTGCCGCTAAAGACGTGGTACGTCACCCCTTGGTACAGCGCATTATCGAAGCGTACGACGACTTTGAATCGCAGCAGGAAGTCGAAGAGCGTGCCCGTCGCGATGCACGCCAGCAAGAGCGCGAAGCACGCCTTCAGGCGCAGGAACGCTGGGGAGATACGTCACGTTGAACGCTATCGTGATTGATCGCCAAGCCGCGATTGATGAGCCGACACTACCTACTCTTGAGCAGCTCACCCACTGGGTGGGCTGCGTGTTTGCGCATCACCCCGATGATGAACGTAAAGAGCTTACCATTCGCTTTGTCGATGAGCAGGAAAGCCAGGCGCTGAATCGTGACTATCGCGGCAAGGACAAGCCAACCAACGTTTTATCGTTTCCGTTTGAAAATCCGCCCGGCATGACGTTACCGCTGCTGGGCGATTTGATCATCTGTCATACGGTGGTGTTAAACGAGGCAGATGAACAGCAAAAGCCGCTGGCCCACCACTATGCTCACATGGTCGTTCACGGCACGCTGCATTTAATGGGCTATGACCATATTGAAGACCAGGAGGCGGAAGAGATGGAACAGCTTGAGCGTACACTGCTTGCTGAGCTTGAAATCCCTGATCCTTATCACGTCGTTTGAGCATGAGTCGTAACATTGGCTTACCGCAGCTGGCATAGTGCCCTAAGTCAGTGATAAAACGTTAGCTTGCGATGTGGCCTTTTTATGCACGCCAAGACAGTTGTCTGCCCCATAAACAAGAGATTTGACGCATGAGCGAAGACCGATCGAGCAACCCTAATCAAAAATCCTGGCTCGAGAAACTCTTTGGCGCCCTAACCGGAGATAGTGACGAACCCAGTTCACGCGATGAGCTGTTGACGTTTTTACGCCACACTGCAGGGAAGTTGAAGCTAGATCAGGACGCCATCATGATTATCGAGGGCGCGCTTGAGATTAGCGATCAGCAGGTCCGCGAGGTCCTGATTCCCCGTTCCCAGGTCTCCGCGATTACCCTGGATCAAACCAGCGACGGCTATTTGCCGCTTATTCAGGAAACCGGTCACTCCCGTTACCCGGTGATCGGCGAGAACCTGGACGATATAAAAGGCATTCTGCTGGTTAAAGACCTGCTACCGCTACTTTCGCAAACCCAGGAGAGCCGTGACGCTTTCAAGCTTGAAGACATCCTCCGACCGGCCATGTTCATCCCCGAGTCCAAGCGTCTGAACAGCCTGTTGAAAGAGTTTCGTGACACCCATAACCATATGGCGATTGTGGTGGACGAATACGGCGGTACGGCAGGCATTATCACCATCGAAGATATCCTCGAGCAGATCGTGGGTGATATTGAAGATGAGCACGACACCGACGAAGAAGACGATATCCGCACGCTTGAAAACGGTCACTTTGCCATTCGCGCCCTCACCCCCATCGAAGATTTTAATGATCGCTTCGGCACCGAATTTTCCGATGACGAGTTCGATACGGTTGGCGGCCTGGTCATGCAGCAGTTTGGTCACTTGCCCGGCCGCGGTGAACATACCCGCTTTGGCGGCTGGCGTTTCGTTATCCTGAATGCCGATAACCGACGCATTCGTTTGCTGGAAGCCTACCGCGATAACAACACCGAGAGTACCGACGAGCAAGACGCTGATTAACACGTTGCTCGCCTACAGACTTATCAAATGATTAGCCGATAGGACATCACCATGGGGCCGACGCCCATTTTTATGCTGCAACTGCTATTCGCCCTCGTGGCGGGCGGCTTTACCACGCTGACGGCCTCACCGTTTGAATTATGGTGGCTTGGTCCGATCGCGATCGCGTTGCTTTACATGGGTCTACATACCCTAACGCCCGCCCAGGCAGCGCTTAAAGGCTGGTTGTATGGCGTGGCGCTTTTCGCAAGCGGCACGTCCTGGGTATATGTTTCTATCCATGACTATGGCTACACCGGCGTACCGCTGGCGGTCTTTTTGACAGCCCTGTTTGTGGGTGTGTTAGCGCTTTTTTATGCGGGTATCTTCTGGCTTTATCGACGCTTTTTTACGCCCAAACTGGCGTTGCTTACCTTTGCAGGCATTTGGGTATTAGGCGAAGTGCTGCGCACGTATCTGTTTACGGGCTTTCCCTGGCTGCTGTTGGGCTCAGGCTATGTCGACTCGCCGCTGGCCAGCTGGGCCCCCATCGGTGGTGTGTACCTGCTCTCGCTGCTGGTGATGCTTAGCGGCACGCTCGCCGCTGAAGCCGTACTACGCCGCCAATGGTGGGCGCTCGCGCCACTTGCGGCTATCTGGCTTATTCCCCTGGCACTTCCTCAACAGTGGGCGACCCCCGCCGAGACGCCCACCCGCGTCGCCCTGCTTCAAGGCAACCTGCCCCAGCTTTTAAAGTGGACGCCCGAAGGCCAGCGCACCGCCGCCAACACGTATAGCCGCTTGACCGCTGAAGTGGCCGATGAGGTGGATATCGTGATCTGGCCGGAAACGGCGCTGCCCATGATGGAAGCCCAGGCACGCCCGGTTTTGGAGCGCGTGCAGTCCAACCTGCCGCCAGGTGTTGCGCTGGTCACGGGGATCGTTCAGCTGGATGAGGCCAACCGCTACTATAATGGAGTGATTGGCGTCGGCAGTGTTGAAGGCAGCTATCAAAAAGAGCACTTAGTGCCGTTTGGCGAATACCTGCCCCTGGAAAGCGTGCTGCGCGGTGCTATCGACTTTTTTGACCTGCCGATGTCAAGCTTTACCAAAGGCGCTTCTGAGCAGACGCCAATGCTTGCGGCAGGCGTAAGCCTGGGTAATGCGATTTGCTATGAAATCATCTATCCGCAGCTTGTCGCCCGCCGCGCTCAAGAAAGCGATGTGCTGCTTACCGTTTCCAATGACACCTGGTTTGGCGCCTCAATCGGCCCTCATCAGCACTTGCAGATGGCAAGGCTTAGAGCACTGGAAAACGGCCGCTATGTGATACGTGCGACCAGCAACGGCATTACCGCCATTATTGATGCCCACGGAGAGATCGTGGCACGTGCTCCGCAGTTTGAAACGACAGCGCTGGTAGGCGAATTTTATGCGATGGAAGGTCTCACGCCGTTCACCCGTACCGGCAGCTGGCCTACTTGGTTACTAGCAGCGCTTATGCTACTTCCCGGCCTTCGCTTGACACGTTGTCGCAGTAAGTAGGCGGGCGCCATCGAGTAGCGCTACAATACGGCTCTTTTAACGCATTTATTCAGGCTGACAGAGGGTAACGCCATGCTTAAATCTCGGCCTTTTCTACTGCTTGTCGTGCTTCCGCTGGCGCTGATCGTCGTTCTAGGAGTCGCTATTTTTGGTGGTCAGGCCATGTCTGACAGCAACGTTGGCAGCGATATTCAACATGCTCTGGCCAAAGAGCTTGATACGTCCAATGAGATCGAGCTTTCCCAGCTACAAGAAGTACAGTACGGCTATGGCATCTGTGGCTTATACCGCACCGCGTCCTCCGAAAACGGCTATGCTTCCTTCTTTTACGATAAAGACAGCGACAAAGTTGAGCTAGATATTAACTCTCGACTGTACAAGTCGCGCTGTGGCCTTTCATCGGTTTGCTAAACCAGCTTACTCAGCCTGCTTCAGCCTGCTATTAGCCATTAAAGATGTTCGTATGAAAAAGGGGGCGACTGATATTCAGTCGCCCCCTTTTGTGATCGCCAGTAGCTCTCTAAATAGCCTTAACCTTGGGCCACCAAACGTTTGATATCGGCTTCAACGTCGTTTACTGGATGGCTATCGCGCACCAAGAACTGCGCTTGGCCTTCCCGGTCAAAGGCAAAAACGGCACTGGAGTGGGTTACCAGATAATCGCCGTTTTCATTCTCTTCGCCATACTCGTAAGCCACCCGATAGCGGTTGGTGACGGCATCGATAGCCGCTTTATCACCGCTTAAACCGACGAACTCAGGCCCAAAAGCATCCGTATAACGTTTTAATACCTCAGGTGTATCGCGGGCAGGGTCGACCGAGATAAACAGCACCTGGATCTCATCGCGCGTTTCATCATCAAGTTTTCTTATCGCATCGCCCAGTCTTGCAAGGGTAATCGGGCAAACATCGGGGCAGTAGGTATAGCCGAAATAGACGAGCGTCGGTTTACCCAGATACTCCTCGGCCTGCACGCTGTCACCGTTTTCATCCACCAGTACAAAATCCAGCGGTGGCATGATATCTGCGACATCCGTGGTGCGCCAACTTTGATCACTGCAGCCTACCAGCAGCAGCGCAGCTAGCGTTGCAAGCAACACCTTGTACATGCGTAATCGTCCTATCATTGCTTTTACAGAGATGCCGGGGAGACAACATTGAAGGTCACGGGCAAGCGCTGCTCATCGCTAAAGGTAAGCACCACTTCCACCTCGTCACCTTCGTTTAAAGGCGCTACGCGGCGCATAAACATTAAATGCTGCCCCTTGGGCGCAAATTCGATACGCTCATCAGGACCGATATCCAGTGATTCAAAGGCGTGCATGTGCGCCATGCCGTTATGCTCGGAGCTTATATGCATTTCAACACTTTCAAAGGCCGGGCTTTCCGCCCCCACCAACGTCACACCTTCATCACCAGTATTATGCAACTCAAAATAGCCAGCCCCCGGGGTGTTGCCGGGCAATAGACTCAGCCGCGCGTTGGTGACGTCTAGTGATTGCGCCTGGGCAACGCCTGCGGTTAATAACAGCGCGCACGTCGTGAATGCTAATTGGCGGCAGGTTCGCTTGATCATCGTTTTGTGCATTAGGTACGCCATATCAACTCTCGTTAGGGGGAATGTAATGATGCAGGCGCGCGCATAGCTCAATCGTAAAGCCAGCCTGTGGCGTGCACCCGGTATTAATCGTAGGCCTACCATAGCTCTATTACGTGCTTCTACAAACCACCTGCGACATTATGTCAACCGCTGGGGGCAATCCCTCATGCCGCTCTTGGGTACCGCCCCTTCATTTTACCTATTACGTTTTTATAAATACCTGAAAACCACAAAGCCCTGAACAACAATTCAGGGCTTTGTACGTTCAAGACATGCATTTTAAACGGTGTTGATCCAGGATCAGGAAAGCTCACCGGATAACTGAGAAATGGTGACCTTTACATAGCGCCCCGGCGCAGGCTCAATGACGCTGAGCTTGCCCTCGCCAGGCTTGCGTGCCGACACCATTTTTTGGCTATCCGCATAGCCATTCTGGGTCATCCATGCCTGCCAGTGTGGCCACCAGGACCCTTCGTTGAACGTGGCTTGCTCCAGCCACTCCTCGTGGGATTCTGGCAGCGCGTCGTTACTCCAGTAGCCATACTTGTTCTTCTGGGGCGGGTTAACGATCCCCGCGATATGCCCTGAACCACCGAGTACAAAGGTAACGGGTCCCTTCGGCAAAAGTGCTCCGTAATACGTGCTGTTCCACTTAGCGATATGATCTTCTTTGGTGGAAACAAAATAGCTCGGCGTCGAGACTTTACGCAGGTCGATTTTCACCCCGTCTAACTCAATGCCACCCGGCTGTACCAAACGGTTCTCAAGGTACATATGGCGTAAATACCAGGCATGGGTCGTTGCCGGTAGATTGGTACCATCGGTATTCCAGTGCAGAAGATCAAAGGCGGCGGGCATCTCACCTTTCAGGTAGTTATTGATATAAAACGACCAGAAAAGATCATTTTCACGCAGTAGGTTAAAGGTATAGGCCATGGAGCGGCCATCCAGATAACCTTTGAGCTTCATGCTCTGCTCTAGCCCTTTCACAACGCCTTCATTAAGAAATACGCCAATATCGCCAGGGTCACGGAAGTCCTGCAGGGTGGCCATATAGGTTACCGATTTTACTTTGCGCCCCTGGCGTGTACTCGTAAGGTAGGCAACCGTCGAGGCGGTCAGCGTGCCTCCCACACAGTAACTTACCAGGTTAACCGACTTCTCTCCGCAGGCCTGCTCGATCGCACCGATAGCGCTAATCGGCCCCATCTGCATATAGTCGGCCCAGGTAATATCACGCTGCTCAGAATCAGGATTGCGCCACGAGATCAAAAATACCGTATGGCCTTGATCGACCATCCATTTAACCATGGAGTTGTCTTGGCGCAGGTCCAGGATGTAATACTTGTTGATCCATGGCGGTACGATAAGCAGGGGCGTTTTAAAGGTTTTCTCGGTAGTGGGAGTGTACTGAATAAGCTGGATGAGCTCATTTTCATAAACCACCGCACCGGGAGTAACGGCAATATTTTCACCGATATCAAACGCGTCGCGCTCGGTCATGCACACGTTAATGCCTTCGGCGGAGTTGGCCAGGTCTTCACGTAGCCGGGCCAGGCCTTCTACCAGGTTTTGTCCGCGCGTTTCCAACGTTCGCCGCACCACTTCCGGATTAGTGGAAACGAAATTGGTCGGTGACATGGCGCTGACTAACTGGCGGGCATAGAACTCAAGATTGCGCTTTTGTGTGCTATCCATGCCGTCAAGGCGCTCAATTAACTCCTCCACCATCTGAGAAAACAGCAGGTACTGCTGCATAATAGCCGTGTAGTGAGGGTCGCTGGTCCAGGCTTCATCTTTAAAGCGACGATCGCTTTTGGAAGGGGTGATAACCGGTGCTACCTGCTCGCCCGAGAAAGCACGCATACTCTGTTGCCAAAGAAGCCACTGATCTTGCAGCAGGCGCGTCTGGGTTTGCCAGAGCAAGGTCGGGTTATTCATTAATGACTGCGCGCCCGCTTCGAAACTTTTGCGCATATCATCCTGTATCGAATCGGCGGCTTCGCTAGGCGCTATTCGCGCGAGCAGATCCTGCATCAGGCCCTGATACTGCCCGCCCATCTCTTGGAGCTGCGCATGCCATGCCTCAATATCCTCTTGGGACATGCCCTGTGGCGCCATATTGTCTGATGTCCACCTTTGCATATTGACTCCCCCTACTCGCAGGCGCCATCACGCCTAACGGCATCGACATAAAAATACGGCGCCATCAGGCGCCGTGAGCCAATCAACGTTTTATTTTTTACGTGAAGATTGGCTGGATGCAGTACCCGGCTTTTCGCCTTGGGCCGCTGAAGTTGCCTGCTCAGTCATTTTTTGACCAGCATCGCTAAACAGCTTTTCCATTTCAGATTTGAACTGAAGGCTCATTTCGCTCATGGCGCGAGCGTCTTCCTGCATCTGCTGCGAAATCTCATTCATCATTTCGGCTTGCTGAGTACCGAAATCGCGCAGGCTTTCCGCATCCTGAATGTTCGTGGCGCTACGAATGCGCTCTGTTCCCATCTGGCTATAGCGTTTCATCGCTTCCAGCTGGTATTGGGTCATTTTTTCCATGTTGTTGAGCATCAGCGAGTTGATCTTGCGCATCGGCTCAAACATTTGGCGGGTTTGGGCGTTAAAGGCGTCCGTCATCTTGTCTTGCATGGTGTCTGCTCCTATTGCGTTACTAAGGTGAGCCCGAAGGCCCTTATGAACGTAATGTGCTGCACTGTATGTTATATTTTTGTTGCACTGCAAAAAAAGAGTAAGCGCTAGTATGGTGCATTACAATAACACTTAGATGACGGCCGTGATTTTTTGGCCGTTACGCACCCTGCCGCGTTACTCGGTTTTTCCCTTACTACGCGAGCGTGAGGACGCTGGAGCTTTTGCCTTGGCGCTTCCTCTGCTAGGTGTGTCGCTGTCCGCTGCCTGACTCTGGTTAGTGGCGCTGCTGGAACTACCCGCCTGGCGCAGCATATCCAGCATCATTTGCTGGTACGTCCCGAAATTAGCCAGCCCCTGCGATAACCCTTGCTGCATCATCGGCTGCTGTAAGAAAGGCCGCATCAGGCTCATGGGGTCATAGCCTTCAACACCTGACTCCATTTGGCGCTGGATATTTTCCAGCAGGCTTTGCTGAAACGCCTCGATATCAGGCAGCCCAAGCGCCTGGCGGAACTCGTCCGGGGTCAGATCAAACTCAACGTTAATCTTCATGGGGTTACTCCTTAACCATCTCCCCTTGAGTGTAGCAGCGTTAAACGAACCGTATATGGCTTTAACGCTGCGCTAACTCCACGTTAAATCTGCGCTAAACCTGATTCAGGCGCGGCGTATCAACGCTCACGTCGCCATTTTGCCCCCGTTGGCGTAACCAATGATCTAACAGTGTAATGGCCATCATGGCTTCGGCGATGGGTGTTGCGCGAATGCCTACGCACGGGTCGTGGCGACCTTTGGTAATTACCTCGACAGGCTGGCCGTTGACATCAATGGAGCGCCCCGGCGTGGTAATACTGGAGGTGGGCTTAAGGGCAAGCCTTGCCACGATAGGCTGCCCGCTGGAAATCCCACCCAAGACGCCGCCCGCATGGTTGGACAAAAAGCCTTCCGGCGTCATCTCATCGCGGTGTTCACTGCCCCGCTGAGCCACCGAACCAAACCCTGCGCCAATCTCAATGCCTTTTACCGCATTAATGCTCATTAAGCCATGCGCCAGCTCAGCATCCAGGCGGTCAAACACCGGCTCGCCCAAGCCTACCGGCACGCCTTCGGCCACCACGGTAATTTCTGCGCCCACGGAATCCTGATCGCGGCGCAGTTGATCCATATAGGTCTCAAGCTCGGCTACTTTGGCAGGGTCGGGGCAGAAAAAGGCGTTCTGCTCAACGGCTTCCCACTCTTTGAATTCGATCTTGATGGGGCCAAGCTGGCTCATGTAACCGCGGATCTGAACGCCCTGGGCGGCCAGATACTTCTTGGCAATCGCACCTGCCGCCACGCGCATGGCGGTTTCACGAGCGCTTGAGCGGCCACCACCGCGATAGTCGCGATGGCCATATTTATGGTGATAGGTGTAGTCCGCGTGCGCCGGACGGAACTGGTCCTTGATTTTCGAGTAATCATTGGAGCGCTGGTCGGTATTCTCGATCAACAGGCCAATCGAGGTGCCGGTGGTTTTACCCTCGAACACGCCGGATAAAATCCTCACCTGATCAGGCTCTTTACGCTGCGTGGTATGCCGAGAGCTACCCGGGCGGCGGCGGTCCAGGTCGCGCTGCAGATCCTCTTCACACAGCGCAAGCCCCGGCGGGCAGCCATCAACGATGGCACCAAGTGCCACGCCGTGGCTTTCGCCAAAGGTGGTTACGGTAAACAGTTTGCCAAAACTATTGCCAGACATGGGCGTTCATTCCTTACACAAAAGACGCCGCATAGGCGTCGAGTTCAGCAGCGCTCAAGGCAAATACGCCCTGGCCGCCACGCTCGAAGTCAAGCCACATAAAAGGTACGTCAGGAAACGCAGCTTCCACATGACGGTCAGAATTGCCCACTTCCACAATCAGCCAGCCGGAGTCGCTTAAATGACTGCGCGCCTCGCGCAGAATACGCCGCACGATATCCAAGCCGTCTTTGCCAGCACCCAGCGCCAGCGCGGGTTCATGGCGAAACTCGGCGGGCATGGTGGCCAAATCACGCGCATCCACGTAGGGCGGGTTGGAAACGATCAAATCAAAACGTTGGCCTTCAAGGCCATCAAATACATCGGATGCAACCGCCCGTACCCGGTCGCCCACATCGTGGCGGGTAATATTTTCCCGGGCGACAGCCAACGCATCTTGGCTGATATCGGCAAGTGTGACCTCACAGGTAGGCAGGTAAAGGCCTGTAGCAATGCCGATACAACCAGAGCCGGTGCATAAATCCAGCACGCTGGCCGGGGGCTCTTCAGGGAACCAGGCGCTAAAGCCGTCTTCGATTAACTCGGCAATCGGCGAGCGTGGAATTAACACTCGCTCATCGACATTGAACGGATGGCCTGCGAAAAACGCCTCGCCTAGCAGATACGGGAGCGGCTGGCGGCTGATTACCCGTTCCCGGGCCAGAGCAATAATACGCTGGCGCTCAACGGGCAGAAGCCGTGCTTCCAGAACGCTGGGGTCGACGTTCCAGGGTAGATGCAGCGCGCCTAAGCAGAGCGCGACCGCTTCATCCCAGGCGGATTCCGTGCCATGACCATAGTGCAGCCCCGCCAGATAGAACTCGCTGGATACCCAGCGTAGATAGTCGCGCAACGTAAAAAGATCGCTTATCAGCGCCGTATCCGGCAATGAAAGGGTTGAGTGAGAGGTCTCAGCATTGAGGGGCGTAGTCACAGCGACTCCTGATAAACGAAAATCATCCATGCAGCCATTATGAAGCTACACTCAGTTGATAAAGAAAAATTGTACCTTTAAAGATTGTACCTTTGACGCCGCCCGGTTCACAGCGGCGCTCAGCTCGCTATACTGTCGCCTCTTTTATATCATTACTTACTTTTCACACGTTGAGCCTGACATGACGCGACGCCACCTGCCCAATGATGACGATATCAGCGCCTTTCGCCAGGCGCTTCAAGCAGCAGGCGTGCGCCGTATTGCGACCAACCAGGCAGACCCCGGTAAGCCCAAGCGGGATAATAACGCCCACCAGGCAAGGCGCAACGCCGCGGTTGAGAGCAACACCCTGCAAACCAGCGGGCGCACCTCGGATGGCCGGGTGGAAGCCGTGCGCCCTTCCGAGTACCTGGAATTCAGCGTACCCGATTTACCCTGGCGCAGCCTTAGCCAGCTAAAGCGCGGCCAAACCGAGTGGCAGGCGGGGCTCGACCTGCACGGCTACACCCTGGAAGAAGCCCGTACAGAACTTGAAAGCTTTCTGCGCGATGCGGCAAGTCAGGGTTTACGCTGTGTTCTGGTCGTTCACGGCAAGGCGTGGGGCAGCACCTCTGACTTCCCGGTGCTTAAAAGCCATACCAATACCTGGCTGCGTGAATGGCCGGGCGTGCTGGCATTCTGCTCTGCGGTTGATATCGATGGTGGCACCGGTGCGGTTTATATCCTGTTACGTAAGCGAGGCCCGTAGGCCCACGCGACTTACTCCGCAGCATCCGACGCAATGCTTGGCATGCGTCGCTCTAACGCTTCATCGGCCAAGTGCCGCCCCAGGCAAATTAACTCCTTGGCCCGATGAAACTCATGCGTACTGCACACCGTTTTGGGTATCTCGATCAGTACATCCGGCGGGTAGCCAGCAATTTTATACTTAGCCAACGCCGCCTGGGTAATATCGAACGATTCTAAAATCATGCCGAGTCGGCTCCACTCGCGCTTGCCACGGGCTTCAGGCGTCTCTTCTTCACTTTCATCATCCACTCCATTGCCCCCCAGACCGTCCCATAGCCGCTTGGTGGCTTCGCGCATATCACTCATCCAGCCCCCCATATTGGCGTCGCGTTCACGCTCTGAGGCCGTGCGACTATCATTCTCTTCGTGCTCCTTGGGCAGCAGTTCCTCCAGTGACACCGGCTGCGGGCTATGGGCCGTCACGTTAACGGCCACTACTAGGTCAGCACGGTGAGCCGCGATGACCGGCATGATGGGCAGGGGATTAAGCAGCCCGCCATCAACTAACATTTGATCACCCGTACTGACTGGGGTAATCACCCCAGGAATAGCAATGGAGGCCCGGATAGCGTGCAACAGCGGGCCGTTTTGAAACCATACCTCTCGCTGGCGAACCAAGTCGGTGGCAATCGTGGTAATAGGGATAGGCAGATCCTCAATCAGTACATCGCCCACCAACGCCTCCAACTTGTGCATCACCTTGTTGGCGCGCATGGCCCCCATGGGACTCCAGGTCATATCGATAAGCCTGAGCACATCGAGATAATCCAGAGTACAGACCCACTCCCGGTATTCGGGCAGTTTTCCCGAGGCGTAGATACCGCCAATCAGTGCGCCCATCGAGCACCCGGCGATGGAAATAATCTCAAAACCGCGTGCTTCCAGCGCTTCGATCACACCAATATGTGCGTAGCCACGTGCCCCACCGCTTCCCAATACCAGGGCGACCTTTTTGCCATTGCCAGTGCGCGTCAGTTGGTTCATTGCTTATCCTTGTCTTTCTTATGCCTGCCCGCTTTGTTGTATTGATACGTGCTCTGAATCGTCGATACCCAATAACCTGCCTTGCGCTAAGCCGTGGCCGTTTGCCAATGGGCAGCGACGACTTCCGCCACGGCGGCAACGGCCTTGGGCTCCAGATGCAGGTGATGCCCGCCCGGTAACACGTGGCGCGTAAGACACTTAACCGCCTGGCGCGCCTGCACAGCCCACTCGCGTTCGCCTAAAATACCCCGTTCGCCCTCAATCAAGAGCATCGGCGCCTGGATACAGGTCAACTGGGCCAGCACCTGTTCTGGAGTAAAGCGTACCAACGAGGGTTTTAGCAACCGGCTATCGGTGCGCATTTGTATATAACCATCGGCGGTAGCTTCGGTATTACGCTCAACCAGCGGTATTGCCGTTACGCTATCCAGTGTGGTTACTCCGCCGGCGACCCGAGCGGCAACCGCGCTTTCTATATCGGCATAGCGCGGCGCACGGGAAAGCGGCCGTCGGTAAGCCATCAAGCCTTTGCGTAGCTGGTTGGCGGTTTCTACTGCTGGCGTATTCAACGCCCCCAGCCCATCAATCAGCGTCAACTGAGCAACGCGCTCCGGCATGGTGGCCGCCACTAGGCAAGCGACGGCTGCTCCCATCGAGTGGGCCAATAGTGACGCCTGCTCGATACCTAGCGTGTCCATCGCATCAAGCACGTCATGGCAGTAATCCCACAGCGCATAGTCACTGCCCGCCGGAATATGTTTTGAATGCCCATGGCCACGGAAGTCGATTGCTACAATGCGGATATCCAGCACTTCGGCCAGTCGCGGCGCCAGGCGGGTAAAGCTTGCCGCGTTATCCAGCCAGCCGTGCAGCGCTAACCACACGGGGGCATCCTGGCGGCCCCAGCTCAGCGCCGCCAGGCGGCTTTGGGCAAGTACTAGCGCTTGCCCAGCACGGCGATTCGTCCACGCAGACGTTGTTTCAGACATAAGTCATTTCCTGGCCAAGCGACAGTCTTGCGAATGAGCAAGCGTGGCCTAGCCGTTTTTCGATATAGGAGAAGCGTCGCGCATTTTCAAGCAATGCATAGATGACGGTCTAAGCGACAAACGTTACCATGCCAGGCGCAATTCTTCCGCCGCTTTATACCCTTCTATCGATTAATGGTGACCCTATGAAACCTCGTCGCGATACGCGTGCCCGCAACCTTGTTTTCCTGATTGCGGTGGTTAGCGCGGTAGTCGTTGGCCTGTGGCTTGCACGCTAAGTTAGTCTGATCGACGCTCAGCGCTTGCAATTTATACCTCACGAATAAATACTGTATATAAATACATATTTAATTTCAGTGAGGATGCCGACGATGCTGTTTCCGCCATCGCCTGTCGCGCCAACCTTGCCGTTAACCTCTCAGCCGCTGCCTTACTCCTCCTTGCAAGGCCGCGCTGGCTTTAGCGGCTTTCCATCGCCAGCGCAGGATTACGAGCCACGTACGCTCGACCTCAATACGCGGTTGATCAAAAATCCTACCCAAACGTTTTATCTCTCGGCGACCGGCGACAGCATGGAAGGCTGGGGGATTTTTGACGGCGATTTACTGGTCGTTGATCGCAGCATCAAGCCCCGTCTGGGGCATATTCTGGTGGCCATGTTCGAAGACGAAGTGCTGATCAAGCGCTATGCGCTTTACCTAGGCACGCCCCATCTCTGCTCTGCACACCCCCACTACCCGCCGCTTCCTCTGGAGGGTACCGATTGCCAGCTATGGGGCGTGGTACGCGCGGTTATCCATGAGTACCTACGATGATCGGCCTGGTAGATGCCAACAACTTTTACGTCAGCTGTGAGCGAGTGTTTGACCCGACCCTGGAAGGTAAAGCAGTCGGCGTCATGTCGAACAACGACGGTTGTATCATCGCCCGCTCTGCTGAGATGAAAGCCATGGACATCCCAATGGGTATTCCCTCTTTCAAGCTTGAAAGCTTGCGCAGGCGTGGCGACATCTACCTGAAGTCATCCAACTACGAGCTGTACGGTGATATGTCGGCAAGGCTGTGCCAGCTGCTGCGCGATACGTGCCCTGCAGTATCGCCCTATTCCATCGATGAAATGTTTATCTATCTGGAGGAGTTCACTGACAAGCAGTGCCAAACCCTGGGCGAATGGCTGAGGCGACGTATCCGGCGTCATTTAGGCTTACCGGTGTGCGTCGGGCTTGCACCAACGCATACGCTGGCCAAGCTGGCTAACCACCTGGCCAAAAAGTCGCCCCATTATCAAGGCGTGTGTCTGCTGAGTGCCCAAAGTGCGTCCACGACGGCATTGCTTAAACAAACGCCGGTGGGTAGCGTCTGGGGTATTGGCCGCAGGCTTGCTGAGCGTCTGGCTATCAACAAGATTCATACCGCCTGGGATTTACGTGAGGCAGATATTCAGCAGTTACGTAAACGCTACTCTGTGGTAATCGCCCGCACAGCGCTTGAGCTACGCGGCACGCCCTGCCTGCATATGAATGCACTCGACCAGCCGCGCCACCGCATCATGACTTCGCGCTCGTTCGGCCAGGCTACCGGCGTCAAAACTGAAGTGCATAATGCCTTGCGCCGCCATGCCCAGCGCAGTGCCGAAAAGCTTCGTGAACAGCGCAGCCTAACCCGTGCGGTGATGATATTTTTAAACACCAACCGCCACCGCCGCGACCAGCCGCAGTACTTTCCCCACGCCATGGTGCCGCTGCCCTCACCTAGCGACGACACGCGCACTATTCTTGGAGCCGTCCACCAAGGGCTCGAGCAGATGTACCGACCAGGCTACAAGTTCATGAAAGCTGGCGTGATGCTGCTTGATTTAGTCGATGCTGAGCAGTACCAGCTCTCGCTGTTGCATCAGCCACCGCGCAACCGTCATCCGTATTTAATGGCCACGCTGGATACTATCAACCAGCGAATGGGGCAAGGCACGATCAGCTTTGGCATGACAGATGCGGACGCCGCCTGGCAGCTGCGCTGCGCGCATCGCTCAAACCGCTATACCACGCGCTGGGACGAGCTGATGCAGGCTGGCACCCACCCCGGTGCTATTCAAGAGTGCGCTGCACGCAAGTAGCCGTTACCCTAGGGAGACTTAAACTAAGGAAATCTTGCTGTTATGCCTTTGGACAGGCCCGATCAAGAATACGCTCCCTCTCCTGGCCTGGCGCAGCGTCTAGCACACCGCTATATCAGCTACCTGCTGACGCGCAACGCGCCCTTGTCCGCGCCCAACCCGCACGCTATCAAGCGGATCAAACGCTGGACGATAGTGTGGGCCGCCATTGCCGGGATTATTTCCGGCACGCTGATTGGGGGTGGCGAGTGGTGGATGAAGCGTATCGCTATTGATGGCTGGTCCGGGATGAGCCTTGGCGAGCAGATACCTTATTGGATCGCCTACTACGCCGTAGTAGGTGTCATCACCGCGATTGAGATAGGCTTTTTGTACTGGAATTCACTGCGCGGGGTTACCCATATTACCCGCCTGGCCGGTTTAGCTTACTCACAGCACAATGCGTTTACGCCCTCTCTGCAGCTAACCGTTCACGGTGTTGCACGTGCTGCGCTTGAATACCCCAGTTCAGGCAATACCATTTACGGCATTAACCCTCATGCATACCTGCATGGCTGGAAGCTGACGCTAAAAGCGCTGCTGTACCGCTTAAAAATTAGCCTGAGCAGTTTTATCCTGCGCGTAGTGATGCGGCGTGTCTTGGGCCGCCTGGCATTACGCGGTTTTATTCCCATGCTGATGGGGCCGCTATACGCTATCTGGAATGCCTGGATTGCCTGGCGCGTATTACATCAAGCCCATCTGATGGCCTATGGTCCGCCGCGTATCGACGCGCTAATGCATGAGTTGAATACTTTATCGCGTGCCCAGCGCCAGTTGATCGTTCAAGGCATTGGCGAGCTCATGATGCGTAACCGCCATCCTCATCCCAATCTGGTGCTGTTACTGTCGCAGCTTTTAGCGTCGCTACCTGAACAGCCGCAAAGTGTGGATATCGATTGGCAACAGGCACTAGGCGACTATGCGCAGTTGGACACACACGAGCGTTCAGCTGTACTCGAAAGCCTGACCCAGGCTGCTATTCTCAGCGGCCCTTATCGCGGGGCGCGCAAGGCGTTTTTACGGGAAGTGTATGCTCGCTGCCAAACGCCGCTGCATGAACAATCAGTTATCACTCAGCAGCAGCGCTGGCTGTCGGGAGAAGAGGTTAGCGTGTCGTTAACGCCTGCTTCAAGCGCGGACTAACAAGCTCACCCAGCACCATCATGGCTAGCAAGATCAACAGTAACCACGGCCAGTGGGCTGAAAAGGTAACGGAATAAAGGCCTAAAGCATCGGCAAAAATAACTAAAATGCCCAGCGGGCTTACGTAGCGCACCATGGCAAGCCACAGCGTATAAGCCAAGGGTGACAACCCCAGCTCAGCACGGAACGTTTCATTCTTGAGCACAAAACCTGCCAGCACCACCGTGCCTAAACCGCCCAGCGGCATCATCCAGCGTGAGGTGATGTAGTCCAGCCAGTCAAAAAAGGTTTTACCCGCCAGCGTCCAATCCGCCCCCAGGTTAAATGACAGCATGGCCGCAGTACTGATCAACCACAGCACAATCCCCGTGCTCCACGCGGCACCGCGACGCGAGAACCCTTTGTTATCGCACAGCCAGGAAACGGTTGCTTCGACCATCGAGATAGAAGACGTCAGCGCCGCCATCGACAGCATGGCAAAAAACAAGATCCCGAACAGCGTTCCCAACGGCATCGCCTGGAAGGCCAGTGGCAGGCTCATAAAGATCAGCCCCGGACCTTCGCCTGGGTCCATACCGTTGGCAAAAATCACCGGGAAGATTGCAAGCCCGGCCATCAGGGCAACCGCCGTATCCGCAATCGCTACGCTGATAGTGGTACGCCCAATGGAAGCGCTCTTGGGCAGGTAGCTTCCGTAGGTAAGAATAGCGCCGGAGGCAAGCGACAGGGTAAAGAACGCATGGCCAAGGGCGGCCAACATGCCCTCGCTTGAAAGGCTACCGGCTTTAAAGGAGAACAAGAAGCTGACAGCATCGCCAAAGCCACCGGAAAATATGCCAAACACAATCAATAGCAGTAGCATGATAACCAGGCCCGGCATCATCCAGCCGACGTTTTTCTCGATTCCTTCCTGAACGCCTTTACCTACAATCACCATGGTGATCAGCGTGACCAGGGTGCTCCAAAAGCCCAGATTGCGCGGATCGTCGTTGTTGGCCCCAAACACGGTGGCCATATCGTCAACGCTGGTACCCGCCAGGCCACCGGTTAGCATCTTCCACAGGTAGGAAAACGACCAGCCCGCCACCACCACGTAAAACGATAGAATCAAAAAGCCGCACAGCATGGCCATCCAGCCAAGCAGCGACCATGCCGATGAACGCCCGGACTCATTCACCACCCGACGAATCGCATCAATGGGACTACCGCGTCCGCGCCGCCCAAAGGCAATCTCGCTCATCATTACCGGTACGCCCACGGCAAAAATGCACGCCAGATACACCAGTACAAACGCGCCGCCGCCATACTCGCCGGTGATATACGGAAATTTCCAGATATTGCCTAGCCCAACGGCAGAGCCCGTTGCCGCTAGCATAAATCCCCAGCGGCCCAGCCACTGGACGCGAGGTTGCTCGGAAGACGCCATGACGATCCTTCTGGTGTGAAAAAAAGCGCTTATCCTAGAGGATTTTGGTTAAAAAGCACAAAACTCTTGTTAACAGTTTTGAAAATGTTTGCCCGGCTTCTTTGCCTTGCCCCGTTAGCGCGTCACGGATAGCGCTTTTGCCTCGGCATCCAGACGCTGCGCGGTTTGATCTACGCGCCGTAACCATGCCAATAGCACCACGCCCATAGCAACAAAGCCCCCGGCCAGCCAAAGGCCCACAGTATAGTGGCCCGAAGCCTCGGCCAGTACGCCGGTTAAGGCAGGCGCAAAAATTTGCGCAGCCCCATACGCCAAGGTCATCTGGCCCATTAAACGCGCCGGACTTGACGGGTAAAGCCTTCCCGCCATGGTCAGGACTAAACTCACACAACCTAAAAACGTGCCGCCATAAAGCACCGCGCTGAGCAGCACAACGGCCAAGCTTGAAGAAATGGCAGGCAAAACGATCCCCACCGCCTGTATCGACATGGCCACAATCAATGCGCCTAAATAACCTATCCGCCGCGCCACCAAATCCCACAGCATAACGGCGGGAGCGGCCGCCAAACCGACCACCGCAAAGGTCCAGTTACCGGCTCCTGAAAGCAGCGGTTCGCGCTCAACAATGGTGACGATAAACGTGGCGTTAATTACATAGCCGTATCCGGCGCAGAAATAAGCGGGCAACATTAAGCGCATAAAGGTACGTGAAGGCGGCATGGCGGTAGGCAATTCAGCCTGACGAGCACCAGCAACCGGTTTGACCGGGCGCGGCAGCCAGCGCCAGGCGGGCACTAGCAGCACAGCACCCAACAAGCCAAAAATCCACCACTGGGCCTGCCAGTCAAGCGAGAGCGCAAGCATCAGTTCTACCGCTACGGCAGCCAGCACAATGCCCAACCCTAGCCCGGCAAAATGTATGCCCAGCTCGCCGCGCTGCTGGTGATGCATCAGCCAGTGAAGGATTAACCCAGACGCCAGGAGCATGGCGGCACTGCTTGAAAGGCCCGCGAAAAAGCGCAGCCCCGCCCATAGCCAGAAGTGATCCGTCAGCGCCATGCCCACCGTCGTCAGCACCGCGAGCACCAGACCAATACGATACAGGGTGTCTTTGAGATAGATATTGCGGATAGAGGCCGCCAGCACCGCACCCAGCATATAGCCCGCGTAGTTAAGCGCCGCCAGCCAGCCACCATCGGCATCGCCCATCCAGGTGTGCTGCTGCATGACCGGCAGTAACGGCGTATAGGCAAAGCGGGCGATCCCTACACACAAAAGCTGACTGAAAACGCCCGCCAGCAATACCTTATAGCGCTGAACGCGTAGCGATGCCGTGACCATGCTCTCTCCTGATCCTGTTGTTTATTACGTATTGTTTATTACGGTGCTGGCCGTTGTTTCTAAATGATTAGCCTGCATATTACGTGTGCATAGCCAGGTCCACATCGTCTAATAGTGGAACAACCTTATTAATCTGGCAGACTAGACACACAGATGACCATTTGGAGAGTTTAAATGAGCGATACTGCAAAACCCTGGACGCAGTCCATGCCGGAAGCACAGTTCAAGCTGATGCGCGACATTCTGGCCGCCCCTAGCCCGG
This sequence comes from Halomonas colorata, assembly GCF_014897985.1. Lineage (GTDB taxonomy): Bacteria > Pseudomonadota > Gammaproteobacteria > Pseudomonadales > Halomonadaceae > Vreelandella > Vreelandella colorata. The sequence continues at coordinate 75,419 of NZ_JABUZA010000017.1, forward strand.
TTGGCCTGGAAGGGGCAATGACCTACGGCGTCTTAAAGCCTTACTTCGAGACGTTTGCTCCTGACAGCTGGCACCTTCACCAGTTTAAGGGCAATGCAGGCGTGGTACTGGATACCCACCCTGACCGCGATGATATGTTCAAGGTCATGATTATCGGCCATGCAGACAAGATACGCATGCAGGTACGCTCAATTGGCGAAGACGGCAAAATCTGGATCAACACCGATTCGTTTTTGCCTTCCGTACTGATTGGCCATGAAGTGAAGCTTTTCAGTGAAGACCCTGAAAAACCCGGCAGCTACCGTTCGATTGAAGGCGGTACCGTTGAAGCGCTAGGCGCCATTCACTTTTCCGATCCGGCGGCGCGCACCGGCGACAAGGGCATCAAGAAAGAGCAGATCTATCTGGACCTGCAAATTCACGGCGAGAACAAAAAGCAGCAAGTGCTTAATCTAGGCGTGCGCCCGGGCGACTCGATTATTTTTGATCGCCCTATTCGCCCCGGTTTCAGCCCCGATACCTTCTACGGCGCCTACCTGGATAACGGCCTGGGCTGCTTTGTGGCCGCTGAAGTCGCGCGGTTGATTGCCGAAGCAGGCGGCACTGATAAGGTGCGCGTTATGTTCGCCATTGCAAGCTACGAAGAGATTGGCCGTTTTGGTAGCCGAGTTATGGCCGGTGAGCTAAAACCGGATGCGCTGATTGGCGTGGACGTGAACCACGACTACGTAGCCGCCCCAGGTATCGGCGATAAGCGTATGCAGCCGCTGGAAATGGGCAAAGGCTTTACGATGTCAGTAGGCTCCATTGCCAGCGAGCAGTTGAATCGCATCATCGCCAGTGCCGCCAAAGAGCAGGATATTCCCATTCAGCGCGATATGGTGGGGGTAGATACGGGTACTGACGGCATGGCGGGCGTATTGGCCTCTATTGATAGCGCCGCCACCTCTATCGGCTTCCCGATTCGTAACATGCACACCATCTCGGAAACCGGCAACACGAAAGATGTATTGGCGGCGATCCATGCGCTTACCCATACGCTGTTGGCGCTGGACAAACTGCCTAACCTTGAGCGTGAGTTTTTGGATAACCACCCGCGTCTTGATCAAGCAAGCCCGCTTAGCCATCAGGGTCATGCAAAACCTGAGGACGTAAAGACTGAAAGCAGTGACGAGAAATAAGCGTTTTATATTGAATAAGAATGTTTTAACGTCAGTGCTTCTAGCATAAAAAAAAGCCCCGGCCAATCACCGGCCGGGGCTTTATCAGGTCCTCCTTAATATTTCCTCACCAACATCCTGTTCGTGCATCCTTGGGCAACTCAAGCAATCCTTGCTTGTTCTTCCTGAGTACCTTCCTTGTGGTACTACCTACCTTGAACCTTAAATGTGTCAAACACATTAATGCAGGATAATAAATTAAAAAAAAAGCGCCATCAGATAAGCCAAACTGAGCACAAGACAAATTATCTAATTAATCTTTAATGAATAGCGCAGATAGAATTTACTACTTATACTTTTAACGTACCCACTATTGGTACACCACATGGATGTCACTACCTACCCAACGACAATAATCCCCAGGGGAGGACGTCAATATGCACACTATTATGGTGAGCCATAAAGTCAACGGTTTAGATATTATGTGCAGGCGCTGCGGTAATTCAGAGTCACCTACTACACCTTATTTTAAGCGTTTCCGCTTGGAAGGCACCGGCAAAAACACCACCACCGTACGCTGTTTAAATTGCCAAACCGTATTATCGCTACCGCTAAATCAGCTAGCTTCGCTTTTTTATCCCCACGCTTGCTAAAAAACCGAGGCGGTCTGCGCGCCGCCAATTCATACTAAAGTCTACAGCATACGACCAACGGCTTATAAACGAAAGTGGTAGCATGCTCTCTCCTTATGATTAGCAAATTGCTAATAAATTCATGCTGTAGCGCCAGGAGAGGCGGATGGGAATGTCATTATCGAATTGGCGCCACTGGGTACCATTACTAGCAGGTCCACTCCTTTTTATATTGATTCAGCTAATACTGCCCGACACGCTGATTGATCCAGCGCCGCGGACAGTTCTCGCCTTAACGGTTTGGATGGGCACCTGGTGGGTAACCGAACCCGTCCCGATTCCCATTACATCGTTCTTACCCATGCTAGTACTGCCCCTAAGTGGCGTGATGGTGCTGGATGAAGCCGTCGTCGGCTATGCCAACCCGGTTATCTATATGTACATGGGCGGGTTTATTTTGGCGATTGCCATTGAACGTTGGAACCTACACCGGCGCATTGCGCTGGCCATTGTCAATCGTATTGGCAACAGCCTGCGCAGCATTGTACTGGGGGTTTTGATTGCCTCGGCCTTTTTATCCATGTGGATCTCAAACGCCGCTACGGCACTTATGATGCTGCCTATTGCGGTCGCGCTTACCAATGAGCTCGACGAACGCGACCAATTTGATCGTGATCAGCGCGATAGTTTTGCGCGTATTTTGCTGCTAACCGTTGCTTACTCCGCCTCCATTGGTGGGCTAGCAACGATTATCGGCTCGGTACCCAATGCCATCGTGGTAGCTATGATTCCCCAGTTTTTTGAAGGCGTGGAAATCAGCTTTCTACAGTGGATGATATTTGCGCTGCCGTTAACCCTGATTCTACTGGCGGTGCTGTATGTCTATCTCACCCGGCTGTATGCCAAGGTGCCTAATACGCCGCTTGAGATTGATTTTGTCGCTCAGGAACTGGCGTCTCTAGGCCCCATGACCCAGGAAGAAAAACGCGTCTTAGGCGTATTTGTGGTAACCGCCCTTGCCTGGGCGTTACGCGGCTGGCTGGCACCGTTTTTTGATTTACCCATTAACGATACATTGATCGCGGTAACTGCCGCCATTGCGCTGTTTGTAATTCCCGCTCACAACGAAAAGCGCGCCCTGCTGGTGTGGGACGATATGAAAAGCTTGCCCTGGGGGCTGTTCATTCTCTGGGGTGGAGGCATGACGCTGGCCGCGGCATTTGTCGCAAGCGACTTAACCGGCTGGATCAGCAATCAGCTTCAACTGCTGGATGGGGTGAATTACTTCTGGCTACTGTTGATTATGGTGCTGTTGATGCTGTTCCTGACCGAGATTATCTCGAATACAGCGACTGCCAATATGGCGCTACCTATCACCGCAGGCATGGCCGCGGCCATTACTACCGGCAACCCATTAGGCTTACGCTGGCGACGACCTGTGCGTTTATGCTGCCCATTTCAACGCCACCCAACGCGGCTGTTTTCTCAACAGGGCGTATTACTATTAAGCAAATGGCCACAGCAGGCTTTGCCATGAATATAGTAAGCGCCATTGCTATTACGCTGTTTGTTTATTTTATTATGCCGCTACTACTGCCTTCGCCTTAAATAATAGGGTACGGTTTACAATTTTTTAACTGCAAAAAAAACCCCCGGCCATGCTTGGCCGGGGGTGATTAGTTCGTCCTTAATCCTGCTCCATGAACATCCTGTTCATGCTTCCCTGTGTACCGCAAATATCCTTATCTGCTCTTCCGTCATACGCTTTCCTTGCGTCATGTGCTTACAATGGACCTTAAAGCGTTTAAGTTATCTAACCCAGGTTATGAAAAGTTAAAAATAATAATTTTTTACAAAAATATAATTCACATTCTAACTAGTTTGTTTTTCGAAACAAAACCCATTAGCTAAGCCAACATTGCTAAAATTATTTAAATAAAAAAAGATAGCTAAAATTTATATCTTTTTGATCTTACAACTAACTAGAAAAATCAACTTAATACTTTTTTCTAGGTAAAACTAACATTATGCTTAGTCATACAGTTACATATTAAAAAATAATTACCAAAAGTCAAGGTATATTAAAAGACTCATTAAAAAGTTGTTCAATCAACTAATTAGCAATCAAACCAGCGTTTGAATGCTAGCTATAATGAATATCTGCAATATAGTTAGGGAAGGTCTGAATAACTGCCGATATTCATCACCGCTCACTTGAGCCGAGAAAAAATCGAAAATTCAGACATTCTTCT
>NZ_JABUZA010000018.1 GCF_014897985.1 Halomonas colorata
ATAACTTGTCACCGGTTGAGTATGAAAGGCGTTACTTTAAGAGCCTAACGGGTGTCTAGAATATCCGGGGCGATTCAGATACTGAAAACTTTTTGCTGACGGCCTTCCGGATAGAAGGCTCCAGACGCCTCACACCCTCAATCTTCAACCAGCCAGAGCAGAGGACTGATTCCTCAGAGTTTTCGACCAACGAAGAAAGTAAACCCTGATGATTCTGATTTTCAGTGTTTAAATTTAGCTCAATAATCATAAAAAGCTCTAACGTTTGATTAAGGGGCTGGCTTTAGTCCGTCCCAGTGAGGGAAACGGGCGATTTGAACCATTTGTTAGGCGCGGTGAATGCTATTTGTTTTAAAGTCTGCGCTCATTATTAGCTTGCTCATTTCATTTGTCCGATCTTCCATTTCTTTTTTTGATTGGAGCTTTTCTCTATATACATACCTGTCAGGATTAACAGATATTGCTAGCTTGAAACCATCGCTACTCTCGGTGGTTTGGATGATTGCGGTGTTATTGATTATGTATGCTTTTTTGCTTTGTGTATCAACGGCGACGATATAGAAAGATCCATTCTTTTCTCGCTCTTCGAGATAGTCAAAATACATAGAAACTCCTTTTTTGATTAGCGCCTAACAGTGATTATATAGCCAGCGGCATAACCTCAATGAACGCGTCAGCGCGTTCATTGAGGTTATCTAGCCGCTCTGATCAAATCTACCTCATTGATTCTATTGCTAGCAAAGTAAATTTTGGCTTCCTATCCAAAATTCGCATGCTGGCACGATTTGTCATTCTCAATAATACTGTGCATAAACACATATAAAGATTAATACAAAGGGATACCCCATGAAGCCAATGGATAGGGTTCAGGCAACCTTGCGGGTAAAACGCTATAGCCTTCGTACTGAGAAGACATATTGCTATTGGATTCGCTTCTTCATTCGCTTTCAGGGAATAGGGCTCCATGCCGCGATGACGGGCGCTGAAGTGAGGTAATGCTTGGGATATTAAGCAATTAAGGCACGTGGCAACCCCCACATTCAATAAGGCGATTCAATTAAACCATTGGCTTTCGCAAAATCAGATCAAACCGATGCCAGTGGTGCGTTACCAGCCCGCCCTCACCTTCGCTTTCGCGAAAAAGCTCGACCTCCAAACCGTTGCAAAGGGCTTCTACTTCTTGTGTCGAATGAAAGCTCATTGTTGAATGCTTGGCCCACTCGTGCCGGTTACCGAAGAGGTGCCCGATAAATAAGCCTCCCGGCTCAAGCGCTGAAAGGATCATGTTCCATAACGCGGGAAAATGCGTAGGCTCGCAGAACGGTAGGCTTAGCCCCGCATGGATCAGGGCTGGGTAATTCAGCTTTCAGTGTTTCAACTCGCGCAATGGCGTTGGGCTCTTTGTCGATAGCCAACACCTTCCAACCCGACTTCAGCAGTAGCGCGGTTTCGATGCCGCCTCCGCAGCCTAAATCGATAGCATGGCCGTTGCCTTTGGGTAAGCATTCCTCCCCCAAAGCGCGTCGTAATAGCGGCGAGGTGGCTCGCATCTGATTGGCGCAATAGAAGGCTTCCCAACCCGTCTTGTTATCAGTAGTCAATGGCGGTACTTCCTGATTGCATTATGCTTTAATGATGAGTGTTGATAGACATAATCAATTCAAATTAACACGTAGCACCCTCCTCCGCTCTCTTGCATCTCCCCCACTCGCCTCCTACACTGCGCTGGATACTGCTTGACGGGGTGCCGGTGAATCCGGCTGAGATGGCGTAGGGCATGCTCTTTTAGAGCGCCAAGCGCTGGTCCCGCTGAACCTGATCCGGCTAATGCGCTGTTGCTTACATAAGTTTGCAGCGCGGGTACCGGCGTAGGGATCAAGCGATGGCGCCGGCTAGCTCTCTCATGATCGCAAGCCACCCTCCGCGCCATTTCCTCGATCTTTTCGCCTGCCCTTCGGATCACTACTCTGGAGGATGTATGGGTTACTGCTTTACCGATCTCACCACCGCTTGCCAGGACGACTGGCGCGCTTATATCGAGCACGACTTCGTGCAAAAGCTTGGCAACGCTACGCTGCCTGAAGCGTCATTTCGCCACTACCTGAAGCAGGATTACCTGTTTTTGATTCATTTCGCCCGTGCCTATGCCTTGGCCGCTTATAAAAGCCCCACCCTTGCCGACTTGCGCCAGGCTCATGAAGGTATGAAAGCCATCGTGGATGTGGAGCTTGGGCTGCATATCGGCTTTTGCCGCGAATGGGGTATTTCGGAAGAGGAGCTTGCCGAGCTGCCCGAAGCGCGGGCGACCCTGGCCTATACCCGCTACGTGCTGGATACCGGCAATCGTGGTGATCTGCTCGACCTACACGTGGCGCTTGCGCCTTGCCTGGTGGGTTACGGTGAAATTGCCAACTGGCTCAACGCCCAGGGCACTACGGTGCGCGGTGGGGATAACGCGTATGACGCCTGGATTGCCATGTACGAAGGCGAGGAGTTTCAAGACGCAATGCGCGCCGAGCTTGAATGGCTGGACGCACGCTTGGCCGACGTCACCCCTGCTCGCTTTAATGAGCTCAGCAAAATTTTCCGCGATGCAACCCGTCTGGAAATCGACTTCTGGCAAATGGGGCTGACGCTGGCCGAATAGTCGCAACGCGTGCCCTCTTTAAAGCATTACCTTCACGGCCGGGTCTTCCCCTTTGGGCAGCGTCTCGCCCATCCAGAGGTGGTGCAAGCGAGTTTTCAGGATATCGCCTGGGCCTGAGATGAATTTTGGCTGACCAAAGTGACTCATCACCTCGTGCTGACGTTCCAGGGCTTTGCGGTCCTGGGCAACGACTGGGGCCAGAAACAGACGAATGGCAGCCTGTTTGAGCCAGCCAGGCGCCATTCCGTTAGGCGTTGAAAAACAGGCAAAGGGCGTAAAGGTGTCCTTGGTTGCCGGCGTAAAAATCGCCGTGACGCAGAGCGTCAGTTGCGTATCACCTTCCCAGCGCGCCTGCACCGTGGTGGGCGGGTAGTAGCGCGAGACGCTGTGCGAGCGGTCGCGCTCGAGAAACCGTGACATCAGGCCCGTATCAGGCTGGGTCTGCTCAATTTTCATATCTATTCCGTTGCCATGGCTGGTAACAATGAGTTCCACGGGCAAACGCTTATCACGGCGACGGATAAAGCCGTGATGCAGGTGATTGGTATGGAAGGGGTCCATCACGTTTTCGATGGCATCGAAGGCGCGCCCCCGCCAAGTGCCCTGCTGCCACCAGAAGTGATCCAGCGCCGGATTGCCTAGATCCGGTGGGAATGCTGGTTCAGCGGGCGCGGCATCCGAGAGCGCGACAAAAATCCCTCCATGACGCTCCAGTACCCGCAATGGCGTTGCCGCCAGGCGCGCATCGCAGGCGGTTTCGACCTGACATCCCGGCACCTCGGCGCAACGTCCATCGCGAGCAAAACGCCAGCCGTGGTAAGGGCATTCCAGTGTGCCATTCATCACACGCCCTTCGGATAGCGGGTAGTTGCGATGAGGGCAGCGGTCCACTAACGCCCCAACGCCCTCGTCAGTCCGAAAAAGAGCGATGGGCGTATCGCAGCACATTACCTTGCGCGCTTTTCCGCGCGGCATATCACGAGACAAGGCTACCAGATGCCACGCATCCAGCACCGCTTGGGGAAAGCTCATCAGGGCAGCTCCTCGCCGTTCCATTCCAGATCATGAGTGGTGGCGGCGTTGGTAGAGTGTTGGTGAAGAAGGCCGTTAAGCGCGAAGCCTGCCGCGTCGGCCAGGGCACCGACCAGTACCCAGCGGTCACCTGGGGAAGAGACCGCATCCCGGCCTGCCCGCAGGCAGCGCCACCAACGGGCCAAACGGGCATGGCGGAGCGCCGTAGGCAAGCCCAACAGCCACATGGCCGGGCCCAGGTAGCGTATGGTGGGCGGCGTATCGGGGGCCGGTATACCATCGCCCATCGCCCGGGCAAGGTGCCCTGCGCCGCCAAGCAGGTGTACACCGCTGGTTGCCCGCGGGTTGCATTCAAGTAGAAAGGGCCTCTCGTTGACATCAAAGATGGCATCGCAGGCGAACTGACCGTGCAGCCTGGCGCTGGCCGCCAACTGGATGGCCAGCGTGTGAAGCTTGGCATGGCGCGATGCGTCTAGCGGCTCAAACGCATAGCTGGCGCCGCCCGCCATTCGCCAGCGCGAGCAGTAAGCACTGAACGCTGTGAGTTGGCCATGATGGGCAACGGCGTAAAAGCAGGCCTCTTCGCCATGGATATACGCCTGAGCCATCCAAGGCTGTGCGGGGTCCAGGCACAACTGGGCAAAGCGAGCCGCCTTCGGGGCAATCAACGCTCGATCACCAAAGCGGCTAAAGCGTGGTTTAAACACCCATTCGTGGCAGGTCGTGCGATACGTCGCGAGCTGGTCGGCGCTCTCTATGGGCTGGCTTTCGGGTACCGGCAACCCCGCTTGCTGGCAGTGGCGTGCGAAGCAGAGCTTGTCGTGAAGCGTGCGTAATGTCTCGAGCGAAGGCGCCATTAGTCGGTCGCCCAGCCAGTCATGCAAACTGGGCGCCGCTAAATGGAACACCTCTTCGCAAGTGGGTATCACCAGCTCAATACGGTACTCCTCGACCAGCGCCCTCACCCACTGACGAAACGCACCGCCCTGCTGCCGAGGCGCGGGATGACGATGTAGCCGGACGGGCAGCGTCGAACAGCGTGCCATTCGCGCGGCGGCGCTGTCCGCCAGGTGCACCTCCCAGCCAGCAGCGGAAAAATCACGAGCAAGCTCAAGCGCCGCCACCGAGCGCGCGCCGGTAATCAACACCTGCCTAGCCATGATGGCTGACTACGCGGCGACGTTTGGGGCCTTGCCAGCCCGTCAGGTCACGCACCACTTCAACCGGCACCGGCAATTGGCACTTACTGATAAGCGTGGCGCTGGCACGCTCGGCGTCGCGGGCCAGGCAGTGGGGCGAGAGATGCAACACCACGCGCTCAAACCGGGCCTCCGCCTGCCAGAGTGCATCACCACCCAGTGCACTCTCCATTGCGGCGACTACCTGAGGCGGCGTTACGGTGCATTGGGCGAAGCGCCATACGTCGCTCACTCGCCCTTGGGGCGGGTAAATGATGCGTCCGGCAAATCCGCAGGGGCAGGAGGAGGCGCCAAGCTCTATATAGTCATCGCCGCGTACACGCACAATGGGCTGACTGACCCGGCGCAGATCGGTAATGATCGGCCGATAGCCCGGCGTGCCGGGCACCGGTTCAAGCTCGATGATCAGCGAATGATCATTGAGATGCAGATGACCATGGGCACACTCGGCACCCAAAAAACCTTCGGTGGCTTGATAGATCGATCGCGATGCACACCCCAGCCGCGTGGTGATGGCGTCGCGTTCGGCCTCTCCCATTGGCTCGCTGCCCACAAACAGATGGCGCAATGTCGGCAGGTTCATGCCCGCCTCTGCCAGTGCGGCCAGGCGATGAGGCGGCGCAATCAAAATCGTGGGTGCAAACGCCTCCAGCGCGCTGCGCGTCTGCTCGTTTGAGTCGTTCAATGGGAAATGACCAAAGACGAAGCGCTTGCGCTGAACATCACTGTAGAGAGCGTTGCTGGCGCGCAGATGCAGGGCCAACCGCTGGCGGGCCAGCAGCGCGCGAGCGGGCAGCAGCCGCGCCAGGCTCTGGCCCAAATAGTCGGCACGCTCTTTGGAAGTGGCCAAAAAGAGCCCGCGGGCAGCACCGCTGCTACCGGTCGACCAGCCGGCTGAAAGCGACCCCGTTGCCAGGCCCTGCTCGGCGGCATCCGCCATGGCATGCAGCGTTTTCGTGCTCAGGCCAAGACTGTTCCAGGCGCCGTAGTCAGCGCGCAGAGCGGCTATTTCGGTAATCGGGACCGCTTCCCACGGCCCCCAGGCAACCGCCGCCAGCGCAGGAGTGCGCGCCAGCACCGGCTGTAGTTGCCTCCATTGGCGAGCACGCCGCGCCTCCAGCTGGCTAGACGAAAAACGCAGTGCCCGGCGGGTGCGCATCCAGGCGGCAGCCAGTTGGTCAACGCGCATGGGACTCTCGAAAGCGTTGCGCACTCTCGGCACAATGCGAGGGCAGAATGGTAAGTTCAGTGTTGTGCTCGGCGGCAGCGCATAGCTTGGCAAGGGTAGCCCGATAGCAGCGAGTGTTCCCCAACAGCGCGGTGGTCAGCCGTGGCGGCGGGCGGCGCTCATGAATCGACTTGCCGAGCCACACGGCATCGGCGGCTAGCAGTATGAGCTGATCCTGCGTGGTGCGCAGCGCCAGCCCCCAATGCCCCACACAGTGCCCAGGCAGCTCGACGGCCAACAGGCTTCCATCGCCAAGAATATCGCGCCCCTCACTGAAGGGTGCAAAGCCACTGGGCAGCGTGACCGCGGGGGCTTCTTCAAAAAAACGGGCGTTGGCATCAGCGGCCTGAGGCACCAGCGCGGGAAGCAACCCCTGACGCACCCGTTTGAAACGCCCGGGCGCGCGCAGCTCGGTCAATCCAGCGCGGGCGCAGTAGATGGGCCGCTCGGCCAAGTGGCGCATGCCGGCAACGTGGTCGCCGTGAAAGTGCGAAATAATGGTCGCAGTAATATCGCTATCGTTGATGCCATGGGCGGCAAGCCAGGTATGCCAGGCGTGTTCCGCGCCCACCTCAACTGGCGTCGCCCAGCGGTAGAAGCGTTCCGGGAAAGGGGTCGTCGCCTCCAGAAATGCAGGGTCGTAGCCGGTATCGAACAGCAACAACCCGCGGGTGGGATGTTCAATCACGCCTACTAGCGCGGGAAAATCCACCGGGTTGAAACGCCCGCCGGAGAGCGTTGCGGCTTCGGGGTGGCGGCAAAGGCCACGCGCCAGCCACCGAAAACCAACGCGAATCATGAAGCCTCCTGCAAAGCTAGCTGCTGCGCTTGCGCCAGCAATGTGGCCATGGCATCAAAGCGTGGCTGATAGCCCAACAGGTGTCGGGCGGGCGCCAGGTCAAAGGTTTGCGAATAGGCAAGGGTGGCCAACTTGTAGCGAGTCAACATCGGTTCGTGTTCGGCGCGGGTCAGCATTCCCCACTGCTCCTGAAGCACGGCCATCGTACGGGCTAGCCCTACCGGTAATGAAATGAACCGTGGGGATTTGCCCAGTGCCCTGGCCAGCCGATAAGCCACGTCATGCACCGTAACGGGCTGGCCACCGGAAATATTGATCGCCTGCCCGGCAAGTTGTGGCGTGCGGGCTTCGGCTTCACAAATTGCCCATGCCGCATCGCGCAGGTCGGTCAGCTCGATCAGCGCTCGCCCTCCTCTGGGTAGCGGCACTCGCGAGCGCCCGGCCAGTTCGGCAAGTTTGGGGAGAATCACGCGATCCCCTGGGCCGACCAACGCGCGGGGGCGAATGGCACAACAATGCAGAGCGTCGCGCCGCGGCGCCAGAACGAGCCGTTCGGCGGCAAGTTTGGTGCGCGCGTAGTGATTGAGTGGCGGCTTCGCGGGCTGGCTCTGCTCGTCAATCAGAAGGCGGTCGCGGTAGGCGGCAAAAATCGACGGCGAAGAGACCAGCACAAAGCGTAACGCGCCGCTCTGCGCCGCAGCGTTGAGTAACTGTTCGGTCATTGTCACGTTGTGGCGCTCAAAGGCTTTTTTCGGCCCCCAGCTGGCTGACAAGGCAGCGGCATGAACGATGCTATCCATGCCTGCCACAAACTGCGCCAGATCGGTTTGCGGGTGTGTCAAATCCGCCGCGATAAACTCAGCCCCAAGTGCCGTCAATACCTCGCCTGCGGCGTGTGAGCGCCCGGTTGCGCGAACTTCGTGCCCGCGCAATAGCGCCTCACGGGCCAATGCCATGCCAAGCCCACCAGTGGCTCCAGTGATCAAGAGACGCCGACTCATACGCGCAGCACCATAGCGCTGGCGCTTATGCCTGCCGCCGTGCCCAGCAGTAAAAGATAATCACCCCGCTTGACCGCACCAGTGGTCAGCGCATGCGCAAGCACAGTGGGAATAGAGGCAGCAATCTGGTTGCCGGTGGTGGCAAAGATATTGATCACACGCTCACTGCGCGGTGCAAATAGCCGCCGCACATGCTCGACGCCCGGCGCGCTAGCTTGATGGCAGACCACACAGCTCAGCTCGTCGCGGGTGATATTAGCCTGCGCCAGGGCTTTATCGATGACGCCAGGTAGCGTCTTGGCAGATGCCTTGAAAATTCCGAAGGCATCCATTTTGAAGTAAGCACCTTCCTTCAACGCCTCGAAGCCCTCTTCGATGCGCAGCCTGGTGCCGCCCGCGCGTAGCTGGGCAAGGCCATGGTGTGCCCCATAGGTGACCGATGCACTTCCATATAGCCCCTGCTGCTGATCGTCGCTTGCTTCGATCGCCAACGCCGCTGCGCCATCGCCAAAAATAGCGCGCGTTTTGGGATCATTGGGGTTTAACCCCGCCGAGGCGATATCGCTGGCGAACAGGAGTATCCGCTTCCAGCGCCCACAGGCAATGCCCATAGCAGCCACGTCCAGCGCGGCTATAAAGGAGAGGCAGGTCTGATTGACATCGAAACTGGGTACGCCAGAGTACCCAAGACCAAGATGATACTGCACCAGAGCGGCCGTAGAGGGAATGGGCTGCTCCATCACACCACACCCGCCGATGATCACATCAGGCAGCTTTTCACCCCACCCTGCCTTAGCCAGTGCCTCTCGGGCTGCGCTGGCTGCCATCATAGAGGTAGTTTCATCACTGCCAGCGACGTGGCGAACAGCAATGCCAAACTGGCGCTCGGTCCAGCCGGGAGCAAAGCCCTGCTCATGATCAAGGGTAAGGGAGGTAAGTTGATATTTGGGTCGGTAACTACCCCATCCCACAATGGCAAAATCGCTAGTCATCGGTTTCCGTCTACTCAGTTCGCTGACCTACTTTAAACCGTACTTTCGTCTAAAAGCGACAAAGCTACTCATAAAATTAGCCCGCACTAAATGACTTGATTCCATCTCAGTGCTGAACCAAACTGCTTTTAGCGCAGCCTGTGGCTGTGCGTAACGCTTGACGGGGTGCCGGTAACGCCGGCTGAGATGGTGCCGATTCAATAGCACTGATCCCGTTGAACCTGATCTGGTTAGGACCAGCGTAGGGATCAAGCGACATGCAGATATTACAGGCAAATATCGTTCTGCCCCTGTCTCTCCCCGCTTGTCCTCCCTACTCGCTCTATAGGGAGAACACTCATGGCTAAAACGACTCACTTTCTTGCCGAAACCGCCGAGGTAGATGCTGCGGCTATTACTCCGCTGCCCGGCTCGCGCAAGATGTATCTTGAAGGCTCACGCCCGGATATCCGCGTGCCGTTTCGTGAAATCACGTTATCGCCCACCAAGACCACCGGCATTGATGAGGAAAACCCGCCGCTGCTGGTGTATGACACTTCCGGCCCCTACACCGACCCCGCAGCACAGATCGACCTGCGCCAGGGCCTGCCAGAACTTCGCCGGGCGTGGATTGAGGAACGCGGGGATACCGAATTTCTGGAGGGGCTGTCATCGGAGTACGGCAAGCGCCGCGCCAACGACCCGACCCTTGCCCAACTGCGCTTCGATTTAAAACGCACGCCGCGCCGGGCACTCTCTACAAAGGACGGGCGGCCTGGGAATGTCACCCAGTTGCACTACGCCCGCCAGGGCATCGTCACCCCGGAAATGGAATTTATCGCCCTGCGCGAGAACCAGCGCCGCCAAGCGCTGGGCGATGCCGAGGTGGAGCGAATCTTGGGCCACCAGCATCGCGGCCAGAGCTTCGGCGCCAGTATTCCGGAGGAGATTACGCCAGAGTTTGTGCGCGATGAAGTCGCTCGCGGCCGGGCGATTATCCCCAACAACATCAACCATCCGGAAAGTGAGCCGATGATTATTGGGCGTAACTTCCTGGTCAAGATCAACGGTAACCTGGGCAACTCGGCGGTCACCTCGTCGATTGAAGAGGAAGTCGACAAGATGACCTGGGGCATCCGTTGGGGCGCAGATACCATCATGGATCTCTCCACCGGACAAAACATTCACGAAACCCGCGAGTGGATTATTCGCAATTCGCCGGTGCCGATTGGTACGGTGCCGATCTATCAGGCGCTGGAGAAGGTTAACGGCGTGGCTGAGAACCTGACCTGGGAGGTGTTTCGCGATACGCTGATCGAGCAGGCTGAACAAGGCGTGGATTACTTCACCATTCATGCGGGCGTGTTATTGCGCTATGTGCCGCTGACCGCTAACCGGGTAACCGGTATTGTCAGCCGAGGCGGCTCGATTATGGCCAAGTGGTGCTTGTTCCACCATCAAGAGAGCTTTCTTTACACCCACTTCGAGGAGATCTGCGAGATCTGCAAGCAGTACGATGTGGCGTTCTCACTGGGTGACGGCCTGCGCCCCGGCTCGATTGCCGATGCCAACGACGAAGCGCAAATGGCAGAGCTGAAAACCTTGGGCGAGCTGACCCATATTGCCTGGAAGCACGATGTGCAGGTAATGATTGAAGGCCCTGGCCATGTGCCCATGCACTTGGTAAAAGAGAACATGGATAAGCAGCTTGAGTACTGCGATGAAGCACCCTTCTACACGCTTGGGCCGCTGGTCACTGATATCGCACCGGGCTACGACCATATTACCTCGGGCATTGGGGCTGCGATGATCGGCTGGTTTGGCTGCGCAATGCTCTGCTACGTCACCCCAAAAGAGCACCTCGGCCTACCCAACAAGGATGATGTAAAAACCGGCATTATCACCTACAAGATTGCCGCCCACGCGGCGGACTTGGCCAAGGGCCACCCGGCGTCCCAGCGGCGCGATAACGCGCTCTCCAAGGCGCGCTTTGAGTTTCGCTGGGAAGATCAGTTCAACCTGGGGCTGGACCCGGACACCGCGCGTGAATTTCACGATGAAACCCTGCCCAAGGATTCGGCGAAGGTCGCGCACTTCTGCTCCATGTGCGGGCCCAAGTTCTGCTCGATGAAAATTAGCCAGGAAGTCCGTGATACCTACCGCGACCGCACGCCGGACAGCGCAAGCGACGCGGAGTCAGTTAAGCGCGGCATGGAGGAACAGGCGGAGAAGTTTCGCCAGGAAGGCAGCAAGCTGTACCAGGAAGTATAAGATAGCGGTGTTATTGGCATCATAGCGTTTGAATATGGCTCTTGGGATTCAAAAATCTCAAGGGCCATTTTTATGTTTACTTATAACAAGCGTAATAACGGCACGCTTTTTAATTCTTAACGCCGACCAACATGATCTGAGTCAGCGGTTAATGAATTAGTTAAGTAAGTATTAAAATTACGGCTAAGAAATATTTTTACACACTCAACCTAAAGATAATTTAGTAACACTCGTGTATGGTTCTCATTTTCATGGGTTCTGTTCGTAATGGCGAACCTAAAATTAAAACCTGTCATACACAAGACGGATTTCAGATGAAGACCAAACTTTCGATAGCGATTACTCTTGCTTTGATCAGTGCAGGCCTGATCAGCGGCTGCAGCGATGATAACGAGCCAGCAGCTACAGATTCACATCAGGAAGCACCGAAAAACAATGCGGCTCCCATGCTGAAATATATTCCGGCTGATTCGCCCTACTTCATGGCATCGCGTGAAACGCTATCGGAACAGGAAGCCTTTGCTATCTATCAGAGCACTCAGCCCATGACTTCCTTTGAGTCTGACCTTGATGAAATGCGCGCTGCATTGCCTCATGTTCAAGACGATGACGTTCTATATACATTCATGACGCTAGCCATCGCCTTGGGTGAAGAGCTGATCGGTGTAGAGTCAATTGAAGATGTCCATGCGCTCGGCATGAAAATGAGTCCCCAGGCTGCGCTTTATGGGTTGGGCATCTTGCCTGTCTTGCGCATGGAGCTGCAGGATGAAGGAGCTTTCCGCACCACGCTGCAGCGCGTCCTGACGAAAGCCGATATTACCCTGAGCAAGGCAACTACCAATGATACCGAATACTGGGTTCTGACGCCTGAAGGCCAACTCAAGATAATTCTGGTCATTAAGGACCAGCAGCTGATCGTATCGGTAGTACCGGAAAATGCCAGTGATGAGCTACTAGACCAAGTGCTCGGAAAAACACTACCTGACAGCAATATTGACGATACCAACGCATTGGCAGAGCTGGAACAGCGCTATGATTTCACACCTTACGGTGCTGGACTACTCTCCTCTTCACGCCTGCTGGATGAACTGAGCACACCTACACATCCTGGTACGCTGGCGCTGATGGAAGCGGTTGATGAAGAGCCGCTGAATCTGTCTGGCTGCCAAGCCGATATTGACCGTCTCACCGGCCGTTTCCCTGGGTTAGCAATGGGCATAAGCGAGTATAATACTGATCGCGTGGAGACGAATTTCATCCTGAGAACCGATGAGGGAATTGTCAGCGACCTGCGTGGCCTGACCACCCAGGTGCCGGGGCTTGGCAGTTCTGCAGGCATGGCCAACTTTGGGTTGAATTTGGACCTTCCTGTGCTTATCGAGACCATCCAAAAATATGCACGGGAATTGCGTGAAACCCCCTTCAGCTGTGATGAGCTACAGGACTTGAACAACTCCTGGAGAGATATCAGCATGGCGATCAACAACCCAATTACCATGATGATTGGTCCGTCGCTTTCGGGTTTCCATGCGCGTCTTGATAATCTAAAAATGGTGAATGGCGAGCCTGTCATTGCCGGCATGCTGACTCTTGCTTCTCAAAATCCGATGGGTTTGTTATCCACCATCAGTACCTTCATGCCAGAACTACAGGCTCTTGAGCTAGCACCTGGCGGAGAACCCCAGAAAATAGAAAGCATGATGTTGCCGCCAGAAGCACCGGCGATTTATGCCGCTATGTCTGATACCGCCATCGTACTGGGTGCTGGTATCAGCGACCAAGCGCTTCTCCAGGAAGGGCTTGATGCTCCTGTTTCCGAACGTGACTTATTGGCCTATGGGTATCTGACGGGTGAGTTTTACCGTTCACTGGCCGATATAATGGAAAAGTCGCCATCACCGGAAGTATCACAGTCTGATATCGAGCTGTTTAGGCAGTATGGCAATACTTTCGAGAATATGGAGTACTGGATGGAAGTGGGTGATGCGGGCGTTGAAATGAGCTTCTCTGTAGAACTCGTTTCTCCGTAAAGCTTAAACGCGTAGATAGTTCAAAAAACAAACAGGGGCCAATGGCCCCTGTTGTCGACGTATTATGCTAACACGGTAAAATTACTTTTTCTTGAGGTTCTCCTTAACCTCACCTTTACCTTTTTGAGCTTCGCCTTTAGCCTGCTGCGTTTTGCCCTTGGCCTCGGTTTTTTCGCTGCCGGTCACTTTACCAGCGGCTTCTTTAACTTTACCAGCGGCCTTGTTAGCTGCGCCTTTTGCTTTATCGTCTTTTCCACTCATGACATAAACCTCTAATCCGTTAGTAGGGAAATACGCTGCGTGCGAGGAGACATTCATTTGTCTTTAACATCGCAGTTGCATTATCAGAGTAGTCTTTTTAAAAAAAGTTGCCTCAATTTGTTATAGATATTTTTGTGGGTGCCCAGCTATTAAGCAAAGCATGTAAACATGCCATAACCAAAAGCGTTGCCACCAGCGCCACGCTCATCGAAGAAAAGCGGTATAGCGCGCTATATACCAGGTCCTGGTTAGGCCCGAGCGACTGCCCAAACAAAATGCCAAGCGTAGTAAGCCCGCCAAACCCGATGCCCGAGCCGCCGCCTTCCTTGATATGCTCGCGGCCGAACAGCAAGAGCCCCAGCCAGTAAAGCAGGATAGCCAGCAGGAAGTGATTGCTCTGGGTATACAGTAAAAGCTGCATGACCAGCGCCAGATTACAGCCCAGCAACGTACCGATGGCACGCTTGCGCGCAGATACCCGGGCCCCCGCATAGCCCATGGCAAACAGCACTAGAATGGTCGCCATCTGTGCCGAAAGTGATCCTTGCAGGTCAAACACCTGAAACACGATGAACGAGAGCGTGGCGGTAATCCCGCCGATCAGCGTCTCGTGGCGTATCTGCGCCTGGGGCTTGCTGGCCCTTGGCGGCGGCTCGCGGGGTTCCACGTCGGGAAACAGTGTATGCATCAGCATGGCGATGAACACGGCCAGTACGCTTGCCACAACGTTGGAGGCAAGCAGATCGCTTAAATCGACGCTTGGGTAGCTTGCGAAATGCAGCAGGATACTCAGGGTAAGCACGCCGTTGGCGCCAAACAAAAACAGCGGACCCTTGGCCATCAGGTTGAAGCGAAACAGGAACATGCACAGCACTACCAGTGTCATGACCACCGGCATGTGCTTGAGCAGGCCCATCACTACGCTGACTTCCAACGCATTAAGCGAGACGTTGGCCAGAAACTGGCGAATGATGCTGGCGTTCAGAATGGGCACCATGCCCAGTAGAAACATCGGAAATACGGTAAAGAAGACCCCATAGTTCCAGCCCATGACCTGGCTTACGACGAAACCTAGCGCGCCGCCGCCCGCTACGCGCAGGCATTGGCGCAGGCCGTTTTCGTTTAGCCCAGGATGAGCGTGAGCCTTCGGCGCAGGCTTGGTTTTAGTAAATCTGATCTTAGCAAACCGCGTCTTAATAGACATAGTGTAGCCAGCTGATCAGATGCGTCTGTAGCCAGGCAAACGGGTGGGCCAACAGATGCTCGCCGGGCAGCAGTTGAACTGTGGCGCGTGCACCGCTGGGGGGCGGCGCCAATAACGGCTCGTTCAGGGCAATATGAACACGCAGGCGCTGAGCGTCGCGCACCCAGCGATCAGACGTCGGAATATCCGCCAGCTGCCCGTCGGCGGCCAGTTGGCCTTCGCGTACCCCAGCATCAAAGGCGCTTACCCGGCCTTCAAAGATATGCCCAGGCCAGGCGTCAAACACTACGGCAGCCTCGTCGCCAGGCTGCACATGGCGCAGGCTCTTCTCGCGGAAGTCGGCGATGATATCCACACGCTGGCTGACCAGGGCAATGACCGGCTGGCCCGCCTGCACGTAGTCACCCGCACGTAGCTGCAGATTGGTAACCTGGCCTGTCTCTACCGCGCGTACCTCGGTGCGGGCAACGTCAAGCTGGGCTCTGTCCAGCGCGATATCCGCCTGGCGCAGCCGCAGGTTGGTGTCGCCCTCTTCGCCCAGCTGGACTTCCAGGCTTTCGATTTTGGCCTGCGCGGATGCCACTTCCGCCTGGGCGGTATGTTCGGCGGCTATCTGCTGATCGTACTGCTGCCGAGAAATACTCTGCCGCCCGATCAGCGCTTCCCCACGGCGGCGCTCACCTGCACGCTCTTCAGCGGTTGCCTGGGCAGACGCTAACATGGCGCGTGCGGCGGCAAGTTCCGCTTCAAGCTGAGTGTTTTCGCGCTGGGCCTGCTCTCGCTCAAGCCTTGCCTGCTCTAACGCGATCTCAAAGGGTTCGGGGTTGAGGCGAAACAGCACATCGCCCTTGGCGACCTGTTGATGATCGCGAACCACTACTTCACTGACCGGCGCGCTAAGCTCCGGGGCAATGCGCGTGACCGGGCGCATGACCCGCGCTTCAGGTGTCATGGGCATAAAGCTGTCGGCCACCAGAAAGTAGGCGAATAAAAGGGCAAAAGCAGCCAGCGCCACTTTTACCCAGAGGGCAAAGCGTTGATCAGGGGACATGGGGTATTAACTCGCTATTTCTCGCCGCCGTTGACAGGCCGCTTGCGCGTCTACTCGCGCAGGTATCGTTGAATACCTTAGTCTAACAAACAATTAGCAAGCTAACAATAAAGCGACTATCTTCCTGTTAAGAGGCTAGCCGCTTAACGCTACAGATATAAAAAGCCCCAAGACCAAATGGCCTTGGGGCTTGAGTACATTAACGCTGTTAAGCGCTATTAGAACCGGTAGCGTAAACCAATGCTGGCAGCATCAAAATCGTAGTTGGACTTATCCAGATAGCGCATGTAATCAGCGTTGATCGATAAGTTATTGGCTACATCAATCTCGCCGCCCGCACCATAAGAGAAGCCGCTTTCACGATCGAGGTTAAAATCCACCTCGGTCATACCTACCAAGCCATACAGACGTGCGGTGGGCGCAATAGGGGCGATACCTTTTGCGTAGGCACCTACCAGGTAATCGAGTTCGGCGCCGCCATCGGAGCCGCCCGTACCCAAGTGACCTTCAAGAGCAAAATAATCGTTAAACTGAGCGCCACCGCGTAAGCGTAGACCTACGCTATCGCGCGAGGAGCCGCGGTCAGGATCCAGACTCCAAGCCATGGCGTCGCCGCCAATATAACCTTCCGGGTAACCAAACGCTTGCTGTGCCTGTGCCGATGCCGCGAATGCACTCGTGCCAACCAGGAGTGCTGCAGAGGTGAGTGATAATACGGTCATCTTCATAGTCATTGAACCTCAGTTAAAAAACAGTGTTTCCTTACACCTGCGTATTGTGGCCGATGTGCAAAGAGAACGCAACGTTTAGCGCTGTTTGGAAAGACTAAGCGCGACAATACCACTCACCACCACCGCTCCACCCACCAGCTGGCTTGGGCTAAGCATCTGCCCGAGGACAAAATAGCCGATCACTAACGATGCAACGGGTTCGATATTCATCACCGGGGCATTGCGTGCCATATCCAGGCGCGGCACGAAAATAAACAGCGTTGAAAACCCGCCTGCATAGAGCAGCGCCAGAAACACCAGACCCAGCCAGCCCTGGCTATTTTCAGGTAGGCTCATCCCGCCCGGCACCGCGCCTAAAATTCCGCCAATGATCATGGCGAAAAATACCGTTTGCATGGTTAACAGGCTTCGCAGGGTGCTGCCCACCTGACTTAAGCGATGCTCGGTAATCCATAACGCACAGGCGAACACGAAGGCGGCGACCAAGCCAAAGCCAATCCCGGCCACCCATTCAGGCCCCATTGCATCGGCATTGGAAAGCCAGGTAGGAATATCCAGCACCACGACAAGCCCGATTAATATCGTTCCCATGATGATACAGCTACGCAGCGTAGGCCGCGCCCCCCCCAATGCCCAGCTCAACAGCGCTAACTGAATAGGAAAGGTATTCACCAGCAGTAAAGCAATCACCACCGGCAACCGTGCCACGGCAGAATAGAGGCTTAGGCTTTGAATGGTAATAAGCACGCCCACGGCCAACTGCCAGCGCCATGTTCCGGATGGCAACCAGAGGCGTTTTTTCTGCACCAGTACCAGAGTAAACAGAATCACACAGGCCAACCCCGAACGGGTTAACACGGCCAGCAGCAAACCCGTCCCGTTATCAAAAGCTAACCGTGCCGACACATGGTTAGCAGCAAACATGGTGCCAACCGTAATCATTAACAGGATGGCCAGATGGCGAGGCAACGGGGTGGGTAGCGACGATGCGGACATAGGTACCAAAGCTCAGAATAAGTGGGGCTAAATAGCCAAACATGCCTGTATTTTACATAGAAGGCTAAACAAATACCCTCTGTTAGTGATGCCGCTTGCCGCGTATTAAACTTAGGTCCAAACTTCAGCTTTCTTCTTGGTGGATATTTTTATGAATGCACCGGTGCTGGTCATTAACTGTGGTTCTTCCTCGATTAAATACGCGCTGATCGACTCAGACCCGAATGCGCCGCGTCTGGCCGGGCTGGCCGAGCGTCTGGGCAGTGCCGATGCCTGCTTAAAAGGTAAGAATAGTGCCGGTGAGCGCTTTGACCAGCCACTGCCCAATGCCCACCATACGCAAGTGTTAAACGCTATTTTAGAGCGCCTGGAAGGACGTATCCCTGCGGCCATCGGCCACCGCATTGTTCATGGTGGCGAACAGTTCACTCAGGCCGCGTTGATTGATGAGAGCGTAGTCAGCGCCATTCAAAGCACTGCGGCTCTGGCCCCTTTGCATAATCCTGCCAATCTGGCCGGGATCGCCGCTACCCAAAAGGTGTTTCCCGAGCTGCCTCAGGTGGCGGTATTCGACACCGCGTTTCATCAAAGTCTGCCGCCCACGGCTTACCGCTACGCCCTGCCGGAAAGTCTGTACGCCCAGCACGGTATTCGCCGCTACGGTTTTCATGGTACCAGCCACGCGTTTGTCAGCCAGCGTGCGGCCACGCTTAGTGAACGCGGCGCTGGCGGCTGGCTAACCGCTCATCTGGGCAACGGCTGCTCGACCTGCGCGATATGGAACAATCAGAGTAAAGACACCAGCATGGGGCTCACACCGCTGGAGGGCTTGGTGATGGGCACCCGCAGTGGCGATGTCGACCCGGGGCTGCACGCGCATTTGCACCGCCAACTGGGCTGGTCGCTGGAGCAAATTGATGACGTGTTGAACAAGCAAAGCGGGCTGCTGGGCCTCTCTGGACTGACCAATGATATGCGCGAAGTTGAGGAAGCCGCAGAAAACGGCCATGAAGGCGCCCTGCTGGCACTGAACGTTTTCTGCTATCGCATTGCCAAATCACTGGCCGCGCTTTCCTGTGCGCTACCTAGGCTGGACGGGGTCATTTTTACCGGTGGTATCGGTGAGAACTCCCCCACTGTGCGCCGCCAGGTAATCGGCCTCTTGCCCCACTTTGGCTTTGCCCTAAATGAGGAGAGCAACGCAGCGATGATACGCGGAAAAGAAGGCAAACTGGACAGCGAGAATCATGCAGGACCTGAAGTATGGGTCATTCCTACCGATGAGGAAGGCCGTATCGCGATGGAAACACGCCAGTGTGTGGAGGCTCAAGCATGACTACCCCTGCCCAACCTCAAGCCATCCTGTTAGTGCCCACCAGCGTAGGCGCCGGCTTAACCTCGGCCTGTTTAGGATTAATTCAGGCACTCGACACCATCGGCCTAAAAGCCGGCTTTTTAAAACCATTTATGCAAAACGAGCTGAATGGGCCCGGCCTTGATCGTTCAACCGCACTGGTATCGCGTACCTTAAACCAGCGCCCACCCTCGCCTATCTCTCAATCCAGACTGGAACGCTTGCTGCGCGATGACCAGATTGATGAGCTGATGGAAAACGTGGTGGAGCTTTATGATCAGGTAGTACAGCAGGCCGAGCGCGATAACAACGCCCTGGACTTGGTTGTGGTAGAAGGCGTGGTGCCGACCCAACATACCACCTATGCCACCCAGACTAACGCCCAGCTGGCACATGCACTCAATGCGCGCATTATTCTGGTCGGTACGGGCGATTTACACGACCCCCAAGCGCTTGCTGACGAGCTTGATATGCATGCGCGCAGCTTCGGGGGAGTTAGCTCCAGCCGCACGCTGGGCTGCATTTTAATGCGTATGAAAAATCTGCCCTATGGGCAGGAAGATGATCTTTCAGCAGCCCCCGGCACCATCAAGCCTCAGCTTGAAGAACCCGTACTTGCCGAGCTGCGTCGCTACTCGCCGTCGCTTGCCACCGAAAGCTTCCATTTAATTGGCATCGTGCCGCAAAGCAAAACGTTGACTGCGCCGCGTACACTGGATGTGGCCCGTGCGCTTAATGCCACACTATTGAATGAAGGCGAAGCCGCCAGTCGGCGGGTAATGTCGACCAGTCTGTGCGCCCGTAGCGCAGCCAATGCGCTGCATATCTTTACCCCGGGAAGTTTAGTGATGGCTTCAGGCGACCGTGATGACGTTGTATTGGCTTCGGCACTTGCCACCATGAACGGCACCCAGCTGGCGGGCGTACTGCTGACCAACGGCTTTTTGCCCAATGACAACATGATTGAGATGTGCACGCCGGCTCTAAAAACCGGACTTCCGGTGTTGGCCGTGGAAACCGATAGTCTGACCACCGCCCAACATCTGAGCCAGCTAAGCAGCGAAATTCCCATTGATGACTTCGGGCGGGCTGAACAGGTCGCACGCTATGTAGCCGCGCATATGGATCTGGAGTGGCTTAAAACCACCTTAAGCAACAGCTATATACAGCGTCTGTCGCCTTCAGCATTCCGCCATCAGTTGGTTAAGCAGGCCCAGCAAGCTCAAAAGCGCATTGTACTGCCGGAAGGAGATGAGCCACGCACGGTGGAAGCCGCGATTATTTGCCAGCGGCGCGGCATTGCCAACTGCGTACTGCTAGGCAGCCGCGAAAAAATTGAAAATGTCGCTCGCAACCGTGGTCTAACGCTGCCGGACACTCTCATGATCATCGATCCGGAAAGCACGCGGGCAAACTATATCGGGCCGATGGTAGAGCGCCGACGTGGCAAGCTCAACGAGCTTACCGCTGAAGCCCAGCTTCAGGATAACGTGGTGCTGGGTACCATGATGCTACAGCTCGATGAGGTGAATGGATTGGTATCCGGCGCCATTCATACCACGGCCAATACGGTGCGCCCGGCGTTTCAGCTGATTAAGACCGCGCCTGAATATAACCAGGTATCGTCGATCTTCTTTATGCTGCTGCCCGAACAGGTAGTGGTATATGGCGATTGTGCGGTGAACCCGGACCCGGATGCTGAAACGCTTGCCGAAATCGCCCTGCAAAGTGCTCGCTCAGCAGAAGCGTTTGGTATCGAGCCGCGCGTAGCCATGATCAGCTACTCAACCGGCGACTCGGGCACAGGTGCGGATGTGGATAAAGTGCGTGAAGCCACTCGCATTGCCAAAGAGCGTGCCCCGCACTTATTGATCGATGGCCCACTTCAGTACGATGCTGCCGCCATTGAAAGCGTGGGTAAGCAAAAAGCGCCCGACTCGCCCGTAGCAGGCCGTGCCACCGTGTTTGTATTCCCCGATCTGAATACCGGCAATACAACCTACAAAGCGGTGCAGCGTAGCGCTCGCGTCGTCAGCGTGGGGCCCATGCTTCAGGGGTTGAACAAGCCGGTGAATGATCTTTCACGCGGCGCTCTGGTAGATGACATTGTCTACACCATCGCGCTGACCGCCATTCAGGCAAGTCAGCGGGAAGCGTAACCTCGTCATCGCACCTTATACGCTAACGTGGGTGCGATCACTGGGAAGCTAGGTTCAAGGCAAGAAAAAGCCCCGGCCAGCTGAGCTGACCGGGGCTTTTTTCCTTCAACCACTTAGCAACCACTTAGCGACATGGATCAATCACGTCCACATGGGTACCATGGATTCCAGCACAATCACCAGGCTCATCGCGGTGATGGTCAAAATCGATACGCCAAATACGCGTTTGGCCCAGCGTACGTCATCATCCAGACGGTAGCCGCAGATGGCCAAGTAGAGCCAGTAGCCCCCCATGGTCAGTGCGACACACAGGTAGCCAGTACCTGCCTGGCTCGCCAGTACCAAGGCTAACGAGGCGGGAATAAACGCCAAGATGTAGCCAAGGATATGATGCTTTGCGCGCTTGATACCGTGAACAACAGGCAGAACGGGAATCGAAGCGCGCTGGTAATCGGCATAGCGGAAAATCGCAATAGCGTAGGAGTGCGGCATCTGCCAGAGGCAGAAGATCAGCAGCAGAACAATCGCCCCACTGTCAAAAGTACCCGTCACCGCGCAGTATCCCACCACTGGCGGCATAGCGCCTGAAAGGCTGCCTACCACGGTGCCGTATTCAGAGTTACGCTTCATATAGAGGCTATACACCCCTACATACACGCCCCATCCAATCACGGCCAAGGCCACCGTCAATCCATTGGTGCCTAATGCCAGGCAGACCACACCACTGATACCCAGCAGCGCCGACAAACCCAATGCTTGAGTGATAGAGACGCTTCCCCTAACCAGAGGACGATGGCGCGTGCGCGCCATCAGTGCATCAATATCCCGATCAATCACGTTGTTACACGCACATCCTGAGGCGATCACTAATGCGATCCCCAACATGACCGAAGCAAACGTCACCAGATCGAATTCACCGTGCGCGGCTAGAAAGTAGCCGCCAAGGGCGGCAATCAGATTGCCGCCGATGATTCCTGGCTTGGTTAGCTCAAGCAGATCGTGCCACCGATTGGGCATGCTGGTTAGCCGATCATCATGTTGAGATGTAGATGCTGCATGATCCACAGCGAACCTCCTACCACTAGGCCGAGAATCAGCACCGTGAAGACGAAGGAAAGCATGTTCCAGCCCTCTTCAGTCTTGAAGTCCAAATGCATGAACATCACAAGCTGAACCAGAACCTGCAAGACGGCAGTTACAACGATGATTCCCACGTTCACAGGCAAGCTGAACGAACCCAGCATAACGGCGCCAAATGGAATGACAGTCAGGACCAACGACAGCACAAGACCCGTTACATAGGACTTTACGGTGCCGTGACCGGACGGTTGGCTAGAAGAACTCATACCAGCACTCCCATCAAGTAGACGAAGGAGAATACACAGATCCAGACGATATCCAGGAAGTGCCAGAACAGGCTCAAGCACAGGATACGCGGACGCGTTTTATCATTCAGACCCTTGGTCGACAGCTGAACCAGCATGACCAGAATCCAGATCATACCGAAGGTCACGTGCAGACCGTGTGTGCCTACCAGTGTAAAGAACGCTGACAGGAAGGCGCTACGATCTGGGCCGAAACCTTCATGGATCAGGTGATGGAATTCATAGATTTCCATGCCTAGGAACATCAGGCCCAGCACGAACGTAATGCCCAGCCACATTTTCACCTGACCGACACGATTGGCGTTCATCGCCAGAACGCCCATGCCGAAGGTGAAACTACTGATCAGCAGAGCAAAGGTGCCGAACAGAATCAAAGGTAGTTCAAAAATATCCGCGCCGGTCGGCCCGCCTGCCGTGCCCTTCATGAGCACGGCGTAGGTGGCGAATAGTGTTCCGAAGATCACTAAGTCGCTCATTAGGTAGACCCAGAAACCAAATACCTTGGTAGGACCGGCATCGTGGTGCTCATGCTCTTCAGCATGGGCATCGTGATGTAGGGATTCAGTAGCCATTACGCCTGGGCCTCCACACGTTGTTGATGAGCACGTTCGATTCGCTCGACCTCTGCAGCAGGTACGTAGTAATCGATATCGTCGTTAGATACCCGCATCAGGAAGCTCACCAGCATGCCGATCGCACCGAACCCAGCCAGCCACCAGATATGCCATACCATGGCGAAACCAAAAATCATCGCAAACACACTGATGATAGGGCCGGCCACCGTGTTTCTCGGCATATGGATATCGGTATAAGGCGCATCATCCAACTGCTCGTTGCCACGCTGCTTTTGCGACCAGAAGCTGTCGATATCACCAACGACGGGCAGGCGGGCAAAGTTGTAGAACGCGGGCGGGGAAGAAGCAGCCCACTCCAACGTACGACCATCCCATGGGTCGCCGGTCACATCAGCATACTTATCGCGGTTACGCACGCTTACGTAGAACTGAATAAGCGTACAAGCGATACCCGCAGCGATCAGCAATGCACCGATCAAGGCAACGATAAACCAGGGCTGCCATTCAGCGTTCGGGTATGAGTTCATGCGGCGCGCTGCACCGTAGAAGCTCAGAACATACAGCGGCATGAACGCGACGTAGAAACCGATTATCCAGCACCAGAAGGAACGCTTGCCCCACTTCTCGTCCAGCGTGAAGCCGAAGGCTTTCGGGAACCAGTAGGTCAGACCCGCCATCATGCCGAAGACCACGCCACCAACGATAACGTTATGGAAGTGAGCAATAACGAACAGACTGTTGTGCAGTACAAAGTTCGCTGCCGGCAGTGCCAGCATTACGCCGGTCATACCACCAATCGTAAAGGTGATGATGAAGCCCAGGGTCCAAAGTACCGGTGACGTCAGTTCCAGACGACCACGGAAGATAGTGAACAGCCAGTTAAACACTTTCACACCGGTCGGGATCGCGATGATCATCGTCATGATGCCGAAGAAGGCATTGACGTTGGCGCCTGCACCCATGGTGAAGAAGTGGTGCAACCAAACGATGAACGACAGCACGGTAATGGCAATTGTTGCCCACACCATGGTGTGGTAACCGAACAGACGCTTGCGAGCAAAGGTGGCAATAACTTCTGAGAACACGCCGAACGCTGGCAGAATCAGAATATAAACCTCAGGGTGACCCCACGCCCAGATAAGGTTGACGTACATCATTACGTTGCCGCCCATATCGTTCGTGAAGAAGTTCATCCCCAGGTAACGATCCAGCGTCAGCATCGCAATAGTAGCGGTCAAAATCGGGAAAGAGGCAATGATCAGTACGTTGGCGCACAGCGACGTCCAGGTAAAGATCGGCATGCGGAACAGGGTCATGCCCTTGGTACGCATTTTCAGAATAGTAACGAAGAAGTTGATACCGGTTAACGTGGTACCTATCCCGGATATCTGCAACGCCCATATCCAGTAATCGACCCCGACCCCGGGACTGTACTCTATCCCCGATAACGGCGCGTAAGCCAACCACCCTGTGGTCGCAAACTCACCCACGAACAGAGAAACGTTGATCAGCAGAGCCGACACAGCGAACAGCCAGAAACTCAGGTTGTTAAGGAACGGGAACGCAACATCGCGCGCACCGATCTGTAACGGAACAACCAAGTTCATCAGGCCGATAACCATGGGCATCGCCACGAAGAAGATCATGATAACGCCGTGGGCGGTAAAGATCTGGTCGTAGTGATCAGGCGGCAGAATGCCTGCCGAGCCACCCGCTGCTACCGCCTGCTGTACACGCATCATCAGGGCATCAGCAAAGCCACGCAGCAGCATGATCAGCGCCACGATGAAATACATGATACCAAGCTTTTTATGGTCGACTGAGGTGAACCACTCGTTCCATAGCCAGCCCCACTTACGGAAATAGGTCAACGCGCCCAACAACGCCGCGCCGCCTAGAATCCCCACGAGACCCGCTATCACCAGAATGGGCTCGTGATAAGGAATTGCTTCTAGGGTTAATTTACCGAACACGGTTACTCTCCCGCCTCATTGCTCATGGCCTGGCCATCCTCAGCCTCGCCATTCGCTTGGTTGTCGGTCGTTTGATAGGCTTCATTGCTATCGATTGCTGGTGCGCGGGGCGCATCTTGAGTGTCAGTGTCGGGGTCGCTGCCAGTATGGAAGCTGGACACCAAGCGCTCATAGAACTCAGGCGTAACGTTTGAGAAGTACTCAACAGGATGGAACGAAGAACGCTCAGCAAGCCCAGAGTATCCTTCCGGATAGCTCAGGGTTTGTGGCGACTGCGCGACTTCAGCAACCCAGGTATCAAAATCTTCATCTGATGTCACATGAGCATCGAAGATCATGCCAGAGAAGCCAGCACCGCTATAGTTGGTCGAACGACCACCGTAGGTACCGATTTCGTTGGCCTGCAGATAAACGTCGTTATCCATTCCTGCCATTGCGTAGATCTGGCTACCCAACTGAGGAATGAAGAAAGAGTTCATCACTGAACCGGAGCTCACGCGAAAACGAACAGGCGTATCTACCGGGAAGGCAACTTCATTGACCGTTGCAATGCCTTGCTCGGGATAGATGAACAGCCATTTCCAGTCGAGCGCCACAGCTTGAATTTCAAGCTCGGCCACGTCGCTTTCAAGTGCGCGGTGAGGATCAAGGTCGTGCGAACTTTTCCAGGTAATTACGCCCAAAATAGCGACGATAACCACCGGAACCAGCCAAACGATAGCTTCGATCCAGTTGGAGTGTGCCCAGTCGGGCAGGTATTCGGCCATTGTATTGCTACGGCGATAGTACCAACCAAACACTATCGTCATGACAATAACGGGGATGACCACGATCAGCATCAGGCCAAAAGAACTCAGAATTAGTGAACGCTGGGTTTCACCAATCACGCCTTTCGGGTCCATTAAGGCCGAGCTACAGCCTGCAAGCAGCAAGCATAGCGCTAGGAGCACCAAGGTGCCGGCCCTGCGCCAGTAGAAAGGTTGTTGCATGGTGCGATCTCGTCAGAGTTGCGTTACAAAACTAGCCGCCACACAGCAAGCCAAACGATATGCCATATGCCAGCTAACTAACACCCCATACCTTTCCCAAAACACTCTGCCAGCAGGGTCTGCCCTTGCTCCGGGAAAAATATGCGCTACCAGGGTAGGAAGCAGGTAGCGGATTGAGCTAACCCTCATACTAAATCAGGATCAGCACTAACGAAGGGTATTTTCCTTGGATCTAAACAACGAAGCAAAGCGACGATTTGACGCACCCAACCGCGACAGATTAGTGCGCATGTTCACAGGTAGGTAATGCTGGAGAGTGGCTAAAAATTGTGCGCCCTCGGAAGTCGGTAAGTAACTCAGACGTGCACTTATCGTTAGTAACGATAATGTCGAAATCGTTCAATGAGGCGAAGTAAGCGGGACGAATAATCCCAAATTTACTTGCGTCCACCACTAAGAAACACTGCAATGCAGAGGCAATCGCCGCCTGTTTGGGAGCAACCTCATGAAAGTGGAAGCAACTAACGCCTCGACCACAATCAACGCCCGCCGCTGAAATAAATGCTTTATTGATCCCGATACGCTCAATCGTCGCACGCATCTCATCACTACCAAACGATTGTGACGCGGCATAAAACAGCCCGCCTAATAATACTAAACGTACATTAGGCAGAGCTGACACCACCGTGGCTACGTTAAGCGCATAGGTAACCACGGTTAATTGGTTAAAACTCTTGAGCTGGCCTAAAAGCGGCATCAAGGTCGAGCCGCAGTCAATAAATAGCGTATCGCCCTCTTCGATGAAACCAGCGGCCTGTTGGCATAATGCGTGCTTTACCGGGTAGTAATTGGCCTGCTGCTCGGTTAAATCATATACCTGGGTTGCGCCAGGGTAGCTGGTCATCACCAACCGGCCACCAAGTAGCACCATAGCACTAGGCTGCGTTGTAAGGTCGCGGCGTATGGTCATTTCCGAAACACCGCATAAAATAGCGGCATCGCGTAAATGCAATGTGCCACCACTGGCCAACGCTTCTTGAAGCACGGTCAATCGCTGTGCACTGCGACCGTTCATACAAGGCATCTCCTTTGTCATTTCTTGTTGCCAGTTATGTTTATGCTGCGCGAGCGGCCATCCTCTGGCTACTCCCCTTTAGCCTCAAAACCATGCCCACTACCCTGTCACGCCTCTCCTGTGCTACGCCTCAGTGTGTTTGGGCACTTTAGATGTTGCATCACGGCCATGACATTTAAATAGCGTTGGTTAGGCTTTATTGCAATTCGGCGTTAAAAAAATAACATGCAATGTTATAATTCTAACATCCACGCCAGACCACATAATTCCAAACCCGATTAAAACCGTGGCAACTTTTTGAGGCTTACATGACCGCTCCGACTCTTATGCGCACTTCTTATCTCGCCACTCTTAGCGCTGGCGTACTAATGGCGGGTATCACCCCGGTGTTGGCAAACGACTCCCAAGCTCAGCCACTCGATAGACTGTGGTCATTTGCCAACGTCTCGGTTAACTACCTTGATTGGTCCAACGGCACCGAGCGCCGTACCGCCTCCAACGCAGCTAAAAGTGATTTCACCTATGTAGAAATTGAAGGCGGCGCGGGCTTTAGCTGGGGTGAGTTCTACGGCTTCTTCGATTTCGAGAACCCGACCAACGACCAGTTCGATGAATCGAGCGGTGGTAAAGATAACTTCCGCACGGCAGGTAAGATTACTTCGCATATTTATCTCGGTGACAGCCCGCTTTCGCTGTATGCCCACGTATACGACTTCCGCGACTACGGCTATAACGGACGCGAGCAGGATCAAATTCTAGGTCTTGGCTATCGCACTACCTTCGCAAACGGTCTATGGTTCAAACCATTCATCGGCGCAGCACGGGTGCAAAGTGATGGCTACACGGGTATGAATGGCTATATGGCTGGCTGGGTGGCGGGCTATGACTTCGCCGCGCTTGATCAGAACTTCAGTGTCACGAACTGGCACGAGCAAACGTTTGGCCGCGACGATGATTACCTGGAACAGAATTACGTGGGCGACAAGGCCGGAAGTGTGGGCACCAACGGTGCACTGAGCCTTTGGTGGCACCCGACTGACCTGATCACCACAGGCATTCAGTACCGCTACTCGGATAACAAGCTGGGTACGCCGAACGATTATCAAAACGCGATGATTTACTCCGTCAAGCTCAACTTACTTTAAACGAGCCCCCTCGCGGACTCAAAGGATCCTCATATGACACTCCTTATGAGCTTGGTTGGCATGGTCACGCTGGTGATCATCGCCCTGATCTTCTCTTATGATCGCAAGTCAATACGTCTACGTACGGTGCTGGGCGCCTTTGCCATTCAGGCAGGTATCGGTGCCTTTGTACTGTATGTGCCGTTTGGTCAGGCCGTCTTAGAAACCATTTCTGCGGGGGTAAGCCAGATACTGGTTTATGCCAATGATGGGATCGGCTTTCTATTTGGTGGCCTGGCTGACGTCGATAACGTCGGCTTTGTGTTTGCCATCAAAGTGCTGCCGGTCATCATCTTCTTCTCCTCACTGATCGCCGTGCTGTATTACCTGGGCATCATGCAGTGGGTCATCCGCATTCTGGGTGGCGCGCTGCAAAAAGCACTGGGTACTTCGCGCACCGAGTCGCTTTCTGCTACGGCCAACATCTTTGTAGGCCAGACCGAAGCCCCGCTGGTGGTTCGTCCCTTTATTGCCCGCATGACGCCCTCACAGCTATTTGCGGTGATGTGTGGTGGTCTGGCATCCGTAGCAGGCTCCGTACTGGCAGGCTATGCCGCGCTGGGCATTCCCATGGAATACCTGGTAGCCGCTTCCTTTATGGCAGCCCCTGGCGGCTTGCTGTTTGCCAAGCTGATCATGCCGGAAACCCAGGATGCGACCGACAGCGACAGCATCACCAAGGTTGAAGAAGAGCTTCAAGAGCTTGACAACAAACCCGCTAACGTACTGGACGCTGCCGCATCGGGCGCCACCTCCGGCCTGATGCTGGCTGCCAACGTTGGCGCCATGCTGCTGGCCTTTATTGCCTTGATCGCATTGGTCAACGGTATTTTAGGCGGCGTTGGCGGCTGGTTTGGGTTTGAGTCGCTGAGCCTTGAGATGATTCTGGGCTGGCTGTTTGCGCCGCTGGCGTTCCTACTTGGCGTACCGTGGTCTGAAGCAACGCTTGCTGGTTCGTTTATCGGCCAGAAGCTGGTCGTCAACGAGTTCGTTGCCTTTATTAACCTTGCGCCCTACATCGATGGGGAACAAGTAGTGGCCGCGACAGGTCAGTTGATGACGCCTCACACCATGGCCATCCTGTCGTTTGCTCTATGCGGCTTTGCCAACTTGTCATCTATCGCTATTTTGTTGGGCGGCCTGGGCAGTATTGCACCGACGCGTCGTGCTGAGATTGCCCGCTTTGGAGTAAAAGCCGTGCTGGCCGGTACTTTATCCAATTTAATGTCTGCCACCATTGCTGGTTTCTTTATCTCGTTAAGTAATCTAACCAGCTAACCCCTAAGAGCTTAAGCGCGAAGTTGAGCGCTTAAGCTCCAGCGTACCGGGCACTGCGATTTATACTTGCAGTGCCCGTTTATCTTTTCCTGATTTGAGAGAACGTCATGACCGCTTCCACTTCGACTGGCCCTAACCATGCTGACCAACAGGCTGCCCGCCACGCGTTAGCCCTGATGGATTTAACCAGCTTAAACGACAGCGACACCGACGCGACCATTGAAGCTCTTTGTCAGCAGCTTAAAACGCCTTACGGCAACCCGGCAGCCGTATGCGTCTATCCGCAATTCATCGTTACCGCCCAGCGTGCGCTTACTGCGCACAAATTAAACGAGCTGGTGAAAATCGCGACGGTTACCAACTTCCCGAATGGCGGCGAGGACATCATGGCTGCCGCCCGTGAAACCCGCGATGCGGTTGCCTCGGGCGCTCATGAAGTTGATGTGGTTTTCCCTTACCGCGCACTCATCGCGGGCGACGAAGAGACAGGCCTTGAGCTGGTTGAAATGTGCAAAGCGGCTTGTGCGGGTCAGGCCCTGCTGAAAGTCATTATTGAGACAGGCGAGCTCAAGGAGCCAGCGCTTATCAAACGCGCCAGCGAGCTTGCCATTGAAGGCGGCGCCGACTTTATTAAAACCTCTACCGGCAAAGTGGCTACCAACGCTACGCTTGAAGCCGCAGAGATTATGCTGAACGCGATTAAGGCAAGCGGCAAAGACGTGGGCTTTAAAGCCGCAGGCGGCGTGCGCACCACACAAGAAGCCGCTGAGTACTTAGCGCTTGCAAGTAAGATCATGGGCAGCGCCTGGGTAACGCCTGCGCACTTTCGCTTTGGCGCCTCGAGCCTTTTAGCCAATTTACTGAACACACTGGGCGGCGTGGAAAGCGCGGCACTACAAGGAGGCTATTAATATGCTCCCGCAGGAACTGATTCGTTTAAAGCGTGATGGCAACCCACTGGCAGCAGCGGATATCAAAACCTTTATCCAAGGCATTGCCGATGACCGCATCAGCGACGCTCAGATTGGCGCCTTCACCATGGCGGTATTTCTTAACGGCATGAGCCGTGAAGAAGTGGTCGCGCTGACCACTGCTACGCGTGATTCCGGTCACGTCATGCAGTGGGATTCGCTCAACCTGCCTGGACCGGTGGTCGACAAGCACTCCACCGGCGGCGTGGGTGATCTGGTGTCGCTGGTACTCGGCCCGTGGGTCGCCGCATGTGGCGCCTTTGTACCCATGATTTCAGGCCGTGGCCTTGGCCATACCGGCGGTACGCTGGATAAGCTTGAGTCGATCCCCGGCTACGACCCCTACCCTGCTCCTGAGCGCTTTGGTGATGTAGTGAAATCCACCGGCGTGGCGATCATCGGCCAGACCGGCAACCTGGCACCGGCGGATAAGCGTATTTACGGCGTGCGCGACGTCACCGCGACGGTTGAATCCATTCCGCTGATTACCGCGTCCATTCTGGGTAAAAAGCTTGCCTCCGGCCTTGATGCGCTGGTCATGGATGTCAAAGTCGGCAGTGGCGCATTTATGCCCACCACCGAAAAATCCCACGAGCTTGCCAAAAGCATCGCCTCGGTGGCCACCCATGCCGGTACACCGACAACCGCACTTCTCACCGACATGAGCCAGCCGCTGGCACCGTGCGCGGGCAACGCAGTTGAAATCATCGAGACGCTGGAGCTGCTGCGTGGCGAGCGCCCCAACAGCCGCGTGATGCAGGTTACCCGTGAGCTGGCGGTAGAAATGCTCATGGCGGGCAAACTGGCCAAGAGCCGTGAAGACGCCCTGAGCCAGCTTGAAAAAGCCCTGACCTCGGGTGCCGCAGCCGAAGTATTCGCGCGCATGGTGCGTGAACTGGGCGGCCCGGGTGATTTTATGGAGCGCTCTGACAGCTACCTTGCCAAGGCCAACGTGGTCAAGCCCGTGTATGCCGAACAGTCGGGCAATGTGCTGCGCATCGATACCCGCGCAGTGGGCATGAGCGTGGTGGAACTGGGCGGTGGTCGCCTGCGTAACGATGCCAGTATCGATCATAGCGTGGGTTTCAGTGCGATTGCCGAGCTGGGCACCCAGGTGGATAACCAGCAGCCGCTGGCCTTCGTTCACGCGCGTAGCGATGAAGAAGCTGACCGCGCCGCTGCCCAGCTGCGTGCTGCCATCACTATTGGCGCGGGTGAAGCGACGATTGATTCACTGCTTCAAGAAACCTATCGCGGTGAAGCGCTTTAATTAGCACCGTCTGACGAGGAAAACGCCATGAAACGTGCAATTGTGCTGGTACTAGACTCCTTCGGCATTGGCAGCGCCGCCGATGCCGCCGCCTTTGGCGATGAAGGCTCGGACACCCTGGGCCATATCGCCACCGCCTGTGCGCGTGGCGAAGCCGATACGGCTGAACGCTCAGGCCCCTTGAAGCTGCCCAACATGGCCAAATTGGGTCTGTTTCACGCCCACCGGGATAGCACCGGCGCGGTTGCCGAAGGCGTTGCCCTGCCCGAGGTGCTAGAAGGCGCCTACGCCCACGCCCAGGAAATTTCCAGCGGCAAGGACACCCCATCCGGCCACTGGGAAATCGCTGGCGTGCCGGTACGTTTTGACTGGGGCTACTTCAGCGACAAGACCGAAAGCTTTCCACAAGAGCTACTGGACAAGATTGTTCAGGCAGCCGATCTGCCCGGCGTGATCGGCAACTGTCACGCCTCGGGCACCGAGATTATCGCCCGCCTGGGTGACGAGCATGTGCAGACCGGCAAACCGATTGTGTATACCTCGGCGGATTCGGTCTTCCAGATTGCCGCTCATGAAGAACACTTTGGCCTGGATCGCCTTTATGCGCTGTGCGAAACCGTGCGCGAGCTTTTAGAGCCTTACAACATCGGCCGGGTGATTGCCCGTCCGTTCATGGGTGAAGACAGCGCAAGCTTTGCGCGTACCGGCAACCGTCGCGATTACAGCGTTGAGCCGCCCTCGCCCACCGTATTGCAAAAGCTCGCCGATGCCGGTGGTGAAATGGTATCGATTGGCAAGATTGCCGATATATACGCCCACTGCGGCATTACTCACAAGGTTAAAGCCAGCGGCCACGACGCGCTGATGGACGCGACGCTGGGCGAAGTGGCGCGTACCGCCGCTGAAACCAGCGACCGCCCGACCATGATCATGACCAACTTTGTCGATTTCGACTCGGTCTACGGCCATCGTCGTGACGTGCCGGGCTACGCGGCCGCCCTCGAGCATTTTGACGCCCGCCTGCCGGAGCTTCTCGCCGCGTTGAATAACGACGATCTGCTGATTCTTACCGCTGATCACGGCTGCGACCCAAGCTGGGAAGGCACCGAACACACGCGTGAATACATCCCGGTGATGGTCAGCGGTGCCGGGTTCGCGCCAGGGCCGATGGGCGCACGCGATACGTTTGCCGATATTGGCCAGACGCTGGCGGATTACTTCGCCCTCCCGGCGATGGACGATGGTAAAAGCTTTCTATCTTATGCTGCCTGATGGCGCCATTTAAAAAGACATAAGGAAACCACATGGCTACTCCGCACATTAATGCTGAACAGGGTGATTTCGCGGATACGGTATTGATGCCCGGCGACCCGCTGCGCGCCAAGTACATTGCCGAGACCTACCTTGACGACGTGCGTCAGGTGAATGACGTGCGCGGCATGCTGGGCTATACCGGCACCTATAAAGGTCGCAAAATTTCCGTGATGGGCCACGGCATGGGCATTCCGTCAGTGTCCATCTATGCCAAAGAGCTGATTACCGATTACGGCGTGAAGTCGATTATTCGCGTAGGCTCCTGCGGCGCGGTACGCGACGACGTTAACGTTCGCGATGTGGTGATCGGCATGGGCGCGTGCACCGATTCCAAGGTGAATCGCATGCGCTTTAACGACCACGACTTTGCCGCGATTGCGGATTTTGAGCTGACAAGCCACGCCGTGGCCGCCGCCAAGGCGCAAAACGTGCCGGTGAAAGTAGGTAACATCTTCTCCGCTGACCTGTTCTACAACCCGCAGACCGACATGGCCGAGCTGATGAAGCGCTACGGCATTGTAGGTGTCGAGATGGAAGCTGCCGGCCTTTACGGCGTTGCCGCCGAGTTCGGTGCCCGCGCGCTGACCATCTGCACCGTATCGGATCATATTTTGAAAGGTGAAGCGCTCTCCAGCGCCGATCGTCAAACCACCTTCAACGATATGATGATCATCGCGCTGGATACGGTCCTGCGTGATGACGCCGCCAACGCCTAAGTGGGTCAACAATGCTTAAGTGGGTTAAACCGAGGAATCATCTATGAGCCAAGCAGACTCTGCTCTGGTCAACACGCTGCTTGATGCATTGAATAATGCCTACGTTCCGTACTCCGACCACCCGGTGGCATCCATCATGGAGTGCCCGGACGGCCAGCAGTTCGTAGGCGCTAACGTCGAAGTCGCCCATTACAAAGGGCTGTGTGCGGAAGCATCGGCCATTAGCGCGATGGTCACCGCTGGCCAGCGCGAGCTTGCCAAGGTGTATGTGATGGGCCCGGGCGAGCACCTGTGCACGCCCTGTGGCGACTGCCGTCAGCGTATTCGTGAGTTCGCCACTCCCGATACGCAAATCATGGTCATCTCCCGCCAGGGCGAGGTGCTCAAGACCTACACCATGGAAACTCTGCTTCCAGACGCCTTTGGCCCCGAGCAACTGCCTCAGCGCTAAACAGCCTTCGGTTGCACCAGGCTGGCTATCACCTAAACCGCCGTCTTCATGACAGCGGTTTTTTTATTGCCTTGAGAACCATATCTGCGGCGCTGGCCTCGCCTAACAATTCCTCGTACCCTGTAAGCCACTTCATTTCGCGTGAACTGTATGCCTACTCATCAAGGAGAACGTAATGGCGGCTCTACTACCCAACGTCGACCCCACTGGACTACTCGAATACTCAGTGGTTTATACCGACCGTTCGCTCAACCATATGTCGCAACAGTTCCAAGGCGTGATGCGCGATATTTCGGCCACGCTGAAAGAAGTCTATAACGCGCACTCGACGGCCATTGTTCCGGGCAGTGGGACGTTTGGCATGGAAGCGGTCGCACGTCAGTTCGCCCTGGACCAGAACACTCTGGTGATTCGTAACGGCTGGTTTAGCTATCGCTGGACGCAGATTATCGAAATGGGCCGTTTAACCGACCAGCACACGGTGCTCAAAGCGCGCCGCGTGACTGACGATGATCCGCAGTCGCCGTTTATGCCCGTACCCGCTGAAGAAGCCGCCGAGCGTATCCGCCAGGAAAAACCCGCCGTGGTGTTTGCCCCGCAGGTCGAAACGTCTGCGGGTTTACTGCTGCCCGATGACTACATTCGCACCGTGGCGCAAGCGACGCGCGAAGCGGGCGGTCTTTTTGTACTGGACGCCATTGCCGCAGGCACGCTGTGGGTGGATATGCAGGATTTGGGCATCGACGTGGTGGTCAGCGCTCCGCAAAAAGGTTGGAGCGGCTCACCATGCTGCGCCATGGTCATGCTTTCCGAGCGCGCCACACAGCGCTTGAGCGAAACGCAAAGCAATAGTTTCGCGTGTGACTTGGCCAAATGGCACGCCATCATGCAGGCCTACGAAAACGGTGGCCACGCCTACCACGCCACCATGCCAACGGATGCCTTGCGCCAGCTACGCGATATCATGCAGGAGACTCGTGAATACGGCTTTGCCAAAGTGAAGCAAGAACAGCAGGCCATTGGTCAGGGCGTTCGGGACATGCTTGCACGCCACGGGTTTATCAGCGTTGCCGCCGAAGGTTATGAAGCCCCGGGGGTCGTAGTAAGTTACACCAGTGATGCCGGGCTTGTGGGCAAGTTTGCCCAGGCGGGTATTCAGGTAGCGGGCGGCGTACCGCTTATGGTGGATGAAGGCGATAACTTCCAGACCTTCCGCATCGGCCTTTTCGGCTTGGATAAGCTTCACCACACGCAACGCAGTGTGGATAACCTGGAACAGGCGATCAATTCACTAAGCTAGTCATACGCTTGATCGGCCCTATAGGCCACCCTAAAACCGCCGCTTGCAGGCGGTTTTAGGGTATCCCGCTCGACTCAATGCGCTGGGTCTATAGCAGTACTGCTCTCCGCTACCTTTTCAACGTCAACAATGCCCGAGCGGCCGACGACGACTTTCCAGCGCGCTAAATACGGCGTGTCTTCGCTTCCCGTCTCGCGCACAATCAGATTAAATAAGTGACGCCGTTCGACGCTTTCGCGCACTGATTGCCCATCTTTTAAGCGATAGATATGGTGCTTCTCTTTGCTCATCAAACGCGTCAACATCAAAAGATCAATATGCAGCGTTTCTCGGGTGTGCTCGTAGCCACTTAAAAACCGGGTGGGCGACATCCGCGAGCTGGAGCGATAGTGCAGCACAATTTCCTCACGCTGAGCGACCGTGCGCCTGCGCATCTGCTGAACATCTGCATCCAACGCGGCATAGCGCTTGTAGTCAAACCACTCAAGCTGACGACCGACGACCGAATTACGCGTAGGATCTTCGTATTGGCGACGCCACTTTGGCCGACCGCGCCGTAACAAGCGCCAGAGCGTATTGCGCAAGTCGTCTTTAAACACCTCGCGCATGGCATAGAGTAACGCCATGGCCAGTACGAACAGTGCGGTGATATCGCCCACCACTTCACGCACCCGCAAGACCCCAAGCGTTACGCAGGCCATCACGACGGCGGTAGCAATGGCTTTGACCGCCTTTTGCTCACCGCTGCCCAGCTCAAGGGATGTCTGTTTCAGCGTAATCGGGTATTCGATCAACCGCCGCAGCAGGCGCATCTTGTTTGACATGCGGGTGGGGTCCGCCATAACGCGCTCGGCGTTGTACTGCTGTTCACGCCGGTACTCGCTTTCGCCTTCGCATACGCTGATATAGCGCCGCTTTATCTCACTGAACTCCCCACCGCGCGGCATATGAGCAACCAACGCGAGCAGCTGCTGCTCGGTAAACCACGATAGGTAATTGTCGATATTGGCAAAATACTTATAAAGGCTCTCATCGGTGGGTTGGTTACGCCGCATCCTTTTTAGGATCCCTTCACTCAAATCCTGTGTTTCGTATAGCTGCGCGCACAGCTCGTCGCTAAGCTCTTGAACATCCTTGGACTCTTTTTGCCTTTCTTCACGCAGCTTGCGTTCACTTACCA
Organism: Halomonas colorata; assembly: GCF_014897985.1. Lineage (GTDB taxonomy): Bacteria > Pseudomonadota > Gammaproteobacteria > Pseudomonadales > Halomonadaceae > Vreelandella > Vreelandella colorata. Next base: position 36,599 of record NZ_JABUZA010000018.1, read on the forward strand.
GCATTTTCTGAGTGGTGCGCTCCATCGCCACCACATACTGGTAGGCATACAGGCTCAAGCTTAATCGATAAGGCTCGCTGCCCAACTGATTACGGCTGGCAAGCCGACTCTGCACAAGCGGCAAGTGGTGGGCGTCACTATAGTAAGTCCGAGAGACGCTAATCGAAGCGTGATAAAATGCCTCTTCAGAGATAACATGCGTGTTTAGGCCCAACTCGCCGGGTACAAAAAGATAGACGTCAAGCCTATGCGATGTCTCTTCCTTGAGCCGCCGGGTGAGGCGCAGCTGGTAGCTGTTTTTACGCTCAACGCTGATCACCTGAACAATCTCCTACGTCATTGCCTATCGCGATGATATACCATGACACCCATCATCATGATGATCCGCTCTTTGCGGTTATGATTCACCTCTTCGCCTTTGGAGCCAGGGAATGTCCATTGCCCGTTTTTCTCCCTTTGAGCTGCTGCTTTTAAAAAGCCGCAGCCAAGTGGATACGGCAAAGCTACTGGTATTAGCTTGGGTATTGGCACACCGTCAACACGTGTCGGAGGGCCAGCGGCGGCGCCGTTTAGCCCAGATATCCGCACAGTTTCGCCATGGGCATGAGCTGGGACCTGTTATGCATATCGCTCAGCAGCAGGATTTGCTAGCAATTCAACTGGCCGCTGAAGTCATTCGCAAAGAGTGCTCTCAAGAGCATAGCGTGAGTGTGATGCATCAGGCTATTACGCTCGCAACAGACAGTGGCGAACTTTCGCTGGCCAATCATTACATCTTGCGTTTTCTGGCGGACTTACTCAACGTTGCCCCCACCACGCTAAGTACGCTGTTTCAGGAGCTGACAGGGCAGCCGTTGGCCAGGCCAGAGGACCCCAGTCGCGATGCCTACTGGCGAGTACACGACGCCGAGTACTATGCCCAGCAGGCCCGCGAAGCCGAGGCTCATGCCGCGCAGCAGGAAAAAGAAAAAAAGCGCCAGCAGGAAGAGGCTCAGCGGGCGCATGCGCAAGCCCAGGAAAAAGCCGAACGCGAAAAAGCCCGTCAACACCAAGAGTCTGCTCAGCGTCAAAGACAGTATGAGCGGGCAAGGCAACAGCGCAGCTCGCAGTATGGTCAGCAGCGGACAGCGCCCCCACCTGATCGCACCACTCGTGCGCTTGCTGTCTTGGGATTAACTCCCGGGGTTAGCCAAACTGAAATACGCCGCGCCTACCGGCGTATGGCACAGCTCAATCACCCTGACCGTTTCTATACTGGGAGTGAGCAACAAATTGCGCTCGCTTCGGCGCGTTTTCAACGGATCAAAAGCGCCTATGATTACTTAATGCAAAATTATCTATAAAAATGACCTATAAAAATGGTCTATAAATACTTTCCTTAAAAACTATCTGTAACAACTATCTGTAAACACTATCTTTAAACACTATCCATAAAAACTATCTACAAGAACCGATCTCTCTATGCGTGATTTGTACCAACGCCTTAGCGTCTCGCCGCAGGCAAGTGATGAAGAGCTACAGCAAGCCGTGGCCCGCTGCCCCAACAGCGCCCTACGCCAGGATGCAGAGGCCGTTTTTGCGGTGGAGAAAAGGCGCAAAGATTACGATCAGGCCCACGCGACGCTTAACGATATCGGCCAGCTGCGCGCCCGGCTGGGGCTAACCCACGGCGCACACTGGCAAGGCGATGTCGCCAATGATTTTTCGCGTTTACCGGATCAAACAGCCTCCCGTCATGATGAGCTGGTCGACCGTGTCAGCCACGCCGTAGGGCTCCACAACCGCTGGCGTGGCCTGCGTGGCGCGGGATTACTCATCGCCACTTTCATCATTGGCACAGGCGTCGGCATTGCCGTGGGGATCGCCCTGAGCCAAACGCTAGGTACGTGAGGCAGGCACGTTACGCTCACGCTCATCGCGCTTTACTTCTGCCTGGGTAGGCCGTGGAGCCGGTTTAGGCGGCTCGGGCTTTTTCTTGGATTGATCCTCAGCATCTGACGTTTGCGCATCGCCAAACGAGAGATCAGTGCCTTCAGTAGGCTCCATGCGGTCTTCTGAGCGTGCTTCCATACTGACACTGAGACGCGGCACGCCCAGATCGATTGACTGCTCTTCCATCCGCTGTTTTAGCAGCAGATTAAACGCCCGTGAAACATCCCACTGCATCTCTGGCGCGGTGCGAAAACGCATCCGCAATACCGGGCAGCCTTCTTCAAATCCCTGCACGCCCTGCATTTCCAGCGGCGACCAGATGTAATGGCGCATCATCGGATCTTTGCGCAATTCCTGCGCGGTTTCCTGCATCAGCGTAATCGCATCATCAATTTTCATATCATACGGAATACGGATCCGCATCAGAGCGATACCGAACTGGCGCGACATGTTATGGATCGACTCAATACGGCTGAAGGTAATGATATGCACGACGCCGTCTAAGTCGCGTAGCCGCACGGTGCGCAGCGTAAGGCCTTCTACCGTGCCCATGTGGTTGTTGATACGTACGAAATCATCTACCGCCAGCGAATCTTCAATCAGAATAAAAATACCGGTAATCAAATCCTGAACCAGGGTCTGGGCGCCGAAACCAATTGCCAGACCGATCACACCGGCACCCGCCAACAGCGGCGTAACGTTAACCCCTAAATTGGCAAGCCCGGCAATGAATGCGATGATCAATATGGTCACAAAAATCACGTTGCGAATCATCGGCGTGATGGTCTGCGCACGCGCCTGATTCACCCGCCGTCCACGTGCGCGAACGGAAGAGGTCAGCGCACGCTGAATCGCCGTATCGGCAAATATCCACACCAGCCAGGCAAGCAGGACGGTCGCGCCCAAACTAACCAGTGCCTGACCAATACGCGAGCTGGCAACAGCCTGCTGGCCAATACCAAACAGCGAACCTCCCCAGACCTGCATGGAAAGCTCGGCAAACACCATCCATGAGCAGATATGCGCCAACACAAAACCAAACCGCTCCAGACGTTTACGGTATTGGCTATAGCGGTGGCGATGGCGCCGCTTGTACATACGAGCCGCCTGACGTCTTAGTAGCCCCGTTATTACCAGCGTTAATACCAGCAGGCTGGCGGAAATAATCGAACGAGCAAGCGCGGTGCCCACATCGCCCACGGTAATAAAGATAGCCAGCAACGAGCCACCGACTAACAGCAACGCCGGTATATGCCAAAGCCCACCCAGGGCGCGAATCATTTCTACCGCCCCGTTGGCATCGCGACGCTGTTTATAGGGGCGGTTACAAATGAGATGACGCACAGGACGCTTAAACTTAATAATAAAGCGCGCCGACAGCAGCGCGGCCAGCATGTTGGCGAGCACCGACACCAAGCCTGCAAGTTCACCGCCCAATAGCTCCACCAAACGGGTGGAGTTAACCGCATCACCCAGCGCAATCAAAGCACCTATCACAAACAGCCCGCGCAAGGCGCGCTGCTGTAGCACCTGAACCGCGGTAAAGCGATGGCCACGGCTAAAGAAGGCGATGACTGTTTCAAATACCACCGAGAGTGCACGCCCGCACAGACAAATATAGGCAACCACCAGCACCAGCGTCCTGCCGGGGCTGTAAGGCAGTAGCTGACCGATGCCAAGCGTAATCGCAAAGGCTAGCGCCCAAGGCAGCATACGGCGTAAAAAGTGCGCCGCAAGTAGCCATGCCTTGGGGTCACGGGGCAAATCCAGCGGCCAGTTTCGGCGGTTCGCCACCAGCCGCCCGAAAGCAATCATCACGACCAACAGTGTGATCCAAATAATGGCCAAAATAGTGCTATCGATCACCGCACGCAGCGCCGCCCCTTGGCCTGCGCCATCGTTAAGGGCGCGTAGATCGGCCGCCCCCTGCACTAGCTGCCGCGACCACTCGTCGATAGGCGAGTCGCCAGCCTGGGCCTGCTCACCGATATCGGTCAGCGTGTCGGCAAGCGCTCCTAAAAGCCCCTGACGCGTCCCGGTGTCTTCTTCAGCGGCATCGGCCGTTACCTGTAGCTCACGCAGAGAACCCAAGAGCTCGGTACGCCGCTCTTCGTTTTCAAGCATGGAAATGACGTCATTGAGGGAGCTTTGAAACTCCTCGCTGCTAACATTCACTTCATCACTGGGTTCTCCCGCTAAGCTGGGTAGTGAGACGCTCTGCGCCTGAGCCTGGGTCGCCATTACGCTAACCAGTACCGTCAAAACGACGCTGATGACAGTGTTGATTATCCAGTGCTGTCGCACGTCTTGCTCCCAAAATGGATTAGTAGATGACACCGTGTTTGCTAATACTCACTTCACGGCATACGCTCAGCCTTACTGCGTGCTTGTAATCATGAGAGACAATACTCATGAGTGACCGTGTTCATGAATGACTATGATAGGCTGGTAGTTTAAACGTTCACCTCACAGGATGCCGAGATGACGCTACAAGCTCCACCGAACCGGCTAAATAGTGACGGCAAAATACGCCACATAGGCGTTGAGATTGAATTTGCCGGCCTGCCGCCGCGCGACACGGCCCTCGTCGTTCGCGATCTGTTTGGGGGTGAGCTTAACGTGGTCAGCCCTCATCGGCTACTGGTTGAAAATACTCGCTGGGGCGTATTTGGGATTGAACTGGATACTCAGTATGCCCATCCCGACCAGGCATTACTGGATGAGCATCGCGACTCCGATAGCGAATGGCAGCGTCACCAGCAGCAACGCCGTGTCGAGTTTCATCAAAAAACCCGCGAGCTGATCGGTGATATGGTAGCAGGCTTTGTACCCACCGAGCTCGTCTGCCCGCCGGTTCCCTGGAATGAGCTTGAAGACCTGGATGCTATTTTTCAGGCATTGCGAGACCAGGGTGCCAAAGGCACCGATGCCAGCCTGCTGTATGGCTTCGGCTTGCACCTTAATATTGAGGTGGAGTGTACAAGCGCTAGCTACCTGCTGGCGATGATGCGCGCCTATTTGTTACTGGCCCACTGGCTGCGTGATGAAATTAAAGTGGATATCACGCGGGAAATGCTGCCTCACGCGAACCCGCTTCCCAAAGAGTACGCTTTAAAACTACTCGATAGCCGCTATGCCCCAGATCTTGATACCTTTATCGACGACTATCTGGTGCATAACGCCACGCGTAATCGCGAGCTTGATCTACTTCCATTATTTGCTCACCTGCGCCCCGACCACCCCCATGAGTTGCTGCATACCAAGCTTATAAAACCCCGGCCTACCTTTCACTACCGGCTGCCCAATGCTCAGCTTTCTCAACCGGGCTGGGGCGCCGTGGCTGAATGGAACCGCTGGGCTGAAGTAGAAAAGCTTGCCGCCGATAGCGTGGCACTTCGTGCGCGCTGTGATGAATATATCGCCGAGCACAGCCGACCGTTTCTAACGCGCTTAAAAGATAAACTGATGAAACTGGTTCGCCGCCGCTAGAGCAGTTTTTGGGCAGCACGCTACTTATTGACGACTCAAGAGAATCAATCTGAATGTCCCGGCCGCTTATTGGAATTACCACCTCAGATTATAAAAGCCAGCTTGCCTGGTGTTTTGACTGGTTTGCCGTATGGCGCCATGGCGGAAGACCCTTACGCCTTTCCCCTTCACGCCCACTACCGGCGTATCTGGATGGTTTGATTATTGGGGGTGGCGACGATATCCAGGCATCACTTTATGGTGGCGAGTTACAGCTTGATGTACGCCTGGACCCTGCCCGTGATGAATTAGAGCTTGCCCTGCTTGAGCGCTTTATTCCGTTGAACACGCCTGTCCTGGGGATCTGCCGGGGCGCGCAGTTAATCAACGTACATTTAGGCGGCACGCTGGATCCTGACATCTACACAACCCACGAAGGCTTAAAGCGCAGGCGCACGGTACTGCCCCGTAAAACGGTCGACATTGTAGGCGCAAGCCAGCTCTACCAACTACTGGGCGTTACTTGGTGCCGTGTAAATAGCCTCCACCATCAGGCAGTTAACGAGGCAGGCCAAGGGATTGCGATTGTCGCTCGTGACCGCGACGGGCTTGTGCAAGGCATCGAATCGCGTGAGCATGACTTTTTGATTGGTGTTCAGTGGCACCCGGAGTGGCTGATTTTTAATCGCCCCCAGCAGCGTCTGATTCGCGCGCTGCTGGAGGCTGCCAGAAAGTGTCAGAAAAGCGCTACGCCTTAAGTACTGCTAATGCCGCCTCATAGTCAGGCTCGTTTTTAATTTCACTGACCAGCTCGCTATGCAGCACGCGGTTATCCATATCCAACACCACGACGGCTCGCGCGCACAAGCCCTCCATGGGACTATTGCGCAGAGCAACGCCCCAGGCTTCTAAAAATTCCGGGTGACGGAAAGTAGACAGCGTTTTGACATTATCCAGCCCTTCCGCGCCGCAAAACCGCTTGGCGGCAAACGGCAAGTCTGCCGACACGACCAGCACAACAGTGTCGGTAAGATTAGAGGCCAGCTCATTAAAGCGCCGTGTGGACATGGCACACGTCGGCGTATCGACGCTGGGAATAATATTGAGGACCTTGCGCTTACCCGCATAGGTATCCAGCGTTACGTCTTGAAGGTCGCTGTTGGTGAGCACCATGGTTGGTGCGGTTTGCTCGGCAGCAGGAATAACCCCAGCCACATCCATCGGTTCACCGGCACGCATAATCTGTTGCATTGCACTTCCTCTATCAGACTGATTTGAGAAGGGATTCCCTGCTCATGTTGGCACTCGCATCATCCCATGTTTGACCCCATTAATACCCGTTACGTGTCATGCTCGTGGTAGGCTAATGGGCACTTTATGATGTGACCTTATAATGCGCGGAAGGGTTTGTTTCGTCTATTTATCTGGCTAACCGAGAATCAACATGGCTTGTGTCGTAATCGTTAAAACCGGTGATGCGTTTCCTAATGTCGTCGAACAGCACGGTGATTTTGAAACGCTTTTTGAAAAACAACTGCGCGAGTCGCTGCCCGAATCTTTGACACTTCACGTGTGGGATGCCAAACGAGACCCCACGCCCGTGCCGCTGAAACAGCTGGCAGGCATCATGATTACCGGTTCACACAGCATGGTTAGCGATAAAGAGCCTTGGAGTGAACGGCTAAAACCCTGGCTGCAGGATGCCCTTGAAGCAGATATACCCATGCTAGGAGTATGTTATGGCCATCAGCTGATGGCGGCGGCCTTAGGAGGTACTAGCGACTATCACCCCAATGGGCGCGAGTTGGGCACCCATAGCGTGGCTCTGACGAATGCCGGTCTTAACGACCCGCTGTTTGGTCAGCTACCCGAGCGCTTCAAGGCCCATCTGACCCATGCTCAGTCCGTGTTATCGCTGCCCGAAGGCACTGAAGTGTTAGCCTGCAATTCACATGACGCGCATCAGGCGTTGCGCTACGGCCCACGCCAGTGGAGCGTGCAGTTCCACCCAGAATTCACGATGCCTGTGATGCGCGCTTATATAGATGCCCAGCGTGGGATTTTAATTGATCAAGAAAAAGACCCTGAGGCAATTGCCGCTCAGGTGGCCGAAACGCCGGACGCGACGAGCCTGTTAAAACGTTTTGTAGCGCTTCTAGCGCCATAACGTCTTACCGTTTTAGCTGGTTTACATTCAGATAGTTTAAATTTAGACAGCTTAATTTAGATACTTTAAAACAAGGAATCCTGAAGCTGCTTTGTACGCTGACCACGTCGCGAGGCGAGCCTATCTGCCAGGCGAGTAGGCTCTGGCAGCTTGGTGCGCCCCAGGCAACGCATTACCCAGTCAAGTGATGTTTCAAGGCTGATACGATGCCCAGGTGACACAAACACGGGCTTTACCTTGGCCCGCGAGCGCAGCACGGCGCCGATCGTGTCGTTACCTGCCCGCAGCGGCACCCAGTCTCCTCGCGCCTCCCCGACCTCAGCGTATTTTCCATACAGGCGTGATTTAGCGATTCCGATGGTGGGTAAATCCAGCCACAGGCCTAAATGCGCAGCAATACCCAATCGACGCGGATGGGCGATACCCTGCCCGTCCACCATAATCAATTCAGGCATGATGCTGAGTTTTTCAAACGCCCCAAGCGCTGCCGGAATTTCCCGAAAGGAAAGCAACCCCGGCACATAGGGCATCCGCGTTGGCTCGCGATGAACGATCTGCTCAACGACGGTTAGGTCAGGTGCTGGTGCCGGATCCCATTTCAATAACACCACGGCCGCCCGCGTGGTCGCTCCATCGTCTTCAAAGCCAATATCCATTCCAGCAATATGTGCGACCGGGTCAATACGATCTGCAAGCTCCAACTGTTTAGCAAGCTGCTTTTGCAGCGCGATGGCGTCCTTGGGTAACAAATTCCACTCGTGAAGCGGCGCGTTCATTATCGACTCCCTGTCGCGTGTATCCTTGATGCATTTCTACCTTCAACCTCTTTAAGGGTAGCAAAAAAATGCCCCCGCACCGTTTCCGGGCGAGGGCATTTTAGACGCGGCGTTGACCGCTAGTAACCGCTTAAGCGATTACGCTTCGCGACGACGGACCGGCGCGTCACCATCATCACGACGACGGCGCGGAGCGCGATCCGGCGCGCTGTCTTCACTGATTTCAAGCGGGCGACCGGCGACACGCGCACGGGCCATCTTGGTCAGGATAGTAGCGGGCAGACCGCTAGGTAACTCAACGACAGAGAAAGCGTTACGAATATCGATACGACCGATACGTGCACCTTCAATACCGCCTTCATTGGCCAGCGCGCCTACCAGCTGGCCTGGCTTGACACCATCTTTATGGCCAACGGATACACGGTAGCGGGTCATGCCTTCGCTGGGTGTGCGAGAACGCTCACCACCACGTTCTGCGCCACGCTCACGACGAGCACCTGGCTTGGCACTGCTGCCGCCTTCACGCGGTGCACGCTCTTTACGCGGCGCCTGCAGGCGACCGATCGGTGCTTCATCAGCACGCGCCATTGCGCCAAATGCACAGGCCAGCACGATCGGGTCATGACCCTCGGCCACTAGACGCTCAACCAGTGCCAGCTGCTCTTCGGCACCTTTGGTCAACGCGGCAACCACACGATGGTGGAAGACTTCATCACGGTGAGCGCGAATAGCGGCTTCGTCAGGGAGCGGCATTTCGGTCATTTTCTGACCGGTTGCCTGTTCCATCCAGCCTACTTTACGACCTTCACGGAAACCGGCAAACGTAATCGCGATACCGCTACGGCCAGCACGGCCGGTACGGCCAATACGGTGCGTGTAGGCTTCTGCGTCTTGCGGCAGGTCATAGTTGATAACGTGCGTAATGCGCGGCACGTCAAGACCACGAGCGGCAACGTCGGTTGCAATCAGCACGTCAACCTTGCCACGCTTCAAGCGCGTAATGGTGCGCTCACGCAGGCTCTGGTCAAGATCACCAGAAAGGCCTGCAGCGTTAACGCCACGTGCGGTTAACTGCTCAACCAGCGTAGTACACGCCGCACGGGTGCGAACGAATACGATCGCCGCATCAACCGCTTCGACTTCAAGAATGCGCGACAGCGCTTCAAGCTTGGCACCACCATCAACACGTACAATGCGCTGCTCAATGTTTTCGCCAGTCGTCGTGCGCGACTCAATCGCCACTTTTACCGGATCAACCAGATAACGATTAACAATGCGTTCAATTTCAGTCGGCAGGGTTGCCGAGAAGAACACACGCTGAGCATCTTTCGGGGTATCGGCGACCACACGTTTAACGTCGTCGATAAAGCCCATGCGCAGCATTTCGTCAGCTTCGTCTAACACGAGGGCTGACAAACCATCCAGCTTCAAGCTGCCACGGTCCAGGTGATCGATAATACGGCCAGGGGTGCCAACGATGACCTGGGCACCGCGCTTCAGCGCGCCTAACTGCTCACGATACTCTTGACCACCGCACAGGGTCGCAACTTCAAGACCCTGCAGGTTTTGACCGTACTTACTAAAGGAGGCTGCAACCTGCTGAGCAAGCTCGCGGGTTGGTGCCATAACTAACACTTGTGGTTCACGACGTGTCAGTTCTAAACGCGACAATAATGGCAGTGCAAACGCAGCGGTTTTACCGGTACCCGTTTGTGCCTGGCCCAACATATCGCGGCCTTCCAGCAGCGCAGGAATAGTTTGCGCCTGGATTGGCGAAGGGGTTACATAGCCCTGTGCTTCAACAGCAGACAGAACGGCAGGCAATAGAGCCAGATCGCCGAAGCTCGGCGAGGCGACAGAAGTCGAGGTCATTAATCACACCTTGGTAGGCCGGTCGTACCGGCAAAAAACATCATAAGCGTCTCTGACTCTGACATCGACGCGCTAAACAAGGCAGCATCGAAAAACAGGTTCCGTTAAACGGATTAATGTCATCAGTGGAGTCGGAGACGCCGGTCGCACCTAGCATCCGGTTGGCAATACCGTCATTACGGGCCAACCGCTGTGGCGACCTTCTGCGCCGATTTCACCCGTTTGGTGAAATGCTGGAGGCGCGCCATCTTCACAGCAATGAACATCTGCATTATCGAGATGTTCCCGCAAGCCTTGCTACGTATCCAAATATAAAATCACGTAGTCAAACGCTTATCGTCGTGATGGAGGGGTCAACACATGCGAGGAGCGCGCATCCTAACACCGCAATAGACGAATGGCTAGTTTTTTTACTTCACCCAAATCAAACAACTTCACTTGCACTTGTTTAAATATCGTCTAACTTAATAAGTGCCTAAACATGTTCAGCAATTATTCAAGGAGCGATATATGAACTGGGATCAAATCGAAGGCAAATGGACGGAAATGAAAGGCAAGGCCCGTTCCAGCTGGGGTGAATTTACCGACGACGACCTTGATCAAATCGGCGGTAAAAAAGATCAACTAGTTGGTAAGCTTCAGCAAAAGTATGGTCTTGAGCGTGAAGAGGCTGAGAAACGTGCTGATGATTGGGCCAACGGTCTGTAGTTATTACGTAGTTACTACATAGTTACTACATAGCTATTTTTGGGTAAATCGATTTTTAGGTGCTGAGCAAACGGATCCTTCCCTTACTTGGCACCTGCTGATGCTATTAGCTACATGGAGAGATGCTATGCGTAAATCAATGCTAACGACCGCTATCGGAACTGCACTTTTAGGCAGCTTGGCATTCGGTGTGCAGGCGTCCCAAGAGCCTCAGGGTATGTACTCTGCAGAAGACATCCTTGATGCCGAAGTTTATTTCGCCAATGGTTCGGATGATGAGATTGGGGAAGTTGAAAACATCCTGTTCGATGAAGAAATGCGTATTAATGCGCTAGTTATTGAAAGTGGAGCGGTATTAGGTCTGGGTGGCCGCGAAATCGTGGTAGGCACCGACTACTTCTCACTTGAAACGCATACTGAAAGTGATGGTGACACTGAACATCGCATTATGCTTAATGCCACTGCTGAAGAAGTGGAAGGCTTCCCAGCCTATGATCGTGACTGGTGGGAACAAACTAAGGCTAATGCACGTGACGCCTGGGAAACCACCCGGGATGGCGCGCAAAGCGCTTGGCAATCAACCCGTGAAGCCGTATCCACTAACGAGTAGTACCGTCTTTCGTAACGAGCAGTCGCGATGACTGTTAATGAAGCGAAGCTTATGATTAAAAGGGCTGCCCACTGGGCAGCCCTTTTTCATGCAGCATTATCACCATACTCGCTGCTCTTTTTTGTCTACTGACTGGACCGTACGCCCTGCCCCGGCAGCCGGTTACGATCATGAGGACGTTCAAAATCAAGCTGCGGCCCGGCGGGTACGATGCGGGTTGGATTAATCGTGTCGTGGCTATAATAGTAGTGACGCTTTATATGATTCATATCCACCGTTTCGGCAACGCCCGGCCACTGATAGATCTCACGCACGTAGTTAGCCAAATTGGGGAAGTCTTCTATGCGCTTGAAATTGCATTTGAAATGGCTGTAGTACACTGCGTCAAAACGGATAAGCGTGGTAAACAGACGAATATCGGCTTCCGTTAGCCATTCACCCACCAAATAGCGCTGTGTATCCAGACGCTTTTCCATGCGCTCCAACGCTTCGAACAACGCTTTTACGTGCTTTTCGTAAACCTCCTGCTCAGTGGCAAAACCCGTTTTATATACGCCATTGTTGATATGGTCGTAGACATCCGCGTTTACCGAATCAATTTCTTCGCGCAGATCGTCTGGGTAAAAATCCAAATGATTATCAGTGAGCTCATTAAAGGCGCGATTAAAAATACGTAACAAGTCCGCAGACTCATTATTGATAATGGCATTGCGCTGCTTATCCCACAGTGCCGGCACCGTGACGCGTCCAGTATAGGTAGGATTAGTCATGGTATAGAGCTGATAGTGGTAATCAACGCCGTTAACCACATCGCCACTTGAGCCTTCATCCTGCTTGTAGGTCCAGCCTTTATCAAGCATCAGAGGGCTTACATGCGATACGCCTATTAGGGATTCAAGCTCTTTCAGCTTACGTAATATCAATGTGCGGTGAGCCCAGGGGCAGGCCAAAGAAACGTATAAATGGTAGCGATCTTTTTCAGCGGGAAAGCAAGCACCGCCAGTTTCTGGCTGATTGCCAACCCAGTCACGCAGCTGAGCCGATTCACGCACAAATTCGCCACCGCTCTTTTTGGTGTCGTACCACTGATCATGCCATTCGCCATTAACAAGCAGACCCATAAAGCATCTCCTGACAGGGTGATTAAAAGCCAGCTATAGGCCAGTATGCATTAAGCATAATCCTGTCGAGCAGATGCTCAAGCGGATGTTTTAACGCGTTTCATTCGAGAGAATCGAACCGTTCAGGACATAGCTCCTCGACAGCTTGCTTTAACGCGGCGGCCATCGCATGCGCCGCGGGCCCCGCACGGTCCCGGTCACGAAAAATTATCTGAATAGGCACTTCACGGATACTGCCTGCGGTTAATGGCAGCGGCTTTAACTTGCCATGAAAAATTTCATCAGCAATACGCGTTTCCGGCATCCAGGCAAACCCCAGGCCACGCTTCAACATATCGAGCGACGTGTTTAAGTGTCCCACTGTCCAGCGCTGCTCGGCTTTTAACCATCCAGCGTCGGTCGACTGACGCAACGCTGAATCGCGCACGACAAGCTGGCGATACTGCGCCAGGTCACGTAAATCAAGTGCTCGGCCCAACTGATGTAGCGCATGATCAGGATGGGCCACCGCAATAAAACGCACGCTAACCAACGGTTCGCCTAAAAAGCCTTGTGCCTCCATCCCCGATATCACTAAATCGGCGCGCCCATCGTAAAGCATTTCCGTGCCACCATTGAGTACGCTTTCATGCAACTGAACGCGTACCTGGGGGTACATTTCGGAAAAGCGTTCCATGGCCTTGGCCTGTGCTGCGGCGGGAAACACCTGGTCAATCGCCAACACGATTTCAGCCTCCAAGCCCTCCGCCAGCCGTGAGGCAACATCTTCAAGTGAAGCCGCACTTTCAATGAGCTGACGCGCACGGCGAAGCAATAACTCCCCCGCTTCGGTTAAGCGAACCTGCCGCCCAATGGGTTCAAGCACCTGAACACCTAATTGCTCCTCAAGCTTATGAACCGCATGATTCAGAGTGGAGGGGCTTTTATGTACTACTTCTGCCGCACGCGCAAACCCCCCATGGTCAACGACGGCTGCCAGCATTTGCCATTGTGCAAGTGTCACCCGGGACATTTCGACTCCCTCGATGCTAAATCGCGAAACCATCCGCTTAATATTCGAAAAACCATGTCTATAATGCCAATAATCATTAATAAGTACTGCTAATTTAGAATTAATCCAGCAAAAATAATGCTTAAAAAGCCTTATGCACATTAATCAAAGCCGTTTCGCGCCTTGATGCGTGAAGCAGTATCAAGGGGGGCTTGATTAGCCTTCTCAGTGCCCCTATTAATAATGTCCACGCTGAGTAACGTGGGGGGAACAAATTGCCCCGAAAAGCCCCTAGTTAACTTTTTGTTACAAAAAAAATGATTTCCACTTGTGCATTCGATTTCTACCAGACCGTTGATAAGCTTCAGATTAAGTTTTCCGAAGGTCAAGAAATTGCTTAATTTATTTTAAATAAAAAATAAACCATTGATTTATAGTATAAAAATATACATTAAATTTATTCTAAATTTTTTAAAACCAACTAATCGTCATACAACCTTTACATCGCGCTGTGCTTGTCTATGATTAGGTCATTAATTAGCGCCAGTTTAAGCTTGGCATGGGCAAGAGAGTAAACCCTCAGAAAATGGTTTTTGGGTCGAATCGTTTACCTTTATTAGCAAACAGTGTTCAAAAATAGTAATGTTAGTTAGCTTTTTCTGCTTTTTAGCAGAAGTATCCTTTATGTATGGATATACAGTCTATGAACCCCCTTCCTCATGGGGTATGGTTCCGTCTACTTTCATGTTACTTTTTGATCACGAACTTGGCGGTCTATTTACCCATGTTGCGAATCCTCCATTCGCTGCCCCGCACGCATAAATTGTTACTGTTACCTGTGGCGACTATGGTCACAGTGCTGGGCGCACAAAAGTTAATCACTACATATCAAGATTTAAATCAGCCCCACACTCCGCTGGAAAGCGTTTTAGTACCGCTTCCCAGCGATTCAGCGCCGGGCATTCCTTCTCTTAATCAAGAGCGAACGCCTGTCGCTGATGCCATCAATCGAGCCACCCGCGCGATTGATGCCACCCGCGAACACATTCCACTAAGCGATTTAACGGTTAAAGAAATTGTTGATCTGGACGTTATCTCAAGCGCAGAAGCCTCTCTAGCAGATCATCGTTCGCCTAGCACTCCAACATTACACAACAGCCCCATCGATAACGGCGCACTGCACATGGCCATCGTTGTCGGTACGCTGACGAGCGGCATGCTCGATATCGACCCTAGCTCTTCTGTCGAAATCGCCGATGCCACTTCTTATGAAGATTACGGAATCGATCTGTTTGGCGATGTCTCGTTTCTGGAGCTTGAACTTGCTGCGGAAGAGCCGTTTGTACCGGAATGGAAAACACATATTGTTGAATCCGGTGAAACCTTCGCAGTGCTGGCACAAAATGAGCTGGGTTTAGGTTATAGCGAAGTATTAACCCTGCTTGATGATTTGCCCGAACCGAGAATGCTGACTAATTGGCGCGCAGGCCATAGTTTCGACTATATGCTCGACGAGAGCGGTCGCCTGTTATCACTTCGTATGATGAAAAACACCCGCGACGGGGTGTTGGTCGAAAGTGAGGATAACCAGTTTGCCGTAACTGCCATTGAGCGTCAGGGAGAACCGGTTCAGCGCTTATATGCAGGTAGCGTTAGCGGTAGTTTTGCCCGCTCCGCTCAAGCCACCGGCCTAAGTAGCGGCTCAGTCACCGAGCTGACCAAACTGCTGGAGAAAAAGCTGGATTTCCGTCGTGACAGCCGCCGTGGCGATCAATTTCAGGTTCTGGTCGAATCCGACATGATTGAAGGCGAAGCGCTCGACTCACGCGTTCTGGCGGTGAAATACAACGGCGAGCGCATGGACCTGACCGTAGTTCGCAATGCTACCGACGACCACTTCTATACACCTGATGGCAATAGCCTCGACCCCTCGTTTGCGCGCTACCCGTTTGAGGGCAGCTACCGCTTGAGCTCGAACTTTAACCCTCAGCGTAAGCATCCGGTCACTGGCCGCATAAGCCCACATAATGGTACCGATTTTGCCATGCCGATTGGCACCTCCGTTATTGCCCCGGCTAACGGCCGCGTCGAGCGGGTGGCCAATCATCCGGCAGCAGGGCGCTACATCGTTGTACGCCATGATAACGGCTACCGCACGCGCTACCTACACCTTTCCCAGCCGCTGGTGAGTCAAGGCGATCGGGTAACCATGGGCGAACGTATCGCGCTTTCTGGCAATACCGGCCGCAGCACCGGCCCTCACCTGCATTATGAAGTCATCGTCAACAACTCACCGGTAAACGCCATGTCGATAGATTTGCCTGAAGACATGGGATTAAACGGCGATACGCTGGTTGCCTTCCAGCGTCAGGCCGAGCCGATGCTTGCGGCGCTTGAAAGCGGCCAAACGGGTACCATCAGCGTTGCAAATTATCAGCCAGAGCAAGATGCTGAGTAACCAGATGTCTACTTAAGCCATACCCATTAACGCCGCCCAATTTTGGGCGGCGTTAATGTTTCTACCTTACGTAATACTTCTACCACATGGAGAAGCGCAAACCTGAGCATCTCCTATATACGCTGGCGCGTGCGGATCAATTTACACAGCGCGTTGCAGTGCAGCCAATAGCGAGGCATCGCGGCGGTAGATATCCGAGCGGAACTCTACTTCCCCCTGAGCATTAGGCCAGGCGGTTAAGTAATGCAGCGCCACAGGAATGCGTTGAGGCAGATTCACGTTACGGTCGCTACCGCCGCTATTTAAAAGCGTACTGAGCTGATAGCGGCTGCCACTATCCTGTAGCAACATCTGGGCGAATTCACGTACTCCTTCCACGCGTACGCAGCCTGAGCTTAACGCGCGCTGATTACGTCGAAAGAGCCCCTGTGCCGGCGTGTCGTGCAGATAGATCATGTCATTATTGGGAAAGCGCACTACCACCCGCCCTAAAGGATTGCTGTTACCTGCGACCTGACGCAGCATAATGCCACCAGGGCGCTGCCAATCCACTTCGGCGGGGTCTAGCTGTGCGCCGGACATATTAATCACCTGCATATTATGCTGGGCCAAATAGTCGGCGTTCTGACGTACCCGGGGCAGGACATCTTCTCGCATGATGGTGGGCGGAATCGTCCAGCTGGGATTGATCGTCAGATGGCTGATAGATGAATGGATAATGGGCGTTTCACGACGCGAAGACCCGACGACCACCCGAGCATTCCACTGCTGGCCGTTTGGCCGGATATAGTGCAGCTGGTAGCCTGCAATATCTACCCAGACACGCGGCTCACTAGACTGCATGGGGCCTATCCAGCGGGCACGCTCCAGATTGACCCGCAACTGATCCACCCGAGAGGTAGCGGTCGCATTAAGCGCCAGGCGCGTTTGCTCACCCACGACGCCGTCCTCTTTAAGCTGGTGGCGGCGCTGAAAACGTTTTACCGCCGCTTCAAGCTCGGCATCAAAAGTGCGCTTATCGCCCCCAGCCACCTGCACACCGATCATCGGGTAGGCACTGCTATCCGCTGTGAGCAGGCCGGTTTCCCCCCAAAGTGTCAGGCGCTGGCGCAGTGTGGTCACGTCATCGTCGACATCTCCCGGACGCAGCGACTCCTCCCGCGCACCAAGGTAGGGCGCACTGCCCAAGGTAGCGATGTGCCGATACTGGCTTAACGCCTCACGCAGCTGCTGATACTCGCTGGAGGCTGGCCGCGCCAAGCTAAACGCACGCTCTAAATCCTGATCATCAACCGCGTGAGTGACTCTCAAGAGCGAGTAGTGCCGCTCAGGGCGCGCAACGTCCCAGCTGGGTTCAACGTCTCGGGGGTTAACCTTGCCACGTTCCAGATGATCAAGCGCCAGCAGCAGCGCCTGGGTTGCCTGAATGTCGAAAGCTGCCTGAGCAGACTCCCCAGCATTCTGGCTATTTTGAAAAGCGCTCATCAATCTGTCAGCACGGTAGTCCGCAGGATTCAAACCATCGCTTTCAAGAGTATTAAGTGCAGCAACCAATGCTTCTACTGCTGATTCACTCTGCCAAGCCAACGTTTCGTTGCGCAATTGATAAAATTCTTCAACCGGCAACTGCCCTTGGCTGCCGATCTGGCCCTGCTGAGTAAGTGCTTGTTGAAGCAGCTCATTAGCCGCGTGCGCTGGCATTATTCCGAAGGGGATTTGGGACAGCGCCAGACCTAGAGCGGCCCCTATCGCCCATTGTCTTAGTGACTGCATCTCGTTCATCACCCTCTCCTTGCGTTACTATAAGTTCCCATTCGCGGCATGCTTACTTTTATCATAGCCGTTTACTTATTTTCGTCATCGATATCGTCTGCAGGACTGCTCCATATGGTAACCCGTTTACGCTCTCTTTCTTTATTATGTTGCTTACCTTTCGCGTTAATTAGCCTACCTCTTCAAGCCAACAGTTTCTTTGCAAGCGTAGCGTCTACACCTCCTCCCGGCGTGTCATCGCTTCAGCACCAACTTCTGCAGCTCGCCCCTTCCGCCACACCGGAAGCTCTGCGTCTTGCCGCCCAGGCGCTTAACTGTGCGAATCCCAATGCCGAGCGGTTCGCGGTTATTGACTACTCTCTTCCATCAACCGAGCCGCGGATGTGGGTGTTTGATCTGCGCCAGCATAAACTGCTGTTCGAAGAGCTGGTCTCCCACGGCCAAGGGTCGGGTGATGCTTACGCCGAAGCGTTCTCCAATACCCCCGAGAGCCATCAGTCCAGCCTAGGCCTGTTTCGCACCATGAATAGCTACTATGGGCGCAACGGCTATTCGCTGAGGCTCAATGGGCTTGAGCCCGATGTGAATGATCTGGCCTATGAGCGCGCGATTGTGATTCATGGGGCGGATTACGTCAGTGATGACTTTATTGCTCAAACCGGTCGCCTGGGCCGCAGCCATGGCTGCCCGGCGGTGCGTCAGGATATTACTTATCCACTCATCGATAGCTTGCGCGAAGATCAGTATGTGTTTGCCTATTACCCGGATAAGGAGTGGCTCGCCACCTCCAACTTCCTGCGCTGCAACACGTTAAATTCCACCCACTTGGCGCAACGTTGACAGGTTCTTAGGCCAAGCAGGCGTTGTTATGCCATGCTAACCAAGTGGCAATGCAGCATGGCATAAGCTTACTAACGCATGAGGCCTTATGACTCAAGTAAAGAAGCTAGACCTAGCTCTACAGGGCGGTGGCGCTCACGGTGCTTATTCATGGGGCGTGATCGACCGGCTGCTTGAAGATGATCGGATCGAAATAGAAGGCATTAGCGGCACCAGTGCTGGCGCGATGAATGGTGTAGTCATGGCGGATGCCCTCACCCGGGGTGACAAGCTGTTGGCCAGGCAAGCACTTACAGATTTTTGGCAGGCCGTCAGTCGCGCCGGCATGGCAAGTCCGGTACGCAGATCTCCCATGGATATCTGGACCGGCAACTGGAGCCTTGATCACTCGCCGGGCTATATCGCGATGGATATCATGACGCGCCTGGTATCGCCTTATCAATTCAATCCGCTTAACGTTAACCCACTGCGTGAGATCGTCGCTGAACACATCGATTTTGAGCGCGTGCGTCAGTGCGATCAGCTCAAGCTGTTTGTAGCGGCCACCAATGTACGCACCGGCAAACAGCGCGTTTTTCGCCGTGAGGAAATGAGCCTGGATGCGGTAATGGCTTCTGCCTGTTTACCCCTAATGTTCCAAGCCGTAGAAATTGACGGTGAGGCTTACTGGGACGGGGGCTATATGGGCAACCCGGCGCTTTTCCCGCTCATGGAAGAATGCAGCTCGCGGGATATCCTGCTGGTACAAATCAATCCTATCAGCCGGGATACGGTGCCTACCTCTGCCTCGTCGATTCTGAACCGCTTAAACGAAATTACCTTTAACGCGGCATTGATTAAAGAAATACGCATGATTGCGCTGTTACAGCACGCACTTGAAGAACAGGGCATTACAAATTGCTATCAGCAGGCGCTTTTCCATCGTATTAGCGGTGAGCAGGCGCTGGAAGAGCTTTCCGTCTCCAGCAAGCTGAACTCTGAATGGGCGTTTCTTTCCTATCTTTTTGAGCAAGGGCGGGCAGCTGCACAGCGCTGGCTCGATGAGCATTTTGAAGCGATAGGCAATCACTCAACACTGGATATCGATTCGGTTTACCTGCACGAATAAACGGCACTATGGTGACGCATGCCGCTCCTGGCATGCTCGCCAATGGCGCACCGCCTATTTTCCTTCCCCGCCCAATCTCTTATCCCTCCCTGCCCACCCTTTTATTCAACACATCAACTAACTGATAGGTTTAATTAAAACCCTATATGGCAAACTAATTGCTTAACAAGGCTTTGTGGTGGTAGGCGTAGACCAGGCCCAGCGGGGTACGAGTGCGTCGAGCCTGACCTTCAATGGCGAAGGCATGTTCTCGTAAATACGCGACGCGATAGAGCGACTCGGCGTTGCGTGATGCTCAACTGGTTCAAGATCCCGTGAGGCCATCCCATGGACATACGCAATAAAGCCAATCGTATTCGCCTACTCAATTTCTCAACCCCTCAGATGCGTGCCTTTCATCTGTCGTGGTTTGCTTTTCATATCTGTTTTTTTGGCTGGTTCGGCATCGCGCCGCTGATGGCGATCGTGCGTGAAGACCTTTCTCTGACCCAGACTCAAATCGGTAATACAATTATCGCCTCCGTCGCGATTACCGTTATCGTGCGGCTATTAATAGGGCTACTGTGTGACCGGCTAGGGCCGCGTAAAACCTACACTGGCCTACTGGTGTTAGGCTCCATTCCCGTTATGAGTATCGGCTTTGCCGACAGTTTTGAAAGCTTTTTCCTGGCGCGCCTGGCAATTGGCGCAATTGGCGCCTCATTTGTCATCACCCAGTACCACACCACCATGATGTTTGCGCCTAATGTGGTGGGCACGGCCAATGCGACCAGTGCGGGCTGGGGCAATTTAGGTGGCGGCACCACGCAAATCCTGATGCCGCTTATATTCTCCGGGATGTTAATGCTCGGCGTTAATGAGGCGCTCGGCTGGCGCCTTGCCATGGTAGTGCCGGGTGTGGTGCTGTTTATCACCGGCATTGGCTACTGGTTTCTCACCCAGGATGCACCGGACGGTAACTTTAGCGACCTGCGCGCGCGGGGTGAGCTGCCGGAAGCCACCAAGGAATATGGCGCGCTGCAAAGCTTTCTCACCGCGGCAAAAGATATCCGCGTGTGGGCGCTGTTTGTCGTTTATGGGCTGTGCTTTGGCGTTGAACTTACGATCAACAATATTGCGGCTATCTACTTTTTTGACCAGTTCAACTTAAGCTTGGCAACCGCTGGGCTAATCGCCGGTCTGTTTGGCCTGATGAATATATTTGCCCGCACGCTGGGCGGTGTTTTCTCAGATTTGTTCGCCAAGCAAGGGGGCTTGAAGGGCCGCGTGCGCTGGCTGTTTATTGCCTTGATCTGCGAAGGCATTGCGCTGATCGCATTTTCTCAAATGCATATTTTGAGTCTTGCTATTGGCATCATGCTGGTCTTTAGCCTGTTCGTTCAAATGGCTGAAGGGGCAACGTTTGGCGTGGTGCCGTTTATCAACAAAAAAGCCCTGGGCGCCGTGGCGGGTATTGTGGGTGCCGGCGGTAATGTCGGCGCCGTATCGGCGGCGTTTTTGTTTCGTAGCGAAAACTTAAGCTACCAGCAAGGACTGTTTTATCTGGGGCTGACCGTACTGGTACTCGCCTCATGCGTACTGGCTGTGCGCTTTAGCGATGCAACGGAAGCGCAGGAAGCCAGCGCCTACCGTGATGCCGTGGGCGACGATACCGGCGCAGGGGCTCTTTCATTACGTTAAAACCCCGCATTATGCTCAATCAAGACCTTTCATCCCCGGTGGCGGCTGCCCCGGGGAGATAGATCAAGGCGGCGAGTAAAAGGAAAATCACTATGTCATCTGCCCAGCAGCTACTCTTAACCGCCATTCGTTGTGATATCGATAACCTGACCCATTTAGCGACGACCTCGGAAATTGTCGCCGATATTAGCCGCTTTATTCACGTACTCCAGCGTGAGCGTGGCGCCTCAACGATCTACCTCGTTTCTCAAGGCTCACGCTTTAAAACCCAGCGCCGCGACTACCTCAAACATAGCCAGGAAGCTGAGATACTCATGCGGCAACGGCTGGAGGTACTGACCCAGGAAGTGCGCCCTCAGGGTGCAGCGCGCTTATTACGGCGCATCGCAGCCGTATGGAACGCTCTTGACGACATAGCTGCTATGCGCAGCGCCATTGATCTCATGGCGATCTCCCCCGATGCCGCGACCCAGGCTTTTAACCATTTAATCAGCGGTTTACTGGCAATTGTTTTTGAAGCCGCCGATACCTCCGACGACCCGGAGATTACCCGTACGCTTGTGGCGATCTTCCACCTGATGCAAGGCAAGGAACTTGCGGGCCAGGAGCGGGCCTGCGGTGCATTTGGCTTTACTCAAGGTCACTTTGATAAAACGCATCGCCAGTTACTCGGCCAGTTGGTCGAGGATCAGCAGCGCTGCTTTGATACCTTCGTTGAGTTTGCCACGCCGGAAGCTGAACTCGCCTGGCAGCAGGCGGTTTCAACCAGTACGTTAACCGGCATTCACCAATTGCGTGAGGCTGCCTGCCAATCTACCTCACAGCACGTTACCACCAACGTTCTGGGTGAAACGTGGTACGAGCTCACCACGCTTCGCATTGATGCGCTTAAAATCGTCGAAGACGCTTTAAATACCCAGCTAGCGGCGCTTTGCTATCGCAAAATAGCCCAGGCGAAAGCCGCGCTTGAACACGCCAAAGCCAAGCCCGGTCCTCATACGCCCGCCCCTTGTGAGCAGCTCCTCGCGCTTAGTCCTACACAGCCATTGGGAGACTTAACCGCTAGCGCGTTGACCTCACCGCTTGGACGGTCATTGATTGAGCTTACTCAGGCACAATCAAGCCGTTTACAAGGGTTGAGCGATGAGCTGGAAAATACCCGCAAGGCATTGCGCGAGCGCAAGCTGGTCGAGCGCGCCAAAGGCTTGATCATGGCGCACCAGTCCATGACCGAAGAAGAGGCCTACCGCTTCCTGCGCAAAACCTCCATGGATCAAAGCAAAAGCATGGCGGATATGGCGCAGGCTATTCTTGATCTCTCTTCTATACTCAAAAAGGCTTAGTAGCCCTCTTAAGCTTAGCTGCCTAAAGTTGGCGACGGTTTGCAAGATAGCGTCGTATTAGCCATTCTGAAAACTCCTGTTTATGGCTTAGCAAGGAGTGCCAACCATGCAACACGGCGTATTATTGATTACCGGTGCCTCAAGCGGTATTGGCGCAGCCACGGCAAGAGCCGCCGCGCGCGAAGGCTACCAGCTTGTACTCGCCGCCCGTTCAGCCGACAAACTCGCCGCACTTGCCCAGGAGCTTGGGCCTGAGAACGTACTTACCTGCGAGCTTGATGTCACTGATATGGATCAGCAGCAGGCGATGATCGATCAGGCGCTGGAGACCTTTGGCCGCCTGGATGCGGTGTTTGCCAACGCCGGGCAAGGCGGCTCGCCGGGCGGGTTTAGCGGCGCCAATCATGCTGCCTGGCACGAGATGATTCTGACCAATATATATGGCGTGGGCCTTACTCTTCAGGCAAGCCTTCCTGCGCTTAAACGTAGTAAAGGCCATGTACTGATGACGGGTTCTGCCGCCGGCCGAACCACCATTCCAGGCTCCATGTACAGCGCCACCAAGTGGGCAGTAACGGGGATTGGCTATAACCTTCGTGAAGAGTTACGGGGTAGCGGGATGCGGGTTACCCTGATTGAGCCCGGCATGGTCGATACGCCGTTTTTTGATGAATCGCCTGATAATGCCCTGGAAGACCGCGATATCGCAAACGCGGTTATCTATGCACTTTCTCAACCGGCTCATGTCGATGTTAATGAAATACTGATTCGCCCTACCCCGCCGATTGAATAGCTGAGTAAACATGTTAGCCAGCTCAAAGCGGGCTGCTCCTTGTATTTCGTCTTCTTAGCCCGCATAACACCTACAACCAAGCGTGCTAATGTTCTGTTCATGTACTTTCTACTATGTACACGTCCTGACCGTTCACCCACGCCCCACGTTTTCAATAGTAGGTGAATTATGAGCCAGCTTTCTTCGACAGCGCTTTCCGTTCTCGACCTTGCTCCGATACGCCAAGGCGGAAGCGCTGCTGAAACGTTTCGGGACAGTGTTTCTCTCGCTCAGCGAACCGAACAGTTGGGCTATACCCGCTACTGGCTTGCCGAACATCACAATATTGCCGGAATCGCCAGCGCGGCAACTTCAGTATTAATTGGCCATGTAGCGGGCCAGACCTCCACTATTCGGGTGGGTAGTGGCGGGATTATGCTGCCCAATCATCCGCCGCTGGTCATCGCCGAGCAGTTTGGCACGTTGGAAACTCTTTATCCTGACCGAATTGATCTGGGCTTAGGCCGCGCGCCCGGCTCTGACGGTGCGACCATGCGCGCTATGCGGCGCAGCATGCATGCAGGCGTGGACGACTTCCCCGAGCAGTTAAGCGAGCTACTCCGCTACCTGGCAGACGCCGAGCCCGGCCAGCAGGTGAAAGCGGTGCCTGGCCAGGGAACCAACGTGCCTATTTGGCTGTTGGGTTCCAGCGGCTATAGCGCCCAGCTAGCGGCCAAGCTTGGCCTTCCCTTCGCCTTTGCCGCTCAGTTCGCCCCTGGCTATCTGTTTGAAGCCCTGCGCCTGTATCGCGATAATTTCCGCCCGTCTGAACATCTGGACAAACCCCATGCCATGGTAGGTTTACCGGTTATCGCTGCTGAAAACGATGCGCTGGCGCACTACCTTGCGACCACGGCTCAGCAGAAGTTTCTAAACCTTATTCGTGGCAAACCGACCCAGTCGCTGCCCCCAGTAGAGCAGCTGGACTGGTCACCTATGGAGCAGGCGCAGGTAAGCCAATTTTTAGGCGCAGCGATTATCGGTGGTCCTGAAACGGTCAAAGCAGAATTGACGGCTTTCCAAGAACGTACCGGCGCGGATGAGCTGATGATCAATAGCGACTTTTATAATCATGCTGACCGTCTGCGCAGCTATGAGATTGTTGCAGAGGCCGCGCGGTGAGCGCAAAGCTAGACGCAAAAGGTACGTTATGGGGCTTCAAGCGAATGGCCCCGCTTTCCCTGTTCGTGGTTGCGTTTGGCTTAGCGTTTGGCGTTGCCGCTATCCAACATGGTTTAAGCAGCTGGGAAACGCTGCTGATGAGCAGCCTGGTGTTCGCGGGCACCGCTCAGTTTGCGGCACTGGAGCTGTGGGGACCCACCATTCCGCTCACAGCGCTTATTGCCACCACGTTTGCCATTAACGCCCGTCACTTATTGATGGGCGCTTCGCTTTACCCCTGGCTGCGCCACCTTCCCTCAGGCCAGCGTTATGCCTGCCTTGGGATGATGAGTGACTCCAACTGGGCCATGGCGGCAGCTGACCATCAGCGAGGAGAAACCAATGTCGGCGCTCTTTTTGGCGGCGGTATTGCCTTATGGCTCTCCTGGGTGCTGGGCACGCTGTTGGGGGTCGCGTTTGGTAGCGGGATCAGCCAGCCCGAACGGTTTGGATTAGACGTCATCATGGGCTGTTTCTTACTTTCCATGCTGGTAGGCGGTAAAAACAAACCGTCGCTTACGATGCTACTTCCCTGGGGCGTGGCTGGCGTGGCCGCGCTGCTCGCGCTTTATTATTTGCCGCCCAACGCTCACGTTATTGTGGGTGCGCTGGCGGGTGGTTTGGCGGGCATGCTGTTGCCTCAGGCGAATCAACAAAAAGGACAATAGGCGTGCCGCTAACTCCAGCTACTGCGCTACTTGCTATCGTTATCATGGCACTGGTGACGTTTACCACCCGTATCGGTGGCTCGATCATCATGTCACGTATCCCTATTGGCCCTAAGGTAGAGCGATTTATCAACGCTATGGCGGGGTCCGTTCTGGTCGCTGTTGTTGTACCGCTGGCAGCTCAGGGGGATTGGGGCGCTCGGCTTGGTCTGCTCGCCACGTTAAGCGCCATGCTGATACTGCATAAGCCGCTCGTTGCGATTACTGCGGGAATGGCCACCGCTGCGTTATGGCGCTTATTATCATAGCGGTTAACGCTGTCCTACTTATTTCCATCAGGTACTGGCTATGTCATCAAATACGATGTCTTCAAATACAATGTCTTCAAATAATGCGTCTTCCCTCACGTTCACGCCTATGACACAAGATGACTTCGTTATCTTTTGGCCAACCTTTCAGGCCATTATCGCAGACCAGCAAACCTACGCGATTGACCCTGATATCAGCTACGATGCGGCCTATCGGCTCTGGTGCCAAGCGCCCAAAGTCACCTATGCGGTTAAGGATGCAGCAGGCGAATTAATCGGTAGCTACTACTTAAAAGCCAATGCAGCCGGCCCCGGCGATCATATCTGTAACTGCGGCTATATGGTGACCGCTGCCGCTCGCGGTAAAGGCGTTGCCCGGGCGATGTGCGAGCATTCACAGCAATTAGCGCGTGAGTTCAACTTTCAAGCCATGCAGTTTAACGCCGTCGTTTCCACTAACGATGTCGCGGTGGCGCTCTGGCAACGGTTAGGATTTAGCATTGTGGGCACGGTTCCTAATGCCTACCGCCATGCGACGCAAGGGTTAGTAGACACGCATATTATGTATAAATCCTTGTAATTTAATCGCTTACACCCTTAATTTTTCTCACTTAAGGCCGATATTACGACCACCACAATGAAGCTCTCTAGTTCATTGTGATGTGGCTGCCTATCTTGCTGCTCTATTGCTCCCCCTTAAGTGAGAAATGAACGTAATGAAAGATTTATCCGTAAAATATGCCCTGGCCGGGGCATTAGGTTTACTCGTTGTCATGTTGATTGTTGTGGCAGCGCTTGGCATACAGGCAGAGAAAAGAGCAATAACAAGCTTAAACGAGTTGGATGAAGTGGCGGCCCAACAGGTAGCGTCTATTAACCGTTCAGAAGTTAATCTAATGGAGCTTCGGGTACGCTTAGCGCGTTATACAGACTATAACGCACGTGGCAACACTGCGTTAGCTCAGCAAGCGCTGGGATTTGCTCAGGCGGCGTTGGAACGTGCGGATTCGCGTTTTGATGCATTTCATGCCATTGAGGTACCCAGCAACTCGCCACGAATGCCCTTAATTGCCGCGATCGAATCGGCGTACCAGCTTTTGATTACTGATTCGCTCAGACGCGACCTTAACGCCGGGAATGTGGCACCGCTGATCGATCACGCCGAACGCCTTAACGAACAGTTTGATGCGTTTACCAATGGTGTGCGTAGCTTCAACCTCAATGCACAAAGCCTAGCATCAACTACCGTTTCAAATGCGCATACCCGCAGTCAGCACAATATGTTGATTAGTATTGGCTTAATCGTTTTGGCATTAATGATCTATATCGCCGTACAGCTCGGCATTAACCGGATTATCGTTCGCCCTCTGCAGCGCGCCGTTGCGCTATGTGAAAGCGTATCCCAAGGCAATTTAACTAACGCCATCGAATCACGCGGGCGTAATGAAATAGGCCGCCTGTATAGCGCGATGAGCACGATGCAGGAGCGCTTGCAACAGATGGTGGAAACCCTCAACCAAAGCAGCCGGGCCGTCGCCAACAGTTCCCGGGAAATTGCCAGCGGTAGCCAGGACCTTGCTTCGCGCACCGAGCAGCAGGCAGCGGCGCTTCAGCAAACGGCAGCGAGTATGGATGAGATTTCCTCTATTGTGCGCCAAAATGCTGACACGGCCACGCAGGCCGAAAAGATGACTGTTAATGCCGCGCATAAAGCCGAGCATGGTCAAAGCGAAGCCCAGCGTGCCGGGCAATGGATGCAAGCGCTCGAAAAAGACTCGCATAAAGTGCATGACATTGTGCAAGTAATCGACTCTATCGCTTTTCAGACTAATATCCTGGCGCTGAACGCCTCGGTTGAGGCAGCACGCGCGGGCGAACATGGCCGCGGCTTTGCCGTCGTTGCCAGCGAAGTTCGCTCATTGGCGACTAAGACGTCCAACTCATCGAAAGAAATACGCACGATGATTGAGGATATTGCCCAGCGTATTGCCGAAGGTGCCAATCAGGCGATGCACAATGGGGAAAGTATGGGCGAGGTCAATACGGCTATCCGTCAAGTGACCGATATGATGCAGGAGCTGTCACTGGCGGCCAAAGAACAGGACTCGGGTATTACCCAAATTAGCACCGCAATTGCGCAAATGGACTCCGCGACTCAGGAAAACGTGTCCTTAGTAGAAGAGACCAGCACTGCATCGGCATCACTTGAGGATGAAGCTAGCCGCTTGGCAGAGCTTGTGAGCGCGTTTAAATTACCCCATTCAAGCCAGACGCAATCAGCACCATTAAAATCAGCCCGCCCTTTACCAGCCAGCAGAACCTCACTGCCTAGCAAGCGTGCCTCTGCCGAACCTGAGTGGGAAGCTTTTTAATACACCGTTATTTTCAGTTATCGGGCAGCATTCGCTGCCCGATGCGTTGCCAATCGCGTATCATGGCTCGCCCTTGCCGTCGGCAAATTCAGACGATGGCAGTTAAACCTGCACGCAAAGCCCACTATGAAACCTGCTTTTTTCAAACCGCTATTTGCATGGATATTTATCGCCCTGTTGGGCATGATTGTGCTGCTGGGCCTACTGCACTTAAAAAACGGGCACTCGCCAGGACCTCAGCTAACGTTCTCCAAAGAAATCACCGCCCACCTAACTGACGCTACCCGCCAAGCAAATATTCATTTAATGGAAGTACGCCAGCGGTTGGCACGCCTAAGTAGCGATATTGACCAAGCGGCGACGACATTGAGCCAGACGCGGGACAACCTTGAGCATGCAAGCCAGGCGGTTCAAGAACTCGATTTACCTTCCCACTCTGCACAGCGCCCTTTGATTGACGCGATGCTTGACACTTATAAACGCTTGATAGACAACCCACTGCAACGCTATTTAGATCATTTCCAGACTTTTCGAAATGCAACCGACGTACACCTTTCCGCCGTCAGCAAGACCGCAGTTAACATCGACCGACATATACTTGAATGGGCAAACCAGTTAACCAGCAGCGAACAGAAAGACAGCAGGATAGTATTAATGACAGTGGCCCTGCTCATTGCCTTAGCGGGAGCCCTTTATATTGCGTTTAAAGGCGCAATCCATGTATTTGTAGTAAGACCTCTTCAACGTGCTGCCCAAGCCCAGAATAATGTCCTCAATGACAGCCCGGCTCTTAGCTTTGAAGAGTATGGTTATAGCGCGGTAAACGACAGGCAGCCGACATTAGCTGCTAAAGAGCAAGCACCAGACAGCACTCACATAAGCGCCATATTCAGCCCCATATTGCTGGAAGAGATCAGCACGTCGACGGCGACTCCTCGCGATCACACATACCAGCCTTCTGAGTTCTTTAGCACTCCCGCGCCTTCAGTCCAGCCTAGAATGCTTGAGCGCGAGTGTTAAATAAGCGACGAGCAGATCGCTGCCGTACGTATTAGGGGCTTTTAGCAGAAGAGGCGCGTTGCGCTAACGCTTCCTGAAGGTAGCGCTCCGCTTCACTACTTCCCATAGCCGTTAAATGTGCGACGTTGCGTTCAGGAATTACCGACGTGTCGCCATAAAACTCGATGGCCTTTTCGACACTCGCTTCGCGCAGTAAATGCACCATCGCGTAGGGCGAGCGGTTGGTATAGTTCGAGGCATCGTCAGGCTCGGCGTCTTCAAAACAGTAATCGGGATGGAAGGTAGCTAGCTGGTAAACACCTTCGTAGCCCTGCTCGGCCAAGATGCTTTCGGCCAGTTCCACATAATCCAGGTAGTGATCAAAATGCTTGAATAGTGTGGGGAAAACCAGCAGCGTGGTTTCCGTATCTGGATGCTCATCCAGCCACTGCACTTCCACCATGAGTTCTTCTAACGCAACTTCAAGTTTTTTGGAGCGCACGATTTCCACACGGATAGAGGCGCGTTCCACTTCACGCTGAGCAAAAGGACATACGTTTTGCGCCACAATAAAATTGCGCACCCAGCTCATCGTTTGCTCGATTACGTCGTTATCTGAATATTGCATTACTCTCTTTTACACCCGCTCGATCGCATGTTTGATGGGCGCCAGTGTACACCTATCGTTATCATTAAACTCAAGCGCTGCTCAGCGCTTATTGGGCGCTCCTTCACCATGCTGGGTAAACCGCTGAAGCGCCACATCATAGGATTTGCGAATATGCTCATCCAGAAGCTTGCGCGCCGCTTTCACATCGCGCTTCAAGGCAAGCTCCACCAACTCATGGTGCTGCTGGTCCAGTTCCTGGCGAATCACCGGCATTTTAGGACCCAGCCGGCGGTAACGATCAAATTGATCATGCAGCTGCTCAATAAAGCGGAGTAGCCATACGGAGCCACATGGCGCTACTAGCGTACGATGAAACTGGGTGTGCAACCGCTCCCATTCATCGTCCTTATCCAGCGTCATATCGGCACATTTCAGGCGGTGTTCCGCCGCCAGCAGCTCCGCTTCCCAAGCGGCATCGCCATGGGCGATAGCCTGTTCAAAGGCCATGCCTTCAAGTGACAAGCGCGTTTGCGCTATATCATCCAGCTCGCGATGGGAAAGCGTCGGTACTCGAAAGCCACGCTGGTTTTCCTGAAGGAGCAATCCATAGGCCGCCAGCTTGTTTAACGCCTCCCGCAAAGGGCTCAGGCCTACCTGGTACTGGTCTTTGAGCGCATTGATGGCAAGTTTTTCACCCGCCGCGAAGCGTCCGTTCACTAGATCCTTGCGTAAGGTATCGTAAATACGACTTGATGCCGTACTTGCTGAAGGCTGAATATATTGATTCATGGTAGGGTCCTTTCATCCACCGTTACGTACGCACTACTTATTCAGTGTTGACGCCTCTGAGTACTCTCGCCTATATTCTACGCCAGATAAATAATCGATTTTTTTAAATATAAACGATAAAAAGTGAAAAAATATGTTTTTCCAACTAATTTCCTATAGCGTATTTTGCCAATGAAACAGACAGCACTGTTCTGGGCCTTCTTTCGGGTCGGTATTTTCGGCTTTGGTGGTGGTCCTTCGATGATACCGCTAGTGCATGCCGAAGTGGTCGCCCGTTACAAGTGGCTTACCGACGAAGAGTTTGCCGATATATTGGCTATTGGCAATACCCTGCCCGGCCCGATTGCCACCAAGATGCCCGGTTACATCGGCTATCGTGTCGGCGGCCCCTTAGGCTGCGCCGTTGCCGTTACGGCGGTTATTCTACCCATGATTGCGGCGATGATCGTCATGCTGGGCATTTTCAGCCGCTACCGCGATGTTGCGTGGATTCGCGGCATGGGGCAAGCCGTGGTGCCGGTGGTCATGATCATGATGGGCCAACTGGCCTGGGACTTCTTTGATAAATCGCAAAAGGCGCTTGGCTGGCTGGTCAGTGGCGTAATGGCGATCGTTTCCGGGGTGCTGATTTACTGGCTGGGCGTCCACCCGGGCTTCATCATCGGCGCGA
Organism: Halomonas colorata; assembly: GCF_014897985.1. GTDB lineage: Bacteria > Pseudomonadota > Gammaproteobacteria > Pseudomonadales > Halomonadaceae > Vreelandella > Vreelandella colorata. The sequence goes on from NZ_JABUZA010000018.1 coordinate 67,855, forward strand.
TTCTGCTGGCCGCGTTTATCCCCTTCTCCAAATTCAAGAAAGCGGAGCGCTCGGCATGATCTATTGGGAGCTTTTCCTGGCGTTTTTCATTCCCAATATCGTGGGTTACGGCGGCGGCCCGGCCATCATTCCCTTGATCGAAGCCGAGGTCGTCGGCCGTTACGGCTGGATGACCTCGCAGACGTTTGCCGAAACCCTGGCGCTCGGCAACGCGTTGCCGAGCCCCATTGCCACCAAGATGGCCGGCTACGTAGGCTATGAAGTGGCGGGTATTGGCGGCGCCTTTGTAGCGGTTGCAGCCACGGTGGTGCCTTCGCTTTTGCTGATGATTGCCGCGCTGGGGCTTTTGTATCGCCACCGCGAGTCCCCCCAGGTCAAGCGTATGAGCCAGTGGGTGCGCCCGGTGATAGCCATGATGATGGCCTGGCTGACGCTTGGCTTTCTGCTCGAAGGCGTCAACGGTGCAGGCTGGCTGCACACGGTGATCATTGGCGTGGTCGCCGCGATAGCGCTGGTGCGCTTCAAGATCTACCCAGCCTTCGTGGTCATGGCGGCCCTTGTGTACGGCGCCTTTGTCATTGCCTGACCCACTCTGCTGATCCCTTCTGACTGTCGGCCATTTCCCCCGGCAGTCAGACTAGCTATCCACGCCTTTCCATCGCATCATGGCACTCCTTTTTTCTGGATGCCGCTCAGCCACGCCATGCAACAGTCTTCGCCCCACTCAAGCTCCTCACCGCTTAGCGGTTTTTTCAGCGTTTTTCGCTACAGCCAGCGTGCCCTTGGCCTGGTGTGGGAAACCTCACGCTGGATGATGTTTGGCCTGGCCTTATGCACACTGGTGGCAGGCGTACTGCCCGCCGTTGCCGCCTGGGTGGGCCAGCTGATTGTCGACGGAGTGGTCAGCGCCATGGCGGCGCATCAAGCGGCAGATGACCCTGATCTACTGACGTCCATCACCCCGGTGTTGAAGCTGGTGGGGGTCGAGGCGCTGATTATCGGCCTCATTGCCCTCGCCCAGCGCGGGCTTTCCGCCCAGCAGGCGCTGCTACGCGCGCTGTTGGGGCAAAAGGTCAACGTGATGATTCTGGAAAAGGCCGGGACACTCTCGCTTGGCCAGTTCGAAGACTCCGAGCTATATGACCAGCTCACCCGCGCCCGCCGTGAAGCCTCGACACGCCCCCTTGCCCTGGTCAATAAAACCTTTGGTCTGATGCAGAACGCCATTTCGCTCGGCAGCTTCAGCGTTCTGCTGATTCAGTTTTCGCCCTGGGCGCTGCTGATACTGGCGGTGGGCGCACTGCCGGTATTTATCTCGGAGGCCAAGTTTTCCGGCGACGCCTTTCGCCTGTTCCGCCGCCGTTCACCGGAAACGCGTATGCAGGGCTACCTGGAAACCGTGCTGGCGCGTGAAGACAGTATCAAGGAGGTCAAGCTGTTCGGTCTTGAAGGGCTATTTCTACAGCGTTACCGGGATATCTTTACCCGCCTGTTTGCCGAAGACCGCCTTCTGACGCTGCACCGGGAGGGCTGGGGGTTCGTGCTGGGCCTGCTCGGCACGCTGACTTTTTACGCCGCTTACGCCTGGGTGGTGATTGAAACCATCGCCGGTGCGCTGACCCTGGGCCAGATGACCATGTATCTGATGGTATTCAAGCAGGGCCAGTCGGCGCTTTCGGCAAGCCTCACCGCGATCAGCGGCATGTATGAAGACAACCTTTACTTATCCAACCTCTACGAGTACCTGGAGCAGTCTACTCAACCTGAAGGCGGCAGCCTGACACAGGGTGAGAGCGCAGGCGACGGGCTGCGCTTCGAGGACGTCAGCTTTGCCTATCCAGGCGGCAAGCAGGTACTGCAGAATATCTCCCTGCACCTGGCGCCCGGCCAGAGCCTGGCACTGGTGGGCGAAAACGGCTCGGGCAAGACAACCCTGATCAAGCTTTTGACGCGGCTTTATCAACCCACCCACGGGCGTATTCTGCTGGATGGCAGCGACCTGCGCGACTGGGAAACCGGCGCGTTGCGCAAGCGTATCGGGGTGATTTTTCAGGATTTCGTGCGCTACCAGCTGCAGGTAGGCGAAAACCTGGGTGTGGGCGACATTCAGGCATTTAATGATCAAACGCGCTGGCAGAAAGCGGCCCACAACGGTATGGCCGACGGCTTTATCAAACGCATGCCCCAAGGCTATAACACCCAACTAGGCCGCTGGTTTAAAGATGGCCAGGAACTCTCCGGCGGGCAGTGGCAAAAAATAGCGCTCTCGCGTGCCTACATGCGCGAGGAGGCTGATATTCTAGTGCTGGATGAGCCCACCGCGGCGATGGACGCTGCCGCTGAAGCCGATATATTTACCCGCTTTCGCGAGCATAGCCACGATAAAATGACCATCCTCATCTCGCACCGCTTTTCGACGGTGCGCAGTGCCGAGCTGATTTTAGTCATTAACCATGGCCGCGTGCTGGAACGCGGCACTCATGAAGAGCTTCTCGCACTCAAGGGCCGATATGCACATCTTTTCTATTTACAAGCGAAGGGTTATCAATAGGCGAGCTGAGTGCTGCTGTTCTAGCTAACCAATGACTCTTTGGCTCTCTAATGAGGATAAACGTAAACAAACGTGACCAAGCCAATAAGTAGGTCGCTTAATCTAATACTTTAAGAGTAATGTGCACTCATCCTCCAACATGACAAGGGTAGTGCACATGAAAAAATTCCACCTGATAAAAGTAAAATATGCCTTTGCTTTTATAAGCGTCGCACTTGCGCTACTAGCAGTTGTGCTGGCTGATATATTACTCGTCAATATGGTAAAAAGCCGACTCGATTCATTTATATCTCACTACATCCCTGCTTCAACAACCATCCTCAATGGAGATAGAGATCTTTACCAGGCGAGGGTCGCTGAAATAGAGTTTCTCCTCTCATCGCCTGGTACAGAGCAGGCATCAGCTCTTATCGATGAATTTGAGGAGAATGCGCAGCAGGCTTATGAGCGCATGGTTACATCTGCTGAGCTGATGCGTGCTGATCCGAGCATTACTGATCAGTTAGCTGATTTTGAAGTATTGTATAGCGACTGGAAACAGGAGGCTGAGCGCGTTTTTGCAATGCATGAGAGAGGTGAAACAGTCAATGCACTGACTCTTTCCTCAAGTTCTTCACTAGAGCATTTTAATGCGTTGCGAGATTTATATGATATTTCAGGAGCCAATATTGAAACTGCAATTATTGCGGCAGAAAAGGCTGTCTTGGAAAGAATTCGATTGCAGCAGACGACTACGATTGTTTTTTCTTTAATCGTCTTTATCGCGGCAACGTTGATTGCTCTGCTGGGTCCTTTGATGATGTCCAAGGCACTTCGTCAAATAAGTCGGCGCATTAAAGAAATTACCCAAGGAGACGGTGATTTGACGGCCCGCATCAATAGCCAACGCCGGGACGAGATTGGTGAGTTAGCTCATGAGTTTGATACTTTTATCAAGCATATTGACGGGACGCTTCAAGCTGTTAGCCAAAGCACTGTCAGCCTTCAGCACGCATCCACAGAAATTGCCAAAGGTAGTCAGGAGCTTGCAACGCGTACGGAGCAAGCTGCTGCCAATTTACAGCAGACATCAGCTTCCATGGAGCAAATCGCGGCAGTGGTTACCAATGCCTCTGACTCTGCACAGCAGGCAGATCAACTGGCACTATCGAGTCGCGAATTAGCCAATCAGGGACGCAGTGCGATGCGCAGTGTTGAACAGACGATGGATACCATTAGCGAATCCTCTTCTGAAATAAGTAATATCGTCAGTCTTATTGAGAGCATCGCCTTTCAAACGAATATCTTAGCATTGAATGCTTCAGTTGAGGCGGCTCGTGCGGGAGAGCACGGCAGAGGTTTCGCTGTCGTTGCCCAAGAAGTACGCACCTTAGCCAGCCGTTCAAGCGACGCCTCAAAAAGTATTGCCACCCTCATCAATACTTCGATGAGCCGAACTGGGGCGGGCGTCAATCAAGTAAAAAGCACTGGGCAACTGATGGAAGAAATGGTCCACAGCATTGAACGCGTTTCCGATGTAATTGCTGAAATTAGCGCTGGCGCCAAAGAGCAAAGTGTGGGAATTGGGCAAGTCAATGATGCCGTCAACGAGCTGGATAGCATGACTCAGCACAATGCATCCCTGGTAGAAGAGTCCAGCGCAGCAGCAGAGCTAAGCGAACAGGCCTCTCGCTTAAGCGTATTAGTAGGTGCCTTCAAGTTAAGCGATATCGCAACACAGCCCTTGGCGCTGGCTGAGAGGAAACAGGAGAATAAAAGTGCTAGGTCAACATCGTTACCACGGCATCAGTTCTCTTCTTTACAACATCCTGAGTGGGAATCTTTCTGAGTTAGTCTGCTACCGAGGGTTTATCAGCAAGCCCTCGGTGATAGCGACCTCTTGAATAATGACGAGACGATAGTCGAGCCACAAAATTTTCATTGGCATAAATAAGCTTTTCAAGGAATCGATATGGCCTGTAATGCATTGGTGATTGATGATGATCCCGAAATTCAATTATTAGGCAAACTGTTATTGGAAAAACAGGGCTACCGGGCTGTAACTGTTGGAAGCCTGGGAGAGCTGGCGCGCCGCCCATCCCTTCTCAACGTGGACCTGATTCTCCTTGATTTTGGCCTTGGCGAGTTTACCGGTTTAGACATTCTCGACTATCTTCACGATCTGCGCCTGAACGCTGCCATTCTTCTTATTAGTAGCTGCTCGAAGGAGACGGCTACACATGCTATCGAGGTAGGCAAAGGCAAAGGCTTACGTATGTTGGGCTTTTTGCCGAAATCTGACCTTCTTATAGGACTTGCCTCTTTTCTGAAGCCACTTGAAACTTCTCTCAAAGCGCCATCAGTGGAGGAGCTGGAAGCGGCGATTGGCGATAAAAAGCTCTTTTTAGTTTACCAGCCCCAACTAGATCTTGAGAGCGGAAGCATCATAGGCGTTGAAGCATTGGTCCGCTGGCAGGACTCCGAGCGCGGCGTACTTTATCCCGACAGTTTTATTCCCTTGGCTGAACAAAGTGGGCTGATGGTGCCCATGACATGGTGCATTCTTGAGCTTGCCCTGAAGCAACAGGCAGAATGGCAGGCAATGGGCTGGAAACTGGATATTGCCATCAACGTCCCTGCAGAACTGGTCAAAGCCGAGAGCGTTTTACAAACCTTTGATCAACTAACGCGTAAGCACCACTCCGCCTTGGATCGTATTACACTAGAACTGACCGAATCAGCGGGCATTGAGTGCTTGGCATATGCCCGGCACGTACTTGAAGCACTGCTTGAGCGAGGCTGCCAGCTCGCGCTAGATGACTTTGGCACCGGCTACTCCTCAATGATTCAGCTTCATCGCCTCCCCTTTAGCAAGCTTAAAATTGACCGTAGCTTTGTATCGCTGATAGACCAGGACCAAGCTGCCCACGCCATTACACTATCCATTATCGATTTGGGAAAGCGCTTAGGACTGACGGTAATAGCCGAAGGTATCGAGACTCAAGCGCAGCAGCGCTTGCTCAGGGAAGCAAAATGCCCATTAGGTCAGGGATACTTTATCTCTCGCCCATTAACAGCAGAGGCTTTTAACGCTTGGTTCAGTCATCGGATGTCTGAATTGGACTTTAATGAACTAAGCATGCCAGCCTGTTCTAGCGCGAGCTGAGTAGATTTTTCCAAAGCCGGTAGTTGCTGTAAAGACAGCTCAAGTTCACTGCCAAGATCGACTAGCGCGAGGGCTTCAAGACGGTTTGCCAGGGCCGCTATAGCAGTACATCCCAAAGAGGCCGCCGCTCCCTTAAGCGAATGGGCTTCTTGACAAAAAACATCTCGCTCGCCAGCCTTTAAAGCGGCAGCAAGGCGCTCTCCGCGGATATCAAGACGCTTCAAGAATGTTGTCAGCAAGTTATCGAGAGTATTCGAATCAAAAGTGTCTTTTAATTCTTCGCAGAGGCGTGTATCAAGAATTTTCCCCTTTTCCTCGGGTTGCTTTAATACACCGGCATCTGTTTCCCTCTCGGTATCTGAGATAGGCGCGTTAACGCTCTCCTTTTGCAAGATACAACGGCATAAGACTTGGTAGAGTTCATCGCGAGTAAACGGTTTATGTATCATGTCATCCATGCCACTTTGCAGGCAGCGCTCGCGATGCTCTGGCATCACATTGGCCGTCATGGCGACAATAGGTAACCGAGATAACTGATGAAGCTGTTCAAATTCACGCCACTGCTGTGTTGTTTGCACGCCATCCAGCACCGGCATTTGCATATCCATAAGTACCAGGTCGACATCGCTACTATGTGCTTTGAGTAACGTAAGCGCTGCCTCACCATTATCAGCAATACTTACTCGTTGCCCTAACCGCTCAAGCATTACCTTAGCGACCGTCTGATTTAATGAGTTATCTTCGACAATCAGGATATGCTGGTTAGAAATCAAACCACGCAGGCTTTTCTGAGTAGAGTATTCTGGCAGTACATCCGTTTCTGGCAGCCGAATCGAGAACCAGAAACGACTACCAACCCCTTCCATGCTGTTGACATCAATATCACCCTGCATTGATCCAACAAGCCGTTTACAGATGGCAAGCCCCAGCCCCGTTCCTTCATGTCTTCGTGCAATGGATGTATCCACTTGAGCAAAAGCGGAAAAGAGTTGGGCTTGATCTTGCTCAGAAATACCACACCCAGTATCACGCACCTCGAAACGAACCCAATGGCCGGCCTCGCTGTGGATCGTGAACTTTACAAAACCTTCGTCTGTAAACTTAATAGCATTATTGATGAGATTCATTATGATTTGTCGAATCCGTACTACATCTCCCTTTACAAACTGGGGCAAATCGGCTGATTTAGCGTAGCTAAAGGAAACGGATTTTGTCTTACATTGCAGGCTATAGCCAATACATAGTTCATCAATACATTTATGTAGATCAAAAGCTTGAATATCGAGATCTAAATTACCAGACTCTATTTTAGTATAATCCAGAATATCATTAATCACGCTTCGTAAACTATCGGCACTGCGCTTAAGCGCAGCTAAATATGCTGTTGCATCAGGAGTACTCACCTCTTCGCTTAACAAGTCGGCCATACCAACAACTCCGTTAAGTGGAGTACGTATTTCATGGCTCATAACTGCCATGAATTCAGATTTCGCCCGACTAGCCGTCTCGGCCTGCTGTGCTGCCACATTCAGCTCATGGCTCTGCTTTTCAAGCGCTTGTGCTTTCTCTAAATTGGAGCGACCCTCTCTTATAAGCGCACGGACAAGGAGCCCGCCCGATATCATCAAAAGTGTAATCAGCAGAAGTGCCAAGCCATAAAGCTGTGCCAAAGATTCACGCTCATCGGTACGCATTCGCGCGACATTGGCATTGGTGTCGACCAGAGCGTCAGAGGTTAACTTCTGCAGTATAGATGTTTTAGCGAGCAACGTATTAATTAGTAAAGGGGTAAGGCCTGAAGGGTTATGCCAGAGATCCTCCAATAACGAATCGATTTCCATTATGAGATTTTCAGATGCCTGCACATTCGTTTTAAGGCTCTCTATAAGTGCAACCTCCTTACCAATATCACCCTGGAAAAATAAGTTCTTCCGGCTATAAAGAATCTCGTATCGTAATAAAATATCTTCCGCTGAGACAGGGTATGCTGTTGCTTCAATAAGACTTAAACGGAATTCTCTGACTTCTCTATCGAGCTGATAGCCCGCCCAAAGCAAGTTTTCCAACAGCCGGTTTTCCAGCGCATGTTGACGCTGAAAAATAACCCCGCCCGTGGTGAGAGCAGAAAAGAAAAAAAGGATTGCCGAAAAAGTGGCAATCCGTGCACGCCGGGAAAAATAGCGTTTCAAGCCTGACAGCATTGGATACTTATCCATTAAAGATTCGCGTTATTATTCAATATCGATCCTATGCACCTGCCAAACTGAGCGTGAGAGTATTACTTCATTCAATAACTTTGGTGAATCATCAAAAGGGTAGATGACAAAAAGAGGCCCCTGGTCACGAATGCGCAGAGGCTCGTCATCCGCACTCATGGCCAAAATCACATCATATTGATAAAAATCGCTGACCGGAACCGTAGCCGCATAATCATTTAACGCGGTGATCCGCATTTGTTCGCCGTCTCCACCAACCGCCTCCAAGATGGCACGCCCCAAGGGGCCAGAAAAGCGAACCTGACCATCATGCCAGGGCGTATTCGTGAGCGTATCATGCTGCTCTAAAGCTTCCAGCATAGCTCGGTCAAAATGTGCCTCATCACCACTATTGGGATGCGCCAATGTACCTGTCACTATCAGCATGACAGGACCTTCTGGCTTGTCCAAAGCGCTAGCATGAAACGGCAATGTCAAAAACCAGATAGCCACTAGGACAACTACATATCGAACCATGATTAAGCCCCTCCCAAGAAGACATGTTGATTGAAGGTTGAGTATATAGCGGCCTCCTAAAGGCTAACTGTGAAACTTTGTGTCAAGGAGGTACTATAAACTCTAATTAGCTAACCCGGATTTCTCATAGCACCTCAGCCAGTACCACCTCCAAGCCGTCATACCACTAAAAGCCGATTGGTACGGTTTAA
>NZ_JABUZA010000019.1 GCF_014897985.1 Halomonas colorata
CGCCCGACCATGACTGTTCTCCTATGCAGCTATTGCATAGACAAATTTAGCAGAAATGACTTTTCGTACAAAACCTAGTCTGGTTCCGTGATTCGTTGACACTGCTATCAGACTTAAGCTATAGCTAGATCAGTCGTTAGTTAATAACTATGCATCAGCGTAGCGTTGATTTAAAGCAGAGCGTAGATTCTTGTGGCTAACGGGCGACAGGGAACGTAATTGATGATGTCGGGAGACAAAAATGCTAACTCCATCACAGCAGTTGCAGTCGTACTATTTAGCGATGTTTGGCCGAGCCGCAGATCCGGATGGATTTAATTACTGGCTGCATGAGCTGGAAACAGGAAGTTTAAAACTTGAGGGTATTCTTCAGCAAATGTTGTTATCCGACGAGTTTGCTTCTCAACGGGAAGTGCTTGCTCAGCTTGATAATAACGGTTGGGTCAATGAGGTATACCAACGTTTGTTTGCGCGTGAAGCAGAAGCTGAGGCAGTATCTTACTGGTCTGAACAAGCCCAAAATGGTTATTCTCCTCAGGCTCTTTTGCTCGCTATTACCAACGCTGCGAAAGGTACTGATGCAGAAGCGCTGCATGCATATGCATCAATTGCGGATTTCTACTCCGCGAACGTATCAAGTGACGAGTACGATGCTGAGCGTTCGCTAGTACAAGACGGCTTCAGGTCAAACGAGCAGCTTTATCAGGACTTGGCAGAGTTAGATGCTACTTACGATACTTTAAGCTTGGTGCAGGCGGGGGAGTCCTTAGAAGGCCGTCCGCTGTATAGCGCCACTGTCGGGGAAGGGTCACGTAAATTAATGATCGTGACCCAGCAGCATGGTGATGAACCCGTGGGCACCGAATCCGCGATGCACCTGCTGGAGTGGTTGAGTGGCGATAGTGAGGCAGCTCAATCGTTGCGTGAGCAGGTCACATTGACCGTGATGCCCAGAGTTAATCCAGATGGTTTTGAGCGCTGGGAACAGCTGGTTTCAGGTAATAGCGATCCTGAAACTACATTAGACCCACGTCGTAACTCAGCAGATATTGATCTCAACCGCACATGGGATGCCAGCGAAACGATTGATCCGGCGCTAATCCCTGAGACCTTAGCAGTACGTCAAATATTGGAAGCGTTTCAGCCGGATTTGATTCTCGATTATCACAATCAGAATAACTATCTCAATGAGATGGGCGAGCTGGAGACCATGTCGATTCTGTGGCCAACCAATGACGGCGTCGAGTCGTCTATAACGGCTACCGCTCAGCAGGCTGCTGTGGCACTTGCCCAAGGGGTTGAGCTATTTGATTATGGGTATCTATCTTTATTCCCTGGCGGCGATGCGGCGGATATCGGCCGTAATGGAATAGCGATAGATGGTACACCGGCACTTTTAATAGAACAGCGTGGGCTTGAGGAATTTGAGTTAAAAGCGCTGGAGGGGCTAGAGCTTGATTTTGATGCAGTCGCAAGCGCGCTAACTCTTGAAGGGGTTCTCAGCATGATTGGCGTTATGCAGGCGCTGGGTAACGATGGCTTTGATACCATTGATCCGGAATTAGCCATCTTGATCCCGGAGCGAGGAGCGCGCACCCCCTTCGATGAAATTTATGCGGAAGAGGTTGATTGGGGAATGGACATCGCGGCTACCCCTAGCATCGAGTCTCTTTATGATGGGGAAGAACTTACTCCTGTGACGTTGGCGGGTGTAGCTGAGCCCTCATCATCGGAATTTTTAGCCGCATAAAAAGACCCGGTGACTCCTATCTGTTCGATATGCCCTCATGCTAATAGTGAGGGCATTTTTTTTGGCTGACGTGATTTCTAAGATATTAGTATGGATAGCGTATAAGCCTGCTAAGCATATTTGCGCCTACTAGTCCCCTTGGGGAGATGTGCTACTATCACCGGCCTTCGTTTTCTGCTGGAAGCGCTAAATGGTCGTTACAAAGCCTTTATATCAAATGACAAGTGGCATGGTGTTTTTGATGAGCGCCTTAGCGCTGGTCGTGCCATCGGGCTATTCAATCGGTCCTGTGATGCTGCTATTGGCCAGTGGGCTGCTTTTAGTTAAACGTCTGCCCTGTAAGCTCAAGCCGCAAGACCTATGGATTATCGCCGCGTTGGGTATTTATGGCGTTGTGGTTGGTGCGCTTTCTTTGCTTGAGCTTAGTGCGCGCGAGCTTGACCGCCCGGTGCGGTTTTTATTGGCGATACCCGTGTTACTGTTGATTCTGCGTGTTCCTCCGCGGCTATCTTGGCTGTGGTCGGGTATTGGGGTAGGCGCAATCGGTGCAGGGACGCTGGCTGCCTGGCAAAAATTCGGTGAAGAAGTATGGCGTGCCGGTGGGTTTCTGCATCCCATACAGTTTGGCAATTTAAGTATGCTAATGGGGGTGTTGTGTTTAGCAGGCTTGGGCTGGGCTGCCGTGCAAGGCTCCCGATATAAATGGGTGGCGCTCTTATTAATAGGTGCGCTGTGCGGCATGCTGGGATCGTTATTTTCGGGTAGCCGAGGAGGCTGGATTGGTTTGCCCATTATAGGCATGGTGCTTTATCGCAGCTATGGTCACTGCTTCTCTGCGCGGGTTAAATTCAGTATTGTGGGTTTTGTAGCGTTGCTTATTGCAACGCTTTATCTATTGCCCCAAACCGGCCTTCAGCAGCGGGTAAAAGAAGCAGCCAGCGATATCAGCAGCTACGTAACAGGAGCAGAAAGAGACACCTCACTTGGGCTTCGGTTTGAAATGTGGCAAGGAGCAACGCAGTTGATTGCAGACCGCCCCTTATTAGGCTGGGGGGAGGCTGGCTATCAGTCAGCCATGCACGAGTTAGGCGAGAAAGGCGATATTTCAGTCGCTGCTTCTGGATTTGGCCATGCGCACAATGACATCATCGATGCATTTGCAAAGCGCGGGATCTTGGGGGTGGTAGTATTGCTATTGTTGTACCTAGTGCCCATGCGGATGTTTGCTTCAGGTTTACGGCATTCCAATCATGAAACTAGAGCGTTAGCCGTAGCAGGCACGTTATTGTCTGTGGCTTATATTGATTTTGGCCTTTCGCAAACTTTTTTTGCGCATAATAGTGGTGCCATGTTTTACGCGTTCTGGCTGGCTGTGCTATGGGGCACGTATAGTGCAAAGAAATAATCGAGTAAGCGTCACAGCATCACGCATTACTCAATATCAATAGGGAAATAAGGGCGGTGGTGAGGTTAAGGTTTGCGTGGCGATGTTTTGGGGGCAACCACTTCCACCTTTTTCTGCTCTTTTGTCCACTTGCCTGCTGGTTTATCAATATATTGAAAGTACTCGTTGGTAAAACTGCCCTGGTTGCAAGCATGTCGATAGGAGGCAGTCGGCACGTTTGTTTGATCAAGCTCCTGATTAAAAACGCCAGGGCCGGTAATATCAAACACGTTTTTAGATTCGTTAGTCTCAATATTCGCGCATGCTCTATCAATCAGCTTGGCTAAATTGGGGTTGGCGGGTTGGCTGGCAATAAAGTAGTTGCTGAAATGGCCTTGCCGGGTAATGACATACAGTTCGTTAATATTTTCAGGCACCACGCGGGCTAGCGGCCAGATAGCGTGAGCATCTATATCAAGATAAACCCCACCATGTTTTTGAAGAACTAATAAGCGCCATAGATCCGCTTGCGCTGCTCCAATTTGCAATCGTTCATAGCTGGCAAGTATTTCTTGATTAAAATTTTCGGCGATAAATTGGTGTCTTGCATCAGTCACCATAAACCGATATTCGAACCGGGGAGCCATCAGTCGGTTAAAGAGATAGTTGAGGTAGACGGGTAGCGTGACCCTGTTTGTAAAGTTGGTCTGCCAAATAATGCGTGGTATGAAAGGCTCTCCTTTAGGGGAGAGCAGCGGTGCCGCGTGTTCGGGTAAAGTGAAGCGCTTGCTGGGGAAAACAGCATGGAAAACATAGCTTAGAAGCTTGGTAACGTTGGCCAAGAGCTTAATGAGGCGGCTCGTTCCTACAATAATCGCATTTTTAAAGGCAGATGATGCGGACATGAAAATGTTCCTGGCTGGCAATCATTGCCGCTTGGTTAGCGGCAAAAGCCGATAGTCTACCAGCCTCCCTGGCCTTCCAATAGGCTGCGCATATTATTGTCCAGTTTTATGCGAAAGTCTGCACTGCCCAGCACCATGGCATCGCCTGAACGCACCACCCTGGCGCTGACATATAAATAGTCCTGCCCTTGAGCATAAGTGCCCATCAATATAGAGCGGGCGTTGTGTTGGGAGCTTAAGCGCTGCACTTGGCGGGAAAGAATTAACTCGCCTACGCTTTCCTCAATAAACATGCTGTCGCGCATTTTTACTTCGCGGACCTGCATGCCTTGCTGGGCAAGAGCGGAAGCCATTATTTCCGAGCTAATACGCCCAAACGTGGAGGACTGGCTTAGGTTATCAATACTCACAAAGGTGGCGGCAATCATAGGGCTGTAGCGCGTAAGGTCTGGATTGCTTGCAACCATCTGTTGCGCTGCTTTATGAGCCAACTCAGAAAGGTCTGGTGCGGGTTCTGGTGGTTTATTATTTGAATTGCCCATCGTGCTGCAGCCCGCCATGGATAGCAATAAAACGCCCATCAGCAATAGGCGGCTGGTGGATAAACGTTGACGCAATGATGGCGTAGCAAAAAATTTAAAAGGCATGACGTTACCAGGTATTGGTGATGGAAACGGTGGGTGTCGCCGGTGCTCTAGGGACACGGTGAGGCGCGTATTGGCGGCGGTCGCCTGCGTTGATGTAATAAATATTTGATGAAGAGTAAAGAATACGCTCACCATCAATAATCTGTGTGGTGATAATCACTTCTTCATTGCCGGTAGTAGTCCAGCTACCGCTGACGGTATCAGCTATCATCGCCGCAGGAATTAATCCAAGCGCAGGCTCTGCCCAGTGGTTGATCGGGATGGTAGCCACCGCGACGCCTGCCGTTAACGCCGTAAATGCTCCAATTGGCGGACGAATAAAACCGCGGTCACGATGCTCAACGACTTCTACATCAATATGTATATTGGCGGCATTGGGTGTCGGTACGGTGGTTAAGTTGGCACCTCGTGAGACCAATTCGCTGGTGAGCAGCGTACGAAAACCACGATCAAACTCGCCGCCGCTATAGACGTTCAGACCTGGATGATCAGGTTCGGTAATATGTAAATCACGGAAGCGAACCCGCTCACGCTGTAAAATATTGCTGGCTTCATGGCGAGCCAGGACTTCCCAGTGATGGGCAGCCTGCATGCGTTGTTGCTCTGTATAGGGATAGGTGGTGGCTATAGGGGCCTGCGAGGTGTTGGCATAGAAACAGCCGCTCAGCATCAAACCAGTAATCCCTACACTGGCAAGGCGAAATAATTGAGTAGTAAAAAGACGACTTAAGCTGCTATGCACCAGAGGTTCCTTATCGCTTCATGGGGTCTTTGTTAGACTAGATGAGTTTTATCATGCCTAGTAATAATCGGCCACGAGGTTGAAAACTTGAATGAGCGATAACACGAATGCTTGAAGATCATCGCAGCGGTCCGCGCCATGATTCGCTAATGTCAGCGTACCCAACCGATGAAAGTAGTAGCGGGTGGATGATTAGCTATATCGATATCATGACACTGCTGGTAGCGCTATTCGTCATTATTGTGGCAGCGGCGGGCAAAACGGCACCTGATATTTTTCAAACATCGCCAGAAGATGTCGCTCAAGCGCCTCCCCCTGTGCTTGAAGTGCCGCTTCCTGATGCCATGGAAAACGTGCTGCAGCACCGCGTTATAGAAGAGTGGCGACACGGGCTAGATCCTTTCGCGATAAGTGCCGCGTTAGGGGTGGCGGGTTTACCTAAGCCAAGACCTGCGCCTGATTCGCCGCCACCTTTGCTAGCGCTTGCAGACTTTGATCCTCTGCCGCCTGTAGAGCTTGATGAGCCATTAGCCTGGCTTCCGCCGGTGGTATTACCTACCGCGTTAGTGCCCGCCGGTGATGATGTTCCGGCGGCTCCGCTGGCAAACTACATGGTATTGCTAACCGATCGTCCGCCGGTCAATGTGCAAGAAATAAAGGTACAAGAAATAAAGGTAGACGCCATCAATAGCGCCCAGGCCGTCCAGGTCGCGTTAGCCGAGCGGGTCGAAACGTCTCCCTACTTGCCAAACCTGGAAGGTGTTGAGGTATCTCGTGTCGCGGAAGGGATTAGTTTGCGGGTACAGGATCAATTGCTGTTTCCTTCAGCGGCTGCAGAGCTAACCAGTGGAGGCTCCTCATTGGTAGGTAGCCTGTTAGAAACCATACAGCGCTACGACGGTGAAGTATGGGTCGAAGGCCATTCTGACAGCCAAACCATCAGCACCGATGAGTTCTCTTCTAACTGGGCACTTTCAAGCGCCCGAGCGATAGCCATTGTGGAAGCACTGGAGGCCGAAGGAGTTGCGCCTGAGCGCTTGCGAGCCGTTGGCTTGGCAGCGACTCAGCCGCTTGACAATAATGAAACCCCAGAGGGGCGAGCGCGCAACCGGCGGGTAGAAGTGGTTATTCATGTTGAGTAGGAGATCACTTTAGCGATGGTCCGACACCTCGGCGGGGGTTAAGGGCGGCTGGCGCCGCCATCGCCGAATAAATTCAGCTCCCACCTCACCGTTGGTGACATTAATACATCTGATGAAAGGTGCTTACCCGGCTTAAAGCACCTTACCCCTGTGGGAGATCGCTTCAGCGGGCGAAGCAGTGTGCAGCGCTGCGGGGTTAAGGGCGGCTGGCGTCGCCATCGCCGAATAAATTCAGCTCCCACCTCACCGTTGGTGGCATTAATACATCTGATGAAAGGTGCTTACCCGGCTTAAAGCACCTTACCCCTGTGGGAGATCGCTTCAGCGGGCGAAGCAGTGTGCAGCGTGGCGGGGTTAAGGGCGGCTGGCGCCGCCATCGCCGAATAAATTCAGCTCCCACCTCACCGTTGGTGGCATTAATACATCTGATGAAAGGTGCTTACCCGGCTCAAAGCACCTTACCCCTGTGGGAGATCGCTTCAGCGGGCGAAGCAGTGCGATAGCTTAAAAGATAGAGATTTTACTAATAAGAGCCGTTTTAGCTGCACAATAATGATGCTTGGGGCGGGCGTATTAAATTATTGCCTTATGTAAGGCATGCAGTGTTGTTCATTAAGGTTTTAATAAACAATGTTTTTTATATATTGGCATATTAAATGCACATTTAAGGTGGTCATTAACGACAAAGCTTGGCGGCTTTTTTAAGCCAAAAGAGGTAATGCTATGTCTGAACATGCCTGTACCGCATTATTACCCGAGTTGCCTGATGCGGAGCATCGGTCACGTTTGGTGCTCACCGACTTAGATGGTTCGCTACTCGATCACCATAGCTATGATTTCTCACCTGCGGCACCCAGCTTGTCGCGCCTAAAGCAATTAGGCGTGCCGGTAATCCCCGTGACCAGTAAGACGCGTGCTGAATTATTGCCGCTGCGTGAATTGCTTGGACTTACGGGAACACCTTTTGTAGCTGAAAATGGCGCCATTATTGGCTTGCCGCCCAGTTGGTGTCATGCACGTCTTGACCGTCCGGGCAGTGGGCGTGATGGCATCGTTACAAAACACGCCGGCGTTGATATCGGATTTATCCGAGCACGTTTAAGGGTATGGCGCCAACGGTTAGATGTACGTTTTACCAGTATGGGCGAGCTGAGTGTCCAGGACGTCGTCAAACTGACGGGGTTAGATAAAACGCGCGCACAGGATGCCTGCAAGCGCGAAGGCAGCGAGCCGCTAATTTGGCAAGATGATGCCGTTTCGCTCGAAAACTTCCGGTTAGCGCTAAGCGGCGACGGCCTTGAGCTTACTCAAGGCGGACGCTTTTGGCACGTTATGGGTCGTGGCGCCGATAAAGGCTGCGCTGTCACATGGCTAATCAAGCGTTTTGCCAAATTAAGAGGGTGCACGCCACTCTCGTTAGGGCTGGGCGACGGACCTAATGATCTAACGATGTTGGAGGCGGTCGATCAAGCAGTGGTTATTCGAGGTTGTCATAAAGCACCTGTTACACCGCAGGCCGCGGCGTTATATCGCACAAACAAAGCTGGGCCAGTTGGATGGGCAGAAGGAGTCGCGTACTGGTGGGAGCAGGATAGCCGCCAGTTAAATCTGGCAACGAAAACCGTTGCGCTGACTCAATAACGCCAAGGAGGGATGCCCATGAGTGATTTTCATCAAAACGGGGTGATAACCGATTTTCATAATCTCACCCGTCGCCCTGTTGAGGCGCTGGAGCAGGAGCTTATCCAGTTTGCTAAACGCCGCCCTATGGGCTTGATCTTGCCGTCATTGTTTTCAGAGTTGGAAGGGCCTGCGCTATCCCGAATAATTGATGAATTGGCGCAAGTACCTTATTTGCAGGAAATTGTGATTGGGCTGGATCGCGCGGATCGCGACCAGTTTTTATACGCCCGAGAATTCTTTTCACGTTTGCCGCAGCATACCCGCATTTTATGGAACGATGGTCCACGCCTACGTGAGTTGGATGCAGAGCTTGAAAGCCATGGTCTAGGAGCATTGGAGCCAGGTAAAGGGCGTAACGTTTGGTATTGCGCCGGGTATGTTTTGGCTTCCCATCGCTCAGTTGTCGTTGGGCTACATGATTGCGATATTCTTACCTATGATCGAGGGCTTTTAGCGCGCTTAATGTACCCGGTTGCGCACCCGCGCTTTAACTATAGTTTCTGTAAAGGTTACTACCCGCGGATTGCTGAAGGAAAGCTTAATGGCCGTGTGTCACGCTTATTGGTAACCCCTTTACTCCGTGCGCTGAAAACCGTGTGTGGGCCAATGCCTTACCTGGAGTACCTGGATAGTTTTCGTTACCCGCTGTCTGGTGAGTTTGCTATGCGCAGCGAGGTATTGGAAGGGATTCGTATTCCTGCAGACTGGGGGCTTGAAATTGGTGTGCTGTCTGAGCTGCAGCGTAACTACTCCCATCGTCAGCTCTGTCAGGTAGATATCGCTGATGCCTATGATCACAAACATCAGCCTGTCAGTGAAGAGGACCCCAATAGTGGTCTAAACCGAATGAGCCTGGATATTTCCAAAGCGCTCTATCGTAAATTGGCCACTCAAGGCGTGAGTTTTAGCAGCGAAGATTTCCGGACGCTAAAAGCCACTTATTACCGGCTGGCGCTGGACCTGATAGAAGCCTATGACCATGACGCTACCATGAATGGCTTGAGCTTGGACCGCCATTGTGAAGAGCAGGCGGTAGAGCTGTTTGCGAGTAACTTGCTAGAAGCCGGCAACCTGTTTCTGGATAACCCGCGCGAGCGGCCGTTTATTCCCAGCTGGAACCGCGTGCAGGCGGCCGTACCGGATGTATTAAGCCGCATGCATGAAGCCGTAGCGTTGGATAACCAGGGCAAGGTGTAGGTTTATTCGAAGAACATGGTAAGAGCAGGCTTCAGCCAGTGAATGAGGGGCAACCCAAGAAGGCCTGATAAGCATTGTGGGAGCAGGCTTTAGCCAGCGATGGGGTGGGTTTAACCCCGGGAGGCCTTCGGCCTCCTTCGCCCAGTGGAACTGGGCTCCCACAATGTTTACCCAACCCTGAGCCTTAATGAATTGGGTTTCTTGATATTTGTCCAGTCCAAAAGGCTTGATAAGCATTGTGGGAGCAGGCTTCAGCCAGTGAATGGGGTGGGTTTAACCTCAGGAGGCCTTCGGCCAGTGGAACTGGGCTCCCACAATATTTACCCAACCCTGAGCCTTAATGCATTGGGTTTCTTAATATTTGTCCAGTCCAAAAGGCCTGATAAGCATTGCGGGAGCAGGCTTCAGCCAGTGAATGGGGTGGGTTTAACCTCAGGAGGCCTTCGCCCAGTGGAACTGGGCTCCCACAATGTTTACCCAACCCTGAGCCTTAATGCATTGGGTTTCTTAATATTTGTCCAGTCCAAAAGGCCTGATAAGCATTGCGGGAGCAGGCTTCAGCCAGTGAATGGGGTGGGTTTAACCTCAGGAGGCCTTCGCCCAGTGGAACTGGGCTCCCACAATGTTTACCCAACCCTGAGCCTTAATGCATTGGGTTTCTTAATATTTGTCCAGTCCAAAAGGCCTGATAAGCATTGCGGGAGCAGGCTTCAGCCAGCGAATGGGGTGGGTTTAACCTCAGGAGGTCTTCGACCTCCTTCGCCCAGTGGAACCGGGCTCCCACAATGTTTACTCAACCCCGAGCCTTAATGAATTGGGTTTCTTAATATTTGTCCAGTCCAAAAGGCCTGATGAGCATTGTGGGAGCAGGCTTCAGCCAGCGAATGGGGTGGGTTTAACCCCGGGAGGCCTTCGCCCTCCTTCGCCCTCCTTCGCCCAGTGGAACTGAGCTCCCACAATGTTTACCCAGCCCCGAGCCTTAATGCATTGGGTTTCTTAATATTTGTCCAGTCCAAAAGGCCTGATGAGCATTGTGGGAGCAGGCTTTAGCCAGCGACAAGGCCTGGTGCAACCACTTCCTAACTGTATTCGGGAAGGGAGCGAACGCTATCTTCTTCGGTTTGATGAATGCGGAAGTTAGCCACACGCTGGCGCAATTGAACACTCAGATGGGACAGAGCTTGTGTTGCACGATTGCTCTCTTGTACCAGGCTTGCGTTTTGCTGGGTCATTTGATCCATTTGCGTGACCGCCAGATTCACCTGCTCAATGCCGCTACTTTGTTCGCTGGTCGCTGCTGAAATCTCCTGTACTAGCGTGCTGAGCTGCTGGATATCGGTGACCACGTTATTAATGATTTCACCTGTATTGCGAACTTGCTGGCTACCATCGGCTACCTTGGCGCCTGAGTTCTCGATCAGCTTTTTAATTTCCTGGGCAGCAGATGCCGAACGGCTGGCCAACTGGCGTACCTCATTCGCGACAACCGCAAAGCCGCGGCCTTGTTCACCGGCTCTGGCCGCTTCAACCGAGGCATTAAGCGCCAAAATGTTGGTTTGGAACGCGATAGCGTCAATCGTGTTAACGATGCTGCTCATTTGGGCCGAGCTTTCATTGATGTTGGCCATGGTGCTCACTACTGCCGTCATCGCATCGCTGCCCCGCTGTGCTTTTTCGGCGGTGGTGGTCGCCAGTTTGCGCGCGTGGTCCGCATGCTCGGCATTTTGCTTCACCGTTGCCGTGAGCTCTTCCATGCTTGACGCCGTTTCAGCAAGTGAAGCGGCCTGCTGTTCGGTGCGTGTTGAAAGCTCTTCATTCACGCCCACAATCTGATCAACACCATTATTTACCTGATCGGCACCGTGGTGAATATCGCCTATCGTGTCGGCTAACGCTTCCCGCATGCGATTAATATCAAACAGTAGGCTATCGTGGTCATTGCTGGAAAGCTGAGTGTTGCGGGTCAAATCACCGTCTGCAATATGGCGGACTATACTGGCCGCGTAACGTGGGTCCCCTCCTAGGCGGCGAGCTACATCGCGGATGACCCAGCCCATAAGCACGGTCACGGGAATGCCAATAATCATCAGCGCTATTAGAGAACGGATAAGATTGCTGATAAAAGCATCTTGAATGTCGTCGACATAGATGCCGGCGCCAAACGCCCAGTTCCATTCGGGGATGTAAGCGAAATAACTGATTTTTGGAAATTCTTCGTCACCCGAAAGGCGGCGGGAAAAATATTCGACATGTCCTCCACCTGAGCGTGCGGCATTAAGAAACGCAGGATACAAGTGCATACCTTGGGTATCTGTAAAGCTGCTCATATCTTCGCCTCGTGGGCGGTTAGGGTGGGAGACGATCTTTAGCTGGTCATCAAAAGCAAAGACGTATTCACCCTCAGCGAAGCTTGCATTGGCCAAGCTATCGATGGCGCGTTGCTGGGCCTCTTGCAGGGTTAGTTCTCCATTGCTTGCTTTGGTTTGCAATGTTTCCAACTGAGAATGAAGGCTTTCAACCACATGTTGAATACTCGTACGACGTTCTTGCTCAATGGTTTGGCGAGATTCCCACGTTAACCACCCAACCAGCGTCAGCATGGCCAGGCAGATGATCCCCAAAATGCTCCAAAGTTGTTGATTCGTAGTCAATCGAGTCATGTGTGTCCTATAACAATCAAGCTATTAATGAATGACTTTGGTATATCGGCCTAATTGCCTACGACGTTAGCCTAATTTACATATATTTTTGGTATGAAAGACGTCTATAAAAAAGCCGCCAACAAAGGGCGGCTTATATCAATAGGTTATGTTGATATTCTAAATTCAATTAGCTTTTGTTTAAGACTTAGGGTTTAAAACTTAGGGCGCTGGGCTCCCCATCATTTCTATCAGACGAGCTTCATCGGGCATACCCTGTATTCGGTCGATACGCAGATCACCGTTAGGCGTTTCCCGTTGGAAGGCGCTGGTGGGCGTAGCGTAAAGCCCTAATGCTTCAAACAGCTGGTTGTTTGTGTATACCTGTTCTTCGATCTCGCGTGGCTGCGCACTCGCGGTAATTACTTCGCCCTCTTTCTTACGCTTAAGTGCTGCGCTGGGGTCATCAGCGCCAAGTAGAACAGCGGCTTTTCCAGGGCTATCGGGCGCTAAGATACCTATCATAATGTGGCGTAGCTGCACCTTGCCGGCATTTACCCAGGGGCGCGTTTGTTCCCAAAACGCCTGACAATAAGTGCAGTTGGCATCGGTAAAGGTATAAATTACCTGAGGGGCTTCGGGGTTGCCATCCTGTATCCAGTGGCTGTTTTCCAGTAATTGCCATGTTTCAGCCTCAAGTGCCGCGCGTACATGCTCATCCAGCTGGGCCTCTGTCAGGTTGTTACCTTGGCTATCTGTTAATGTACCGACAATGGCATGCTCTTCGTCAGGGGTAAGGTAGATCGCAATTTCCTGCCCCTGGGTACTTGCACCATAGCCTGTTAGGCCACCGGGGGCATCAAACTGGCCATGAATTTCCCACCCCTGATTGGCTAATGCTTGCACCGGAGCTGGCAATTCGCTCGCCTGGCTTGTGCTAACGCCTGCCAACAAAAAAAAACTACTCAATGCAGAAGGGCTAAAAAAGCTGTGTCTAAATGACATTACAACATCCTTGCGTATACGCGATTGCGCAAAAAGACAAACCCAGTCGATGCCATAACGTAGCAGAGCCTATCGTCAGGTAATACCCAAACGCTATTAATACCCAGGCATTATTCATACCCGAGCACTATTAATACCTGAGTGCTAAATACCTAAGCACTACTAATATAAAACACTATGTAAAGGCGATTAGCCAGCGTGCCGCATAAGGCGAAAGCGTGTCCTCTAGATGCGCGCTTTCGGGCTCAATCGCTTGCCAATTGTGCTGTTCAAGCGATTGTGCCACGGCTTCTCCCATGTCTGACAAACATAATGGTTTGTCGGTGACATTATACAGAGCAAGTAGCCGGCGCCCGCTATGTAACGGGCCGCGCTCGATGGCAAGAAGCTCCGGTGGCGAAGTAAGTACGCGCTGTGCAGCACTGGGATGAAAGCATGGTTCCTGCTGGCGCTGTTCAAGCAGGCGACACAGTGCTTGGAAAATATAGTGCGTCGGATTGGTGGTGTTATCGAGCAGTAGATCAAGCTCACTGCGCTGCCAGCGACGCCGATTAATCGAGCGTAAGCGGCCACTGCGCTCAACGCCTTCGACATCATTGAGCGTGCTGGTCAGCGTATGAATATACAGGGCTGGAATCCCCTGTAGGCTCAGCATAATAGCTTGGCTGCACAAAAAGCGTGCTACCTGCCATGGGTCTGGGCCACGGTGGGTGCCACGCATTGCTTCGAACCAAGTGATATTAATTTCGTAAGGTGTATCGCTGCCATCGGGGTTGCTGCGCATGCTGACAAAACCGCCGAAGCGATGCATCAGCTCTAAAAGTGCGTCGCGCTCATGGTTAGGCAGCAATCCCTCCAAAGGGCGCACGCCAATACCATCGTGGCTTGCGGTAAAGTTCAGGTACGTACACTGGTACGGCAATACCGGTAAACTTGATAACCATGCTTGCAGGGTTTCCGATTCGCCCCGCGTTAAGGTGTGAAGTAGCAGCGGAGGGAGCGCAAATTGATACACCATATGTGCTTCATCAGGCGGGCCTTCGGGCAGGCGCTCCAGACCGAAGTAACTGATATTTTCTTCGTGGGGCACGTTGGTTTCGGTAACTAGCAGGGTGCCTGGCGCAACTTCATCCACGACGGCACGTAACAGGCGTACAACAGTGTGCGTTTGAGGTAGATGGATACACGAAGTACCCAGACGCTTCCATAAAAATGCCACGGCATCCAGGCGAATGATCCGCGTCCCTTGCTGTAGGTAGAACAACAAAATTCCCACAAACTCCAAAAGCACATCAGGATTTTCAAAGTTTAAATCAAGCTGGTCTTCTGAAAAGGTTGCCCATAGGTGGCGCGTGCCGCGGCGTGTTGCCACCGGAACGAGTAGGGGGCTGCTACGCGGGCGGGTAACGTGGGAAATATCCGTTTCAGGATCTACTTCAATAAAGTAATCGCGGCCCGGCAGGCTGCCGCTTAAGTAATCGACAAACCAGAGCGATTCCCGGGAAACATGGTTCAGCACCAGATCCGCCATCACATCATAATGTTGGGCCAGTGTCTGAATATGCTGCCAGTCGCCAAGTTCCGGATTGACCTCACGGTAGTGAATGACCGAAAAACCGTCATCACTACTCCAGGGAAAGAAGGGTAAAACATGCACACCGCTGATGCGATCGCCCAGGCGCGTCTGTAAAAAATCGTTCAGGACGGCGAGAGGCGGGGAGTCAGTGTCGATGATGGAATCACCATAACAGATCAACCACTGATCCTTTTCGCTCCATGTTGGTGCCGAGCCGCAGTGCGTTGGCGCATCGGTTAATGCTGACGCGCTTAACGAACGGAAGTGATCGAGATGCTGGCCCAGACGACGCAGGACTTCATCGGCGCGAGGGCCATAAAGATGCGTCAGATAACCGTGAACCTTCTTTTCAAACGTCGGCATAAGGGGCTCCTTATCAACCATTTGTCTCCTGAATTCATTAAGCACTAGCATTGAACAAATGCAGCTTGTGTGCCAAATCGTTACAATGCAGGGTAACAGGCCGCCGACGTTTCATTATGGCCCGCGTTTAACCCCTTACGGCGTTTGAGTTTACGCCCGATAAGAGATAAAAAACGCGCTTGAAAATAGTGAGTGATAATTAGGTTATAACACGCTTACTCGTGCAGCTTACAGCACGGACTGACAACAGGTTGACCGCTATGCATTGTCCTTTTTGTGGTGCTACTGATACTCGAGTGACCGATTCGCGACTGGTAGCGGAAGGCGATCAGGTGCGTCGGCGTCGGCAGTGCGCTAATTGCCATGAGCGCTTTACTACTTACGAAACGGCCGAGCTGCTGATGCCTCGGGTCGTAAAGTCAGATGGCTCCCGTGAAAGCTTTAATGAAGCAAAGTTACGCGATGGAATGGTGCGTGCATTAGAAAAACGCCCGGTCAGTGCTGAATCTATTGAAGCGGCGGTTGAACGTATTCGTCAAACGCTGCGCGCCAGGGGGGACCGGGAAATTAACGCGCGTGACATCGGCGAATCCGTGATGCAGGCCTTAAAGAACCTGGATCAAGTTGCCTATATTCGATTTGCCTCCGTATACCGTAAGTTTCAGGATCTGGACGAGTTTCGCGCTGAAATTGACCGCCTTTCTCAGGAACCGTCCCGCATAACCCCAGGGCATGAGAAGGACGATACGTAATGGGTGCTACTGTCCCGTTTAGTGACTTAGATCACCGTTACATGGCGCGCGCCCTCCAGCTCGCAAGAAAGGGCCTGTATACCACCGACCCCAATCCGCGGGTGGGGTGTGTCATCGTACAGCAGTTGCCTGGCCAACCTGGGCAGATTGTGGGTGAGGGGTATCACGTGCGCGCCGGTGAGCCCCATGCCGAAATCAACGCGCTAAATGCCGCCGGTGAGCATGCAAGGGGCGCTACGGCGTACGTTACCCTAGAACCTTGCTCACATACTGGGAGAACGGGGCCCTGTGCGGTAGCGCTCCAAAATGCCCGGATAGCGCGGGTCGTCGTCGCCATGGTGGACCCTAACCCACAAGTGAGTGGGAACGGAATCAAGGTACTCAGGGCGGCAGGCATCGAGGTCAGCGTGGGACTGCTGGAGCAGGATGCACGCGCCTTGAACCCGGGCTTTATTGCCCGTATGGAGCATCAACGTCCTTTTGTACGCCTGAAAATGGCCATGAGTCTGGATGGCCGCACGGCGATGGGATCAGGTGAGTCGCAGTGGATAACCGGTCCTGAAGCGCGCAGTCATGTTCAGCGTTTGCGGGCGCGTTCCAGCGCTATTTTAAGCGGTGTTGAGTCGATCATTATGGACGACTCACGGCTGACTTTACGGGCTGAGCAATTGCAGCTGGCAAACGCAGATACGGTAGTTTTGCGCCAGCCGTTACGCATTATTGTGGATACCCGGCTGCGCTTACCGCTGGCCGCGGCCTGCTTAACCGAGCCGGGCCGAACGCTGATCATGACAACGCCTGCACATTCGCCTGAAAAACGCACTAAGTTGATCGCCGCCGGTGCTGAAGTGCATGTGTTTGAGCCGGGTAGTGATGGACGCCTTCCGCTGAAGGAGTTGCTTCAGTGGCTGGCTGAAAACGAGCAGGTTAATGAGTTACTGGTTGAAACAGGGGCTACGCTTGCCGGGGCGCTGTTAGATGCTCAGCTAGTAGATGAGCTTCAACTTTTTGTCGCTCCCACTTTATTGGGTGGTGAAGCAAAGCCGCTCTTTGCGCTGCCTGGGCTTTCACGAATGGCGGATCAACGGCGTTTAACCATTCATGATATGCGCGCTGTTGGTCGTGATTGGCGTATTATTGCCTCGCCTCAGCCTGACTAGCGCATGTGGTGATAGCAAGGTACTCTTGTCGCAAATTCAGGTCGCCAGTTTGGTATCGCCAGCGTTGGCATCATAATCTTTAAGTATCGCGCAGCGAAGACGTTGCGCCACATCGCATACCGTGCGAATTCATATTTAGGAGCTTCCATGGCGCATTCCTCCTCTGGGGGCTTAGCCTCTATCGCCGAGCTGGTGGACGATATTCGCCAGGGCAAAATGGTGATCCTCATGGATGATGAGGATCGCGAAAATGAAGGTGATATCATCATGGCGGCCGAGAAGGTGCAGGCCGAGCATATCAACTTTATGGCACGCTTTGCTTGTGGCCTTATCTGCATGCCGATGACGCGAGAGCGTTGCGAGCAGCTCAATTTGCCCTTGATGGTGCGTGATAACGGTTCGGGCTTTGGTACCAAGTTCACGCTTTCCATCGAAGCAACGGAAGGTGTCACAACCGGTATCTCGGCCGCTGATCGCGCGCGCACGGTTCAAGCGGCTTGCGCACCGTATGCTAAACCGACTGATATTGTGCAGCCTGGGCATATTTTTCCGCTGATGGCCGAGCCCGGTGGCGTATTGCGCCGCGCAGGTCATACAGAGGCGGCCTGCGATTTATCCGCTTTAGCCGGTTGTGACCCAAGCGGTGTGATTTGCGAGATTATGAATGATGATGGCAGCATGGCGCGTCGGCCTGAACTTGAGGCGTTTGCCAAGCAGCATGATATTAAAATCGGTACCATTGCCGACCTG
Source organism: Halomonas colorata (assembly GCF_014897985.1). Taxonomy (GTDB): domain Bacteria; phylum Pseudomonadota; class Gammaproteobacteria; order Pseudomonadales; family Halomonadaceae; genus Vreelandella; species Vreelandella colorata. The sequence goes on from NZ_JABUZA010000019.1 coordinate 17,696, forward strand.
ATTCATTACCGTATTATTCATGAGCAGACGGTTGATCATGTGGAAACCTCCACCGTCATGACTTCTCAAGGGGAGCTGGCGCTGCATGTTTTCCGTGATCGCATCCAGGGGGCGCATCATTTAGCGCTCGTGAAGGGGCAGCCCACTCCGGATCAGGCAACCACCGTTCGCGTTCATTTGGCGGATACGCTGCGTGATGTGCTCGGCTTAGCCAAAGATGAGCAGGGGCGCTGGAATGCCCATCGGGCGCTTGAAGAGATCGCCGGCTCGTCTGCCGGCGTTCTGGTGCTTATTGATGACGGCCGTCCGCATCAGGATTTAAAAGATCAGTTAGACGTGTTTTTGGACCGCGTGCGTCAGCCGCGCACCAGCGACTTCGATGGCACGGGTAATTATTTAACGATTGGTACTGGCTCGCAGATTCTGCGCCATTTAGGCGTTGGTAAAATGCGGCTACTAAGCTCACCATGGAAGTTTTCGGCCCTTTCAGGCTTTGATCTTGAAGTTGTCGAGCTCGTGGGGCCGAATGACACCGTGTATGAGCCAATTTCTCAGCAGGAATAAATTGATGCAATCCCTCTCTCAAGTAGAAGGTACGTTTGTCGACGTCGATGGCCGCTACGTTATCGTGGTTGGCAGGTTCAACCATCATGTGGTTGATAGTCTTGTAGAAGGCGCTATTGATAGTTTGACGCGTCACGGTGTAGATGCCGAGAATATTCATATTGTTCACGTTCCGGGTGCCTGGGAACTGCCGCTTGCGGTAAAGCGTGTGCTTAAAGTGATGAAACCTGACGCGGTTATCGCGCTTGGCGCGGTGATTCGTGGCGGTACGCCGCACTTTGAATACGTAGCAGGCGGCTGTAATACTGCGATGAACCATTTGCAGCTGGAGTTTGATACGCCGGTCGCCAATGGCGTATTGACCGTTGAGTCCATCGAGCAGGCGATTGAGCGTGCGGGTACCAAAGCGGGCAACAAGGGAACGGAAGCCGCTATGGCAGCGATGGAAATGGTCTCACTGCTGCGCGCGATACCGCTAGGAGATTCACAATGAGCGAGCGCCGTGAGCGTAAGCCCTCTGCCGCACAGCAGAGCCGTCACGCTGCCCGTGAATTGACCGTACAGGGGTTGTATCAGTGGCAGATGACCGGTAAATCGATTACTGCTGTTGAAGCCGAGTTTCGTAGCCAGGTAGCTGATGATGACCTGGAAGATCATGAAAACTGGGTTAAGGTGATGGAAATCGCTGACAAGGCGCTTTTCCACGAGCTTCTGCACAACACCGCGCGTTTTAAGATTGAGCTTGATCGTGAAATATCTCCCTTGCTGGATCGCCGTCTGGAAGATCTGGATGCGGTAGAGCTAGCTATTTTACGTCTGGGGGCTTACGAGCTTTCCCGCCGTATGGAGGTGCCGTACCGGGTAGTTATCAATGAAGGGGTTGAGTTGGCCAAGTCGTTTGGCGCAACCGACGGCCATAAATACGTGAACGGCATTCTCGACAAGCTGGCTAATCGCTTGAGAAGTGCCGAAGTCAGCGCTCGCCGTTTGTAACGCCGGGCTGCCTGATAAAACGTTTAAGGGGCCTTTGTGCTTGCCGAATTTGATTTGATTCGTCGTTATCTGATGCCGTCGCAAAAGCTTAATGCGAAAGATGGCGTCGCACTGGGTGGTGGCGACGATGCTGCCCTGTTAGTGCCTCAAGCGAATCATCAGCTCGCGGTTAGCGTTGATACGTCCGTTGTGGATGTTCACTTCCCCCATGATGCCCCGGCCTTTGCGGTGGGGCATCGTGCGCTTGCCGTTGCGTTAAGCGATTTAGCGGCCATGGGCGCAGACCCGCGCTGGTGTTTTATGGCGCTCACGCTGGATCAGCGAACGTTTTTTGATGATGCCGCTATCCACGCGTGGATAAAAGATTTTGCCGATGGTTTTCATTCGCTATGTCAGCAGCAGTCAACCACGCTGGCTGGTGGCGACGTCACGTCGGGTGCTCTGAGCATCGGGGTAACCGTTATGGGCGAGGTGCTCAAGGGTCGTGCTTTGACCCGTGCAGGCGCCAGGCCTGGCGATATGATTGCGGTCACCGGTGCCCTAGGCGGTGGCGCTGGCGGGTTAGCACTTTGGCAGCGTGGTGAACGTGATCTCAAGCATCCCTTGCTGCGCCGCTATTTGCTGCCCGAGCCGCGTTTAGCGGCGGGGGTGGTACTTCGCGATATGGCGACCGCCGCAATGGACATCTCTGATGGGCTATTGGCCGATCTTGCCCATCTGCGCGCAGCCTCCAAGGTAGGCGCTATTATTGATGTCGAGTCGTTGCCATTGGCCGAGACACTTATCGAGTCGCTTGGCCTTGAAGAGGCGCGCAACGCTGCGCTGTCAGGCGGGGATGATTATGAACTGCTGGTTACCCTGGCGCCGGAAAACGTGGTTAACGCACAGCGTGATCTCCGCAAGCAGGGATTAGCGTTAACAGTGATCGGCCAATGCAGTGAAACGCTGGGTGTTGAAGGGATCGCACCGTATAGCAAGGCTGGTTGGCAGCATTTTAATGAGGGAACGCCATGAACCGTGCACCATCAAGTGTGTGGCGTCGCCCAACGCATTTTTTCGCGTTTGGTTTAGGCAGCGGTACGGTGCCCTGGGCGCCGGGTACCTTTGGCACGCTCGCCGCCATCCCTTTCTACTGGATGATGGCGGATTTACCGCTCGGCTGGTATTTAGGTATTGTGCTTGTCGCCTTTATCGTCGGCGTTTGGCTGTGTGATAAGACCTCGCATGATTTAGGCGTACACGATCATTCCGGCATTGTTTGGGATGAGTTCGTGGGGTACTGGATTACGATGGCCGCCGTGCCTTTCTCCTGGGAGGCCGCGCTATGGGGCTTTATTGTGTTCCGTATCTTCGATGTGTTTAAACCTTGGCCGATTCGCTGGGCGGACCGGCGTGTTGCCGGTGGCTTTGGCATCATGATTGATGATGTCATGGCCGGGATCTATGCCTGGAGTACCATGCACCTATGGTATTGGCTACATTGATGGCGTTGGCTACATTGATGGTATCGGTTGCCCTAATACGCAGCGGCAGGTGACACTGGCGAAAGTTACGTACAGAAAGTACTTATAAAGTACTTATTATGGTACTGGCGAAATGTACTTATGAGAGGTGCTGATAAAAAGTACTTATTAGAAGTGCTGATAAAAAACTTAGTAAAGGCGCTGACGAAAAGTACTTCTTACCGGTGCGGCTCAAGGAGATGGCATGCGCAAGGAACGTTTAATCGTCCCTATCTTGGCAGCGATCGCCATCGTATGGATGGCAGGACAACTGCTGTCCAGCGTGTTATTTGAGCGTAGCCTTCGTCAGGCACTAGAAGATTTGGAAGCGCGAGGTGAATGGCGGGTAACCCGTACTGAGAGCAGTCGTGGCTGGTTAAGTTCCCAGGGACGTTTATTGCTTTCACCTCTACTGGGGCGCCCCTGGCGGTTAGAGCTTACCTACCGCGCTCGTCACGGCATTTTAAGCACCGATGTCGAAGGCACGCTTTCGCCGCGTCTGGATACGGTCTTACAGCGTGCAGTCGGCGAGGTAACCGCGGCATCCGCCCCACGTTGGAAAGGGCGCTATCACACGTTAAGTGGCCGTAGCGAACTACAGCTCGCCTTAGCCCCCTTTATTATCCAGCAAAGTGGACGAGAACTTGAAGTTCGCGGTGCGCGCCTGCGTCTTGAAGGTGTCTTTGGTGACTGGCGTTTACGTGTTCGTCTCGACCAACTGTCATTAATAGATGGTGTCGCGCAGTTGACCTTGGGGCCAACGCTGCTTGAAAGTCGTTACACCTATATTGACGATGCCTATCATTTTACCCAGCGTGACCATTTGCAAGTTGATTCGGTGGCGCTACGTTATCCTGCCTATGCCATACAGCTAGCGCCGCTTAGCCTGCAAAGCTATATGGTGTTGGATGAAAGCGAGCTGCGCATTAAAGGTGAACTGGTGATGGGCGATATGATGGTGCCTTCTGAGGCTCCGGATACGCCGCTGATTAACGGGCGTATTGAAATGGAGCTTTCGCGCCTAAATGCCGATGCCATACGCCAGACGATCCGACGCTTGCGTCAGGAAGCCGCGTGGGGCGATACCAGTCTGCCGATGGCCGAAGGTTTGCTGTCCCGCCTTGAGCCTGACCTGCTCCAGATATTGAGTGACTCTCCACGCCTGGATGTATCCACGGTAGCGTTGAATAGCCCTTTATTGGGTATTCGCGTTGATGCTGATGGTGCGCTGTTTTTCGATGCCCGAAAGCTGGATCAGTTAAGTGTTACTGCACTTGATAAAACGGATGAGCGCGAGCGCTGGTTTGAACGCTTGGATGGCGATTTTATGTGGCATGATGCGCCTACTGTCGCCGCGTTATGGTTAGGTCTGCCGCTAGGTACCCGGGATTTACAGTTTGACGTTATACGTGGCAGCTGGCGCGTTAATGGTCGACCCTTGCCTGAGCTATGGCCGCAATAGACAACCATAAGGGTTGAAGTTTGAGCTCTTTGCCCGCATTCCATAGGCAATGCTAGACGGTAGAGCCGTCAGTCACTGTTTATTGGAGGGTGCATGAGCGACCAGGATAATAACCGCGATCACGATAATCTCGATTGGCTGGCGGACGACGAATCGTCATCGCACCAATCTGATGATGCCAGCGAAAATGAGCATCGTTCAGACGGCGAGAAGATAAACTCGCTGGTTCCCGCCAGCGAAATGCTCCCCGAGCGCATCTACTTACTCCCTATTCACAACCGGCCTTTTTTCCCGGCTCAGGTACAGCCACTGGTAATCAACCGTGAGCGCTGGGAAGAAACCATGCGTCGTGTCGGCAATACGCCGCATAAAACCCTGGGTGTTGCCTTCGTGGGCGAGGGCGGTGTTGAGTCGTTAGACCACGATGATTTTCCAGAAATTGGTACTGCCGTCAGAGTGCATAAGCTCAAAGGTGAAGACCAGCAAATTCAGTTTATTGCCCAAGGGGTGCAGCGTTTTCATATTAAGCGCTGGCTTTCTAAAGAGCCGCCTTATCTGGTTGAGGTCACTTACCCCAAAGAACCCGTCGATGCCGAAAATGAAGAAACCCGTGCTTACGCCATGGCGATCATTAACGGTATTAAAGAGTTGCTGCCGATCAACCCGCTTTATGGCGAAGAACTAAAGCACTATCTAAATCGCTTTAGCCCTCATCAGCCAGGCCCCTTAACCGATTTTGCCGCAGCGATTACGTCGGCCAAAGGGCCTGAACTCCAGGACGTGCTGGCAACGCTGCCGGTCGCTGAGCGTATGCACAAGGTTTTGCCTCTTCTGCGTAAGGAGATTGAGGTTGCCCAGCTGCAAAGCGAAATCAGCGAACAGGTCAATGCGCAAATGCAGGACCGCCAGCGTGAGTTTTTCCTGCGCGAGCAGCTAAAAGTTATTCAGCGCGAGCTAGGCATTTCCAAGGATGACCGTGAAAACGATGTCGATACTTTTAGAAACCGTCTGGAATCATTAGTTGTTCCTGAGCGTGTTCAAAGCCGTATCGATGATGAGCTCAATAAGCTGAGTGTTCTGGAAACCGGCTCCCCCGAGTATGGTACTACGCGTAACTATCTTGACTGGCTAACCTGCTTGCCCTGGGGAGTCACAAGTCAGGATAAGCTTGATTTAGGTCATGCCCGTGAGGTGTTGAACCGAGACCACGACGGCCTGCAAGATGTTAAAGAACGAATTGTAGAATTCCTGGCGGAAGGCACATTTAAAGGCGATGTGGGCGGCTCAATTGTTTTGCTGATTGGCCCTCCTGGGGTGGGTAAAACGTCCATCGGCCGCTCTATTGCCGAAGCCTTGGGGCGAGAATTCTATCGTTTCTCGGTCGGCGGAATGCGCGACGAAGCGGAAATCAAGGGCCATCGGCGTACATACGTAGGCGCGATGCCCGGCAAGCTTGTCCAGGCATTTAAAGAAGTCGAAGTCGAAAACCCCGTTATCATGCTGGATGAAATCGATAAGCTGGGACAATCGTTCCAGGGCGACCCTGCCTCGGCGCTGCTTGAAGTACTGGATCCTGAACAAAATATCGACTTTCTGGATCACTATCTAGATGTCAGGATGGACCTTTCCAAGGTGCTGTTCATCTGTACGGCCAATACGCTGGACTCGATTCCTGGCCCTCTGCTGGACCGTATGGAGCAAATTCGCTTATCCGGCTACATTGCCGAGGAAAAGCTCGCGATTGCCAAGCATCATCTGTGGCCGAAGCTGCTTAAGCGCAACAATATGCCCAAAAAGCGTATTAACTTGACCGAGGCAGCCTTAAAGCAAGTCATCGAAGGGTATGCCCGTGAAGCAGGGGTTCGGCAGCTTGAAAAACAGCTTCATCGTATTGTGCGCAAAGCGGCCGTCAAACTATTGGAAGAAGAACTCGAAACCGTCAAAGTATCGGTCAATAACCTCGAAGAGTTCCTAGGGGCACCTCTGTTCCGTAAAGAGAAAGTGCTCAAGGGTGAAGGTGTGGTAACAGGGCTTGCTTGGACATCCATGGGGGGCGCCACGCTACCCATTGAAGCTGGCAAGATCCACTCGCTGGACCGCGGATTTAAGCTTACGGGCAAACTTGGCGATGTCATGAAGGAGTCTGCCAACATCGCTTACAGCTATACGCTGGGCCACCTGCAGGAGTATGGAGCGGATGCTGATTTCTTTGATTCAGCTTTTGTCCATCTTCATGTGCCGGAAGGTGCTACACCAAAGGATGGGCCGTCCGCCGGGGTGACCATGACTACCGCGCTGCTGTCACTTGCCAAACATGAGGCTATTAATCGGCCGCTGGCGATGACGGGTGAGCTGACGCTAACCGGTCAGGTGCTTCCCGTTGGTGGCATTCGTGAAAAAGTCATTGCTGCCCGGCGCAGCGATATCTTTGAATTGATTTTGCCTGAGGCCAACCGGCGGGATTATGAAGAGTTACCAGAGTATCTTAAAGATGGGGTAACCGTGCACTTTGCAAATCGCTATAAGGATGTCGCTAATGTGGTTTTTAAAGATTAAGGGTGATCATGCTAGCGAGTCTTTCATGCGCGCCTTAGCTTAGCGGGCTAACATAAGGTCAGTTTTATTAATTAATTTTAAACGCCGTGCAAAAGTACGGCGTTTTTTTATGTCTATTCCTTAATTTAGTTTCAAGCTAGATGGTGACAATAGCGCTAATTAAAAGAATTAAAGCTTCTAGGGAGCCCTGATGCGTAATAACCAACCTGTGACTCAACGCGAATACGTATTGAACGATGAGTCGGTATTGATTTCACGCTCTGATTTGAAAGGGCGGGTAACGTTTGCTAACTCCACCTTTGTTGAAGTCAGTGGTTATACGCGCGACGAGCTGATAGGTGCTCCGCATAATTTGCTTCGCCACCCCGATATGCCTGAAGCCGCCTACGCGGACTTTTGGAAGACCATTAAATCTGGGGCAACCTGGCAGGGTGTCGTCAAAAACCGGCGTAAAAATGGCGATTACTACTGGGTAAATGCCACCGTCGCGCCACTTCGGGATGGCGACCGCATCGTAGGATATACCTCGGTTCGCCGCAAAGTCTCACCGGAGGTCGTAGCCCAGGCTGCGCCTATCTATGCCCAAATGCGCGAAAAAGGGCAGGCACGACGCTATACGCTGGCACAGGGAGTACTGCGCCGTAAGGGGGTGCTGGGTATTTGGTCGCGCTTAGCATTTACCAGCTTAAAGGCTAGGCTCATCAGCATGGTGGTTGCTGCTCTCTTGCTACTGGGCTTGGCGGGTGGGTTGGGGGTTTATGGTCTGATCGAGTCGGGTGAGCGTTTGAATACCCTTAACCAGTCAGGATTGGAATCTATCGCCAATCTACAGCGCATTGAGCGGCGTCTGGGGCAGGTGCTTGAAACGCTTGAACCCGCCGTGCGTAATCCCCGGCGTGTGGATATAGACGTCGTTCGTGCTGATATCGAACAGCATACGTCGCAACTCAATGATCTATGGCGCGACTACCTGACAGACGAGGTCAATAATCAACAGGTACAGGCGTTCGATACAACCTTAAATGAGTGGTTAGTCAGTGTCGATGCGGCGTTAAATGCCATCCAAGCAAGCAACGGTTTCGCCGCTTTTGAAGCTTTAAACGATACTATTCAGCCACACACCGAAGCGCTGCGCGACATGAGCGGCCATCTGGTAGTCAGTGAGCGTACCCAGGCTGAAATGCTGGTGACACAAGCTCAGCAACGCCGCCAGCAGATGCTGATTGCACAGCTTGCCCTGATGGCGATTGGGTTATTAGTGCTGATTAGTTTAAGCACGTTTATTTTACGCAGTGTATTTCGCAGTTTAGCGGGCGCCCGGCACTTAACCTTCCAAATTGCCGCCGGTAATCTTGCTGCAAGCGAAAGCCGTACCACTAACGATGAGCTGGGAGAACTGCTCTACTCGCTGGACACCATGCGCTTTAGTCTGGCGAGCATCGTCAACGATCTGGAAGGTCGGGTATCTGTTGTAACACCGGCGATCAGACAGATCGCCGCAGAAAATGAAGAGCTCTCCTCGCGTACTGAGCAGCAGGCGTCATCGCTTCAGCAAACGGCTGCTAGCATGGAAGAAATCACTTCCACCGTGCAGCAAAATACCGAAAATGCCCGCCAGGCAACAGAGCTTGCACTACAAAATGCTGCCAGCACCCGCGACACCGGAAAGCAGATGGAAGCGCTGGTCGAGCGTATGCAGCGCATTGCGCAAAGTGCAGACAAGATGAACGAAATGATCAGTGTGATTGATGGGATCGCTTTTCAGACCAACATCTTGGCGCTGAATGCTTCTGTCGAGGCCGCACGGGCAGGGGAGCACGGACGTGGTTTCGCCGTGGTTGCCAGTGAAGTGCGTAACCTGGCAGGGCGCAGTGCCGACGCTGCCCAGGAAATTCGCAAGATGATCGACAGCACCACGCAAGAAGTCAGCGGCGGCCGCAGTGCGGTTGAACAGGCCGAGCGTGCCATTGAAAATGTCATGCAGCAGGTAAGCCAGGTCAGCGTGCTGATGGAATCCATCAGCACGGCGTCCAATGAACAGAGTAGCGGTATTGGGCAGATTAACTCAGCCGTGGCCGAAATGGATCATGTGACACAGCAAAATGCCTCCAAGGTACAGTCCATCGCCGCGTCGGCTGACAATTTAACACTGGAAGCTTATGAGCTTGCCAACGTGGTGGATGCGTTTCGCTTAAAAGGCGTACAAGAAGAGAGCATTGTCACCGCACGTGAAAAGCTTCGGCACACGCATCAAACCGAACCGAAAACGGTCAAGCCTATAGCGCCAGCTAAAGCGGAGTCGAAGAAGAAACTGATCGTTCAGTCTCAACATGATGAGTGGGAGGCATTTTAACGAGACCTTACCTCTAGACATTGTGCTTTCTCTACATCTGGCCTGATGAGAGCGCTCATGCCACAATCTAGGGCGCTGGATTCACCTGCCCACCGCCGAGTTGGCAGCGGGCCAAAAAAAAGATGTAGAGGACACTATGCCTGAGTATCGCTCCCGTACGACCACCGCTGGCCGTAATATGGCTGGCGCTCGCGCTTTATGGCGCGCCACTGGTATGAAAGACGAGGATTTCCATAAGCCGATTATCGCGGTCGCCAACTCCTTTACCCAGTTTGTCCCCGGTCACGTTCACCTGAAAGATATGGGCCAGCTGGTCGCCCGTGAAATTGAAAAAGCCGGTGGTGTAGCCAAGGAATTCAATACTATCGCTGTCGACGACGGCATCGCGATGGGCCATGACGGCATGCTGTACTCATTGCCTAGCCGCGACATTATCGCTGACAGCGTCGAGTACATGTGTAACGCGCACTGTGCGGATGCGCTGGTTTGTATCTCCAACTGCGACAAAATCACCCCCGGAATGCTGATGGCCGCTATGCGCCTGAATATTCCGGTGGTCTTTGTGTCTGGCGGGCCAATGGAAGCAGGCAAAACCAAGCTTTTGGATCACGGTCTGGATTTGGTAGACGCCATGGTCATGGCAGCTGACGACAGCGTGGATGATGAAACGCTGGCCGAAGTCGAGCGTAGCGCTTGCCCCACCTGCGGCAGCTGCTCGGGTATGTTTACCGCCAACTCAATGAACTGCCTGACTGAAGCGCTCGGCCTGGCATTGCCGGGTAACGGCACTGTGCTGGCAACGCACTCTGATCGTCGTCGGCTGTTTGAAAACGCCGGCCACAAGATTGTCGAGCTAGCCAAGCGTTACTATGAAGGCAATGAGGCACACTTGCTGCCCCGCGCAATTGGCTCCAAAGCCGCGTTTAGAAACGCCATGACGCTGGATATCGCCATGGGCGGTTCCACCAATACCATTTTGCACCTGTTGGCCGCCGCGCAAGAAGCGGAAGTCGACTTCACCATGTCGGATATCGATCAGCTATCCCGCGAAGTGCCTCAGCTGTGTAAAGTGGCACCTAATACTCAGAAGTATCACATTGAAGACGTGCACCGGGCGGGCGGTATCATGGCGATTCTGGGCGAGCTTGATCGCGCGGGCGTGCTGGATACCTCGGTACCCACGGTTTACGGCGACAGTCTCAAGGCAGCGCTGGACGAGTGGGATATCATGCGCTCGCCCAGCCCGGAAGTGGTTGAGTTCTTCAAAGCGGGTCCTGGTGGTGTACCCACCCAGACCGCGTTCTCGCAAAGCACACGCTGGCCAAGCCTGGACGGCGACCGGGCGACCGGCTGTATCCGTAACCTGGAGCATGCGTTCTCAACCCAGGGCGGTCTGGCGGTGCTTTATGGCAATATCGCGCTGGATGGCTGTGTGGTCAAAACCGCCGGCGTCGATGACTCGATTCTGCTGTTTGAAGGCACCGCCCACGTAGTGGAGTCCCAAGATCAAGCGGTTGCCAACGTGCTAGATGGCAAGGTAAAAGAAGGCGATGTCGTAGTGATTCGCTACGAAGGCCCTAAAGGTGGCCCCGGCATGCAGGAAATGCTGTATCCGACCTCTTATCTTAAGTCCAAGGGGCTGGGCAAAGCCTGCGCACTGTTGACCGATGGCCGCTTCTCTGGCGGAACATCCGGTTTATCAATTGGTCATGTGTCGCCTGAAGCCGCCGCGGGTGGTGCGATAGGCTTGGTAGAGCAGGGCGATACCATTGTTATCGACATTCCCAACCGCACGATTAACGTCAAGCTTACCGACGCTGAGCTTGCCGCCCGCCGCGAAACGATGGACGCCAAAGGCAAAGATGCCTGGAAGCCAGTCGAGCAGCGTCCGCGTAAGGTAACGCCTGCGCTCAAGGCCTATGCACTATTGGCTACCTCCGCTGACAAAGGGGCGGTGCGCGACCTTTCAAAACTCGATTAAACTTTCGCAAGGAGCATTATGAAAGCAACAATCAATGTGGGCCTGGTAGGTTATGGGTTCGCGAGTAAAACGTTTCACGTACCGCTCATTCAGGCCACGGAAGGCCTGGATTTAGTGGCTGTATCTTCAAGTGACGCCGCCAAGGTGCGGGCTGACCTGCCTGATGTCGAGGTCGAGAGCGAAGCGCGGGCATTATGCCAACGTTATGATATTGACCTTATCGTGATTCCCACGCCCAACGATACTCACTACCCGCTTGCCAAAATGGCACTCACTGCGGGTAAACACGTTGTGGTGGATAAGCCGTTTACCGTGACGCTGTCAGAAGCCAAGCAGCTGAAATCGCTCGCCGTGGTGAAAGAGCGTTTGATCTCGGTGTTTCATAATCGTCGTTGGGACAGCGATTTTTTAACCGTCAAGGCACTGCTTGAAGCTGGCACGCTAGGGCGTGTCACCGGTTTCGAGTCGCGCTTTGACAGATTCAAACCTGAAGTCCGCGACCGCTGGCGCGAGAAAGCCGCGGCAGGTGGCGGACTGTGGTATGACCTGGGGCCACATCTGCTGGATCAGGCATGTGAACTGTTCGGAATGCCCAGCGCCATTTTGCTGGAGCTGGGCACACGCCGCGATGGTGCTCAAGCCGATGATGATTTTCTCGCGCTGCTTGCCTACGATGACCGGCGTGTTCAGTTAAGCGCCAGTGCACTAGTGGCTGAAGCGACACCGCGTTTTCGGATACATGGCACGCAAGGCAGCTATATAAAATACGGCCTGGACCCCCAGGAAGATCGCCTGAAGGCAGGAGAAGTGCCCACCGTTAATTGGGGGGAAGATACCCCAGGTGCGTTAACGCTGCGCGAAGGTCAGGATGAAAGCGCATCGCTAACAAGCCATGAGCATCCTACTCAGCCGGGTAACTACCTGGCCTATTACCAGGGAATCGTCGAGGCCATTCAAGGCCGCGCTGCATTGCCGGTCGATATCGAAGCCGCGCTACGCTCGATGACGCTTTTGGAAGCCGGCCAGGATAGCTACCGCCAACGCCGCTGGATAGCACTCAAACCCCACTTTTAACCCCACACCGAATACCGGCGCCCGCTTCACACGGGTGCCGGTATTCGCTCGTCCCTTACAAAACGTATCGCTATCGACGGATCCGAAAATAGCGCAAATTCGTAGCGCGTGGTAAGCGAAGCGCACCCGCGGAAGCAGCGCGAAGCGCGGCCGGGTGATGAGGTGCAGAAGCATAAGTGCGGTGGAATAGCCAAGGCAGGCGAACCGCCGCCACGCGCAGGTGCCTTATTTACTCGTCCCTCGCAAAACGTTACCCCGCGCTACAATTTTTGCGAATCCGAAAAATAGCGCACACCCGTAGCGCGTGGTAAGCGAAGCGCACCCGCGGAAGCAGCGCGAAGCGCTGCCGGGTGATGAGATGCAGAAGCATAAGCGCGGTGGAATAGCCAAGGCGGCGAATCGCCGCCACCTGCGGGTGCCTTATTTACTCGTTCCTCGCAAAACGTTACCACGCGCTACGTAGGGGGCTTATCCATCGTTTGATAATGCACAAACCGTAGCGCGTGGTAAGCGAAGCGCACCCGCGGAAGCAGCGCGAAGCGCTGCCGGGTGATGAGATGCAAAAGCATAAGCGCGGTGGAATAGCCAAGGCGGCGAACCGCCGCCACCCGCGGGTGCCTTATTTGCTCGTCCCTCGCAAAACGTTACCCCGCGCTACGATTCTTGCGAATCCGAAAAATAGCGAGAACCCGTAGCGCGTGGTAAGCGAAGCGCACCCGCGGAAGCAGCGCGAAGCGCTGCCGGGTTGAGTGATGAAAGCACAACAGTCTGATTTCGATGGCAATGCCAAGGCGGCGAATCGCCGCCACCCGCGGGTGCCTTATTTGCTCGTCCCTCGCAAAACGTTACCACGCGCTACGGTTGTTGCTGGGTCCGAAAATAGCGCAAATTCGTAGCGCGTGGTAAGCGAAGCGCACCCGCGGAAGCAGCGCGAAGCGCTGCCGGGGTTGGGTGATGGGGGCACGAAGGCATAGCATTGATGGCGAGCCCAAGGCGGCGAATCGCCGCCACCCGCAGGTGCCTTATTTACTCGTCCCTCGCAAAACGTTACCCCGCGCTACGGTTTTTGCTGGATTCGAAGATCGAGGCCCGCGCTGAAAGGCGTGTCCGGCATTACCTCACAACAAATCAGCAGCGTCCTGACGCTTCTCATCACGTAATTTATCACGGGCGATATACAGGGCTGCTATGGCGCGGGCTTCATGAAAATCGTCGCGCAGCAGAAGGGCAGGCAGATCTTCGATGGGGTGGGTTTCGACAATAAGCGGTTCTGGTTCGTCGCCCGGCAACCGTTTGGGGTACAGGTCAGTGGCAATCAATACCTGCATTCGATGGCGCATATAGTTAGGGGCCAGCGAAAGCTCAACCAGCGGCTCGATGCGGTGAGCGCCAAAACCACACTCTTCCATCAGCTCCCGGTTTGCGGCGGTCACAATATCTTCACCCGGGTCTACCAGGCCTTTGGGAAGCGTTAATATGTAATCTTCAAAGCCTGCCGCATACTCGCGAATCAACAGTACATGGTCGGGGTCGGGCATGGCCACAATCATGACGGCGCCACGGTCAGCCCCGGTCAAGCGCTCAAACTGGCGCTCCTCGCCGTTTGAAAAACGTAAATCCAGCGACTCGATATGGAATAAACGGCTTTTGGCTACGCTCTCACGGGCGAGTATCTGCGGCTTGCGCAGGTAGCCGGAAGGAGAATCAGATGCTGACATACAGGCCTCCATGGCTGCTAAAAAGGGGTTAGGCTACAATAGCACGCTTACTCTTTTAGACTGGAGCGGCAATGATTGATTGGCGCGAAATTGATACCGTCCTGCTGGATATGGATGGCACGCTGCTAGACCTGCACTTTGACAGCCACTTCTGGCTTGAGCATTTGCCGCGTCGCTATAGAGAGCTTCATCAGCTTGATGAAGCGTCTCAAAATGCGCTTCAAAAGCGGATTATAGGCGAGCAGGGCACGCTTAACTGGTACAGCCTGGCGTACTGGAGCCGAGAGCTTAATGTCGATATTGTTGCGCTCAAGCGTGAGGTACAGCATTTAATCGGTTTACGTAGTGATGCACTCGATTTTCTGAAATGGCTAAAGCAGGCTCACCCGCGCGTAATATTGGCAACCAATGCCGATAGAGCCAGCCTATCGCTTAAATTGCCGTTAACGGGGTTGGAAAACTACCTGGACGCCATCATTTCCTCAGAAGACGTAGGGGCAGCCAAGGAGGAGCAGGCGTTTTGGTTTGCGCTTCAAGAGATCGAACCCTTTGACCCTGCCCGCACCCTGTTTATAGACGATAACTCCCGCGTGCTGGAAAGCGCTCGCGAGTTTGGTATTCGGCATTTGCTGGGTATTAAGCAGCCGGACAGCCAGCGCCCTGAGAAAGAGCTGCAGGAGTTTATCGCCTTGGATCGATTTGCCCAGCTGCTGTCACAAGATCTTCCAGAGCAGCAAGGAGAGCGTTAATGAGCGACACCGTTCGCTTGGATAAGTGGTTATGGGCCGCGCGGTTTTTCAAAACCCGCGCGCTCGCCAAAAAAGCTATTGAAGGTGGCAAGGTGCACTACGACGGTGCACGTGTCAAAACCAGCAAGAATGTCGAGCTGGGAGCGCTGATTCGCGTACCTCAAGGCTGGGATATTTATGAAGTCGAAGTGATCGAGCTTTCGGACCAGCGCCGTGGCGCGCCTGAAGCACGCAAGCTCTATGCAGAGACGACAGACAGTGCTGAGCGCCGTGCCCGCGAGGCCGAAGCGCGCAGGCTTACCAATGAAGCCATGCAGCACCCCCTCAAGCGGCCTGATAAAAAGCAGCGTCGCGATATACAGCGCTTTCAGCGTCAGCCAGGCGAGTAGCCGACGTTTCCTGCCTTGGGCTACCTTCACCGTCCAAGGCAGGTTAGCCCGCCAAGTGCCTTTTTAAGTACCCTTTTATAGCAGGACCTTGTTATGTCTGATCAGATCCAGCGGTTCATGTTTGACCAAACCAATGTGCGTGGCGAAATCGTAACGTTGGCCACTGCTTACCACGAAGTACTCACGCGCCATGCTTACCCACCGGCGGTTAATGAGCTGCTCGGCGAACTACTGGCCGCCGTCGCGCTGCTTACCGATACCATCAAACTGGACGGTACTTTAAGCATCGAAGTGCGTGGCCAGGGCGTGCTGTCGCTATTGATGGCGGAATCCAACCCCGGTGGCGAGCTACGTGCGATTGCCCGTATTGCCGAAGACAGCCACTTGCCCAGCGAACGGACGAGCTTTCGAGAGCTGGTCGGAGAAGGGCAGATCGTCATCACGCTTGACCCGCGAGAAGGCAACCGCTATCAAGGAATCGTCGCGCTGGATCATGAAACGCTTAGCGGCTGTCTGGAAGACTACTTTAGTCAATCCGAACAGTTGCCTACCCGGTTATGGCTAGCGGCTGACGGTGAGCGTGCTGGTGGCTTACTGCTACAGCGCCTGCCCGATGACTCGCAGAATCAGGATACGGATGCTTGGGAGCGCAGCGTGGCGCTCGCCGATACCATCAAAACTGAAGAACTTCTAGGATTGGAGCAGCGCGAGGTGCTTTACCGCCTGTACCATGAGGAAACCGTACGCGTATTTGAGCCCAAGGCGCTGCGCTTTGGGTGTACCTGCTCGCGCGAGCGAATGGCTGACGCACTGATAACGTTAGGCGCCGACGAGCTACGCGATATTTTTCGTGAACAGGGTGCGATCGATACCCAATGCCACTTCTGCCACACGAAATATCACTACACTGCGGCCGATATTGAGTCGTTATTGGATAACCCCGACGCGCTGCCACCGGTTATTCACTGATTTTGTAGTCGCTTATGAATGCATAGAGTAAAAAGGTTAGCTCGCAAAGGGCCAGTAGATACAATGCATTCGGCGGATCTGCCAAACGACCGTTTGAAAACTTACTGCGCTGCAACACAAAATATTGTGTCTTTGTAGTAGTTTAACTACAAAATGTTTGATGAAAGCCCCCGTTTCCCGGGGGCTTTCTTTTTGCAATAATGCGCCTGACTTCAGTAGGCCCAGCGAATTTTATATCGCTGGGATGACTTTTTTGGTGGCGTCAGTGACGCCCGGTAACGAGAGAATGGCCGTAAGGCCTAGGAATCGAAATGACCACGACTCAAGCCGCTCCCCGAATCCATGTGAATCTTAGCAGCGCCGAATTGATTGAGCGCGCCGTGGCCCGTGGTGAAGGCCGCTTGTCGGCTGATGGCGCCCTAGCCGTCAATACCGGTGTACGTACCGGTCGTTCGCCGAAAGACCGTTTTATTGTCGATGAGCCGTCCACACGTGACAGTATTGACTGGGGCAGCGTCAACCGCCCGTTCGATGCCGCGAAATTCGATGCTCTTTGGGAGCGGGTTGAAGGCTATCTGGGCGGTCGTGATCATTTCGTTTCTGAGCTGCACGTGGGCAGTGATTCCACCCACTATCTGCCGGTTCGTGCGACGACTGAAACCGCCTGGCAGAATCTTTTCGGCCGCACCATGTTTGTACGCCCGAGCGCTTACAACCCGGCGGGCAAAGACGAGTGGGTTATTCTCAACGCGGCGAATTTTGAGTGTGAGCCGAGCCGTGACGGCACCAACTCTGACGGCTGCGTGATCATTAATTTCGCCGCGAAGAAAGTGCTGATCGCCGGTATGCGTTACGCAGGCGAAATGAAAAAAGCCATGTTCTCAGTGCAGAACTTCCTATTGCCTGCGTCTGATGTATTGCCGATGCACTGCTCGGCCAACGTGGGTGAGGATGGCGAAACCTGCCTGTTCTTCGGCCTTTCGGGTACCGGTAAAACCACGCTTTCCGCTGACCAGGCCCGTTACCTGATCGGTGATGACGAGCATGCATGGGGCGACGGTATCGTCTTCAACATGGAAGGTGGCTGCTACGCCAAGTGTATCGACCTTTCCGAGAAGAATGAGCCGGTTATCTGGAATGCCATCAAGTTCGGCACCGTGCTGGAAAACGTGGTGCTCAATGACCGCCATGAGCCTGACTACGCCGACGACAGCCTGACCCAGAACTCGCGTGCCGCTTACCCGCTTGAGCATGTAGAAAAGCGCGTTCCGGAAAACCTGGCGGGCGAGCCCAACGCCATTGTCTTTTTGACCTGCGATATGTCAGGCGTACTGCCGCCGGTGTCGGTGCTTTCAAAAGAAGCCGCGGCGTACCACTTCCTGTCCGGTTACACCGCTAAAGTTGGCTCTACTGAAATGGGTTCTTCTGAAGGTTTGGCCGCTACGTTTTCTACCTGCTTTGGCGCCCCGTTCTTCCCACGCCCGGCGCGTGAATACGCTGACCTTCTGATCAAGCGCGTTGATAAAAAGGACGCCCAGGTTTACCTGGTGAACACCGGCTGGACGGGTGGCGCTTACGGTGAAGGCGGTTCGCGCTTCTCTATCCCGACCACCCGCGCCATCATCAGCGCAATTCAGTCAGGCGTACTGCGTGATGTGGAAACCAAGCACATTGAAGGCTTGAATCTGGAAGTTCCGGTTGCCGTGCCGGGCGTTGATTCCAGCCTCCTTGACCCGCGCGATACCTGGGAAGACCGTGACGCCTATGATCGTCACCTTAAAGAGCTTGCGACCAAATTCGTGGATAACTTCAAGAAATTTGAAGGCGTTAGTGAGGCCATCATCAAGGCCGGCCCGCAGCTGACCTGATGATGAATGGCTAGCAGAGCAAGCCATGCCAGAAGGCCGCCCCCGGGCGGCTTTCTGCTATCTGGGTGTTTGAACGCCCCGTTCTGGCTTTTACGTCGTGCCCAGGTAAAGCGGTTATAGACTGATTGTGATACCTTGTGAGCACTTAAAAATGCTGCATGAGTTAGTTGCAATTTATGGATGTCAATCAGCGAATTATTTCCCGTCTAGCCGATGAGCTAGGCGTGCGTACACAGCAAGTGGCGGCCACGGTCGAGTTATTGGATGGTGGCGCAACGGTGCCTTTTATCGCCCGTTACCGTAAAGAGATCACCGGGGCATTGGACGATGTCCAGCTGCGTCAGTTAGACGAACGGCTGCGCTATTTGCGTGAGCTGGAAGAGCGCCGTGAAGCGGTACTGCTGGCGATTGACGAGCAGGGCAAGCTGGATGCGCCGTTAAAAGCGGCAATCCAGGCGGCAGAAACCAAGCAGCGTCTTGAAGATCTGTATCTTCCCTTTAAGAAAAAACGCCGTACCAAAGCGCAAATTGCGCGTGAGGCGGGCCTTGAGCCTCTCGCAGATGCGCTGCTGGCCAACCCAGCGCTTGACCCGGAAGCTGAGGCCGAGGGCTACCTGCGCCCGGCAGAGGGCGATATCCCGGCGGTTGAAGATGCCAAAGCGGCACTGGATGGCGCCAAGCAAATCCTCATGGAGCGCTTTGCTGAAGACCCCGAGCTAATCGGGCGGCTGCGCGAGCGGCTCTGGCAGGAAGGCGAACTGAGTGCCCGCGTGTTGGAAGGCAAACAGCAGGAAGGTGCTAAGTTTGCGGATTACTTCGAACACGATGAGAAGCTTGCCAAGGTGCCCTCGCACCGCGCGCTTGCCATGTTCCGGGGCCGTAACGAGGGCGTACTGAGCCTAGCCATTCGCCTGCCGGGTGAAGACGAGGCCCCCATCCATCCCGCTCAGGTCGCGATTGCCAAACAGGTCGGCATTAGCGACGAGGGTCGCGCTGCCGATAAGTGGCTGGGTGAAGTAGTACGCTGGACCTGGCGAGTGAAGCTTTATACGGCGCTTGAAACCGAGCTTCTTGGCCGCCTACGCGAGCAGGCCGAACAAACCGCCATTGATGTCTTTGCGGCGAATCTCAAAGACCTGCTACTGGCCGCTCCGGCAGGGCAGAAAGTCACTCTGGCGCTGGATCCGGGGCTGCGTACGGGGTGCAAGGTCGCCGTTGTCGATGCTACCGGGCAGTTTATTGATCAGGCGACGATCTATCCCCATGCGCCGCAAAACCGCTGGGATGAGTCACTCAACGTTCTCTCGAAGCTGATTAAGCAGCATGGTGTAGAGCTTATTGCGGTGGGTAACGGCACCGCCAGCCGTGAAACCGACAAGCTGGCCATTGAGCTGCTTAAAGCGCTGGCGCCAGCGCATCGGTTAAGCAAAGTAATGGTGTCTGAAGCCGGCGCTTCGGTATATTCGGCGTCGGAATACGCCTCCCGCGAACTGCCTGATCTCGATGTGACGATACGCGGCGCGGTCTCTATTGCACGCCGTTTGCAGGACCCGCTGGCTGAGCTGGTTAAAATTGAGCCCAAGTCGATTGGTGTCGGCCAGTATCAGCATGATGTATCCCAGGTACAGCTATCGCGCAGCCTGGAAGCTGTGATTGAAGACTGTGTTAACGCCGTCGGCGTCGATCTTAATACTGCCTCCAGCGCCTTGCTTTCGCGTGTGGCGGGATTAAGCGCCGCCATTGCGGAAAATATCGTAGAGCAGCGTAATATTCAGGGCGCGTTCAAAAGTCGTAAAGCGTTACTCGAAGTGAGCCGCTTAGGGCCCAAAACCTTTGAGCAGTGCGCCGGCTTCCTGCGTATCCATAACGCCGAAAACCCGCTGGATGCCAGCGCTGTGCACCCCGAGGCGTACACCCTGGTTGAGCGTATTGCCAAGCAAAACGGCCGCGAAGTAAAAGGCTTGATTGGCGATAGCGCGGCGCTGAAAGCCTTGAAGCCCGCTGATTTCGCTGATGAGCGCTTCGGTATTCCGACCGTCAGCGATATTTTGAGCGAACTGGATAAGCCAGGGCGTGACCCCCGGCCTGAGTTCAAGGCCGCTGAGTTTCGGGAAGGGGTGGAAACCCTAAAGGATCTCAAGCTGGGTATGGTGTTGGAAGGCACGGTAACCAATGTGACGCCTTTTGGTGCTTTTGTGGATATTGGCGTTCACCAGGACGGCTTGGTGCACATTTCCGCGCTGTCTGACCGCTTTATCGATGACCCGCGCAGCGTGGTCAAAGCGGGGGATATTGTATCGGTCAAGGTAATGAGCGTGGATATTCCCCGTAAGCGTATCGGCCTTTCCATGCGTCTGGATGATGAGCCTGAGCAAGAGCAAAGTGCGCCAGGCAAGGCCTCCCGCAGTGATACGCGTAAGCCCGCGCGCAGCCAACGCCAAGGGAATAAATCCAATGAAGCGCCTGCTCCGATGGGCGCTTTAGGCGCTGCGCTGTTAAAGGCGCGCAAAGGTAAATAGCCGCATGTCTTGAATATTTAATGGTTGCCGCCATATCCTGCCTCTTATTGTTTATGAAATGGTTTATAAAACTGTTTATGGAAATGCTGGCGATGCCACCTGATTTCACCAAGGCCCGCAGCGCGGGCCTTACTGACAAGGAGTGTTCACCTTGCCTGAACCACTCACTGTGCCAACCGCGTTAACCGCCCAGGTTGAGCGTTTGCTGCCCAGCGCCCGCCTGGGAAGATTAGGCCGCCTACGCCGCGGTGTGGAAAAAGAAGGGCTGCGCGTTGACGCCCAAGGGCATATCGCTCAAACACCGCATCCCAGTGCCCTGGGCTCTAAATTAACGCACCCACATATCACGACTGATTATTCCGAGTCATTGATTGAATACATCACGCCGGTGTATTCGCAGCCGCGCGAAGCGCTAGCGTTTTTGTCCGACCTGCATACGTTTACCTACCAGCATCTCGATCAAGAGTGGATTTGGCCAGGCAGTATGCCCTCGCGCCTTTCGGGTAACGACAGTATTCCGATTGCCGACTACGGCACGTCCAACGTGGGTACCATGAAGCACGTGTACCGCAAAGGGCTGGATGTGCGCTACGGGCGTATCATGCAGGCCATTGCCGGCGTGCATTACAACGTCTCGCTACCCGAAGATATGTGGCACGCCCTGCGCGAGATGGAAGGCGCGAGCAATATCCCGTTTAACGACTACCGTTCCACGCGTTATTTTGGCCTGATCCGTAATTTCCGCCGCCATAGCTGGCTGCTGCTGTATCTGTTTGGCGCCTCGCCCGCGATAGATAAAAGCTTTCTACCCGAAGGTAACGTACCCGAGAAGCTGCAGGCGCTGAACGACGATACCTTCTACGCGCCTTACGCCACCACGCTGCGCATGTCTGATCTGGGCTACCAGAATAAAGTCCAGTCGCAGCTTAAAATTTGCTTCAATTCGCTATCCAACTATGTGAATACATTGCGCCATGCGATCTCATCGCCTTGGCCGGATTATCAAAAACTGGGCGTTAACGAGGGCGGTGACTGGCAGCAGCTAAACGCCAATATCCTGCAAATCGAGAACGAGTACTACAGCGATATACGCCCCAAACGGGTTGCCAAGCACAATGAAACGCCTAGCCAGGCGCTTGAAGCGCGGGGTGTTGAATATATTGAAGTGCGCTGCCTGGATTTGAATCCGTTTGATCCTTTAGGCGTTACTGAAGCCCAGATGCGTTTCGTCGATACCTTCCTGATGTGGTGTCTACTCAGCGATAGCCCATGGATTTCCGATGAAGAGTGCGACCGCCTGGACGATAATCGGCGCTGGGTGGTGGAGCGCGGACGCGATCCTGAATTGACGTTGATTCGTCAGGGCCAGACCACTTCGGTACGTGAGTGGGGCGAGCAAATCATTGCCGAAATGCACGAAGTAGCCCGCCTGCTGGATGCGGTCGAAGATGACGCGCCTTATGCAGCGGCGCTGAACGAATTGGCCCCACGTTTGAAAGACCCATCGCTTACGCCGTCTGCTCAGATGCTGATGCGTATCAAAGAGGGCAACGGCTCGTTAAGCGATACCCTGCTTGCCTTGGCTAAAGAGCAGGGCGAAAAGCTTAAGAACACGCCTATGCTGCGCTCACGCGAAGCCTTGCTTGCGCAGTTGATCGAAACCTCGCATCAGCAACAGCGCGATATCGAAGCGGCAGATCAGGTAAGTTTTGCCGAATTTTTAGAAACCTACTTTACCAAAGCGCGTGAATCCCGTGCTCTGTCGGCGTTACCACCTGAGGATAGCCAATGAACCAGGCAGCACTTCGTCCAGTCGCCCTCGCGGGCCTGGTATTTTGTGTATTGATGATGGCGGTAGCGCTCGGTCTTGAGCATATTGGCGGGTTTGAACCCTGCCCACTATGTGTTTTTCAGCGCGTAGCGGTGATCGTCGCAGGGTTAATCTTTGCGGTAGCGGCTATTCATAACCCCGGCGGCAAGGTAGGCGCAGGCATTTATGGCGCGCTGGGGCTAGCGGCAGTAGGAACGGGCGCCTTTATTGCCGGGCGCCACGTCTGGCTGCAAAGCCTGCCTGCCGATCAGGTCCCTTCCTGTGGGCCTGGTCTTGATTACATGATGGATGTGCTGCCCATGAGGGACGTCATTTCCATGGTGCTGAATAGCTCAGGTGAGTGTGCTGAGATCGACTTCATGTTCCTGGGCTTCTCACTGCCTGCCTGGACGCTGCTTGGTTTCGTGATACTCGCACTCGTGCCGCTGCGTATGTTGTGGTTAGCCATCAAACGCTAATGTTTTAAGCTGTCGGCTATTACTCAAAAACAATAAATAGGAGCACGACGTGCTTTATCGCCACTTCGCCACACAAGAAGAGATCGACCGGGCCTACGATCCAATGCTCGGTCGAGACCCTCAGATTTTAGTCCAAGACTGGCAACAGCGTAGTGAAGCGTCACGCGCAAAACACCGGGTGACGCTGGATCTTGCCTATGGTCCTTCCACTGCCGAGCGCATGGATATCTTCCATGCACAAAGCGCGGATGCTCCTGTGCATGTTTTCTATCATGGCGGCTATTGGCGCTCATTAAGCCATCGTGAATTCAGCTTTATAGTCGATGGTCTCGTCAAGGCGGGCATTACGGTAGCCGTGGTCAATTACGCCCTGTGTCCCGTGGTGCGTTTTAGCGAGTTGGTTCGGCAAAGCCAGGCAGCCGTTGCCTATATCTATCGGCATGCAAAAGCGTTAGGTGTCGATCCTTCTCAACTGAGCATTTCAGGGCATTCAGCAGGCGGGCATTTGTCGGCCATGCTCGTTGCGACCGACTGGGAAGGCGGCTTTGGCTTGCCCAACCAGTTGATTCGCGGCGCGCTGTGCATCAGTGGTTTATACGATCTGCGGCCATTTCGATGGTCGTGGCTACAGCCGAAGCTGCAGTTAAGCGGGCGAGATGTTCAGGAATTCAGCCCGTTATGGCTGCCGTGCCGGGTATCGGCTCCAATGCAGTTAGCCGTGGGTGGCCAAGAGCCTGCCGAGTTTGAACGGCAAATGACGGCGTATGGCGGGCAATTACTGCGCGACGGCCAGCAGGTAGAGCAGCATTTATTCAATGAAGCCGACCACTTTTCAATTCTTGAGCACTATCTTGAAGGAGGGTGTTTTATTGAGTGGATCAAGGCGTTTCATAAGGTTTAGCAGCGCCCCGTCTGGGGCGCTTTCATATCTCTAGGCACCAGGAATCATCGCTGTGGCTTCGATTTCCACCTTGGCCTGGTCTTCGACCAGCCCTGCCACCTGAACCATGGTCATCGCCGGAAAATGCTTACCCAATACTTCGCGGTAGGCAGCACCGACTTCTTTGAGCCGCGCTAGATACTCCCGTTTATCCGTCACATACCACGTTAATCGCACAAGATGCTCAGGGCCTGCGTTAGCCTCTTTCAAGACCGCCACAATATTTTGCAGTGCCTGATTCACTTGAGCGACAAAGTCATCGCTTTCAAATATCTGGTCGGCATTCCAGCCAATCTGCCCGCCTACAAAAACGGTCTGGCCCGAAGCAAGCACACCGTTGGCGTAGCCAGCGGCTGCTTTCCAGGAAGAGGGATGGAGAAGCTGATGAAAAGTGGCGTCACTCATGTTGGCTATCCTTATTGGTTTTCGACGGTAATATGCTGGCGTATCGCATCGTTCCATGGCATAGACTTACCGCTACTTAACTCCATGAATACAAGCGTTAAACAACTGGTTAAGCGTTTCTGCTCACCGCAGTAAGCAATAACCTGAAGGTTTAGGCTGCTACGTCCTACGGCCTGAACACTCAATTCAAACATAAGGCGTTCGCCTAGTCGGCTCGGCGCGTGGAACTGGGTCTCGATAGAAACAGTAGGAACCCCCGTACCATTTTCCACGTGCAGCTGGTTAAAGTCGTGGTGTAGAGCCTCTTCGAACCAGTCCTCGACCACGGAGTTAATCAGCTCAAAATAGCGCGGATAAAAAACGATACCCGCGGGGTCGCAATGCTGAAAACGAACCTTTCGCTGTGTCGTAAACGCCATTGCTCCTCCTGTTTATTCTCAGCTGTTTTGTTAACTAGGGTTTTAACTAGGTTCTTAACTAAATATTAACTACACGCCCAGATAGCGGTCTCGAAGCGTGCTATCAAGTAAGGCTGGCTTGCCATCCCACACCGTGCAGCCTTTTTCGAGGATGGTGCAGCGATCAGCAATGGGGAGTATTTCACTTAATGACTTATCCACCAGCAGCGTGGCCTGGCCTTGCTCCTTGAGCAGGCGAATCGCTCGCCAGATCTCCTGGCGGATAACCGGTGCCAGACCTTCGGTGGCTTCATCGAGCACCAGAAGGCGCGGGTTGGTCATTAATGCGCGGCCAATGGCTAACATCTGCTGTTCACCCCCCGAAAGCGTCTTGGCCATTTGTGCGCGGCGTTCTTCCAGGCGTGGAAAGAGGGTTTCGACTTTATTTAATGTCCACTCGCCGGGCCGTGCGGTCACCATCAGGTTTTCGCGAACGGTGAGATTAGCAAAGCAGCGTCGGCCTTCAGGAACCAGGCCCAGTCCCGCTTTGGCGATTCGGTAAGCAGGCAAGCGGCGTAGATTTTGAGCATCAAACTTAATGCTGCCTTTACTTGCCGGGGTCAGCCCGAATATCGAGCGAATGGTCGTGGTTTTGCCCATACCGTTGCGGCCCATCAGCGCGACCATTTCACCGGCGTTGACTTCCAGATTAACCCCAAATAGCGCCTGGGAAGGCCCGTAGAAGGTTTCAATATCGGCAACTTTAAGCATCATCATTCCCCAGGTAAGCTTCCCGAACGCGAGGGTCCTGTTTGATCGCATGGCTATCCCCATGGGCGATCACGTTACCCGATACCAAGACAGAAATACGATCAGCCAGCCGGAACACAGCCTCCATGTCATGCTCAATCAGCAGGATAGGCACTTCGTGTTTCAGCGCTTCGAGCAGCTCGGTAAGCTTGGCTGATCCTTCAGGGCCCAGGCCCGCCATGGGTTCATCCAACAGCAGGGCGCGCGGTTTGAGCGCCAGGGCGCAGGCGACTTCTACCTGGCGGCGTTCGCCATGCGAAAGCTCCGATACCGGCGTCCAGGCGCGGTGGCTCAGCTGCATACGCTCAAGCGCCTCATAGGCAGGTTCCAAAAGCGCCTTGTCGCGGGCAACGGGTTTCCAGAAACGGAAGCTATGACTTTGCAGCGCCTGAACGCCCATCATTACGTTACGCATAACCGATAAGGGTTCTGCCAGGGATGAAACCTGAAAGCTGCGCCCCAAGCCAAGCCTTGCGCGCTGAGCAATGCTCATCTGGGTAATCTCGGTACCCGCCAGGAAGACGCTGCCCTCATCAGGGCGTAAATTGCCGGCTATTTGTCCAATCAAAGTGGATTTGCCCGCCCCGTTAGGCCCGATAAGCGCATGAATCTCGCCTTGATGCAGTTCCAGCGATACATCGTGAGTCGCCTGTAAGGCACCAAAGCGCTTGTGCAAATGTTGCAGCGAAAGGATTACATCACTCATTGTGCTCCCTCCCGGCAAGCCAGCCCATTACACCGTGCTTGGCAAACAGCACAACGCCTAATAGCACCAGCCCAAGGAAGAGCTGCCAATACTCGGTGATCCCGCCTAGCAGCATTTCCATCATCACAAACAAGATAGCGCCAGCAAGCGGGCCATAAAGGCGCCCAACACCGCCTAAAATAACGATAACCATCAGCTCGCCGGAGAAGTGCCAACTGAGCATCGTTGGGCTGACAAACCCGTTCAAATCCGCATACAGTGCGCCAGCAAGCCCGGTAATCGCGGCGGAAATCACAAACGCTACCAAACGAATGGGGTAGGGGCTAATGCCTGCTGTCGCCAAGCGTACATCGTTTAATCGCGCCATGGTCAATGCCGCCCCAAAGCGTGATTTCATCAGGCGTGAGGTAATCGCCATCGCTAGCACAAGGCCGGTAAAGCAGATAAGAAAGTAGGTTAATGCGTTAGTGGTATCGACTAGGGGAAGGCTATTGCGCAGGTAAATAGGCAGGCCATCTTCGCCACCATAGGTTGGCCAGGAGTTGGCAAAGTAATAAATCATCTGCGCAAAGGCCAGGGTAATCATGATGAAGTACACCCCGGTGGTGCGCAGCGAGATAGCCCCGATGGCCAGCGCCAGAAGTCCGCACAGCACAATAGCTGCTAGCCACACTACCAGTAGGCTATCGCTGCCCGGCACGTTAAACGGCCAGGACATAAACGGTGTCATATCAAAGGCGTGATAAGCACTGATCCCCGCAATATAGCCACCCAAGCCGAAATACGCGGCGTGGCCAAAACTCACCATGCCTCCGTAGCCAATGGCTAAGTTAAGGCCCACGGCCGCCATGGCAATAATCGTGATTCTGGACGCCAAATTAACGTAATAAAGATGGCCCAGAAAGTAAGCGGCGATGGGTAACAGTAGGAGTAGGCCGAGCAGAATCATCTGCACAATGCCCTTACGCCCAAAGTGGCTATCTATCTGGGTAGCGGGTGCCATGTCAGCAGCGCCTTGGTTCGGCATCGGCGTGTTCTTGGACACAGGTGTGTAATTAGTCATGGGCAGAGAACAATCCCTTCGGCTTGAACGCGAGAATAAGGGCCATGAGGATATAAATCAGCATCGCAGCTAGCGCCGCTCCGGTGCCGGCTGCCTCGGATGGCGGCATAAAGGCGCGGAAGAAAATCGGTAAATAAACCCGGCCAAGCGTATCCACAACCCCTACCAGCAAGGCACCAAAGAGAGCCCCTTTGATAGAGCCGATCCCCCCAATTACGATGACTACAAAGGCTAGAATCAACACCGGCTCGCCCATGCCCACCTGCACGGACTGCAGCGCACCGACCAGTGCACCCGCCAAGCCCGCAAGTGCTGCCCCCAAGGCAAATACCACGGTATACAGCCGCGCGATATTCACCCCTAACGCGCCAATCATTTCACGGTCACTTTCCCCAGCCCGAATACGCATGCCTAATCGCGTTCGGGAAATCAGCAGATAAAGAGCGATTGAAATACTCACCCCCACGCCAATCAGCATCAGCCGGTAAAGGGGGTAGTTGGTACCGCCTGGCAGCGTAACAAATCCGGTTAACCAGGAAGGTGGGCTTAGCCATAAGGGCGATGAGCCAAACATCCAGCGTGTACCTTCCGAGAAGATCAATATAAGTGCAAAGGTTGCCAGCACCTGATCAAGGTGAGGGCGATGATACAAACGGCGTATCACTAGGAGTTCAACCAATGCACCTACCAGGGCCGCGGCGGTAATGCCCGCGCCGAGCCCAATCAGAAAAGAGCCTGTCGAGGCGGTCACCGCCGCTGTCGCGTAGGCACCCACCATATAAAACGAGCCGTGGGCAAGATTGATAAGGCCCATCACCCCGAATATTAGCGTGAGGCCACTGGCCATCAAAAACAGCATGGTGCCAAGCTGTACGCCGTTGAGTAATTGCTCAATTAACAGAGTAACGGACACGTCGGGCATCCTTTAACGAAAGAGAGTGGAGATGGAAAGTAGAGATGGGCTGGGTGAAGTCACCCAGCCATGTTGATCTCACATCTGGCACTGTTCGAAGTAAACGTCCTGAATATCTTCGATAGCGATACCCAGCAGACGGTTGGTGGGTTGACCATCATCGCCTTCTACTACTTCACGTACGTAGATATCCTGGATAGGATGATGGTTAGGGCCGAACCGGAACTCACCACGCACACTATCAAAGTCGGCGGCACGCAGTGCTTCACGGAAGGCGTCTTGATCATCAGGGTGGGCGACTTCCAGAGCGCTTAAAATCAGGTTCGCGGTGTCAAAGCCTTGCGCTGCATAAAGGGTTGGCATGCGGCCGTAGGCTTCCTGGAAGCTGTCTACAAAGCGGTCGTTCGTTTCATTATCTAAGTCATAAGCCCAGAGCGACGTATTACGCGCGCCAATGGCCGCGCTGCCCACCGCCTTGATTAAAATCTCATCAAACGAGAACGCCGCGCCGAAAATGGGAATATCCACGCCCGAGCTTTCCCACTGCTTCATAAACGAGATGCCCATGCCGCCGGGTAGAAAGAAAAACAGGCTGTCGGCGTCGCTGGCGCGGATCTGAGCAATTTCAGCCGCATAGTCGGTTTGGCCCATCTGGGTGTAGAGCTCGTCGACTACGTCACCTTCGTAAAGGTGCTTGAAACCCGCCAGAGCGTCGGTACCAGCCGGATAGTTAGGCGCCATGATGATGGGCCGTTCATAGCCTTCTTCGCGCATGTAAGCGCCCATGGCACCGTGCAGGTTATCGTTCTGGTAGGCCACGTTAAAGTAGTTCTCATGGCACATGCGACCGGCTAAGTCGGAAGGCCCGGCGTTGGGGGATAGATAAAAGGTGCCCTGGCGGGTAACGGTGGGAACCACGGCCATGGCAAGGTTGGACCAGATAATGCCGGTAAGGATGTCTACGTTATCACGCTGCATAAACTCATTGGCCAGGCTGCGCGCCAGGTCAGGGCGATTAGCATCATCCTGGATGAGCACTTCAATCTCATCCTGTCCCGACTGCTCCATCGCCAGCATAAAGCCATCGCGCACATCGACACCCAAGTGAGAGCCACCGCCTGAAAGCGTCGTGATCATGCCGATTTTGACGTCCTCGGCATGGGCTATCGCGACGCTTGAAGAGAGCAGAAGGCCAAGGCCTAAGCGAGTCATGTTTTTCATGGTTATTCCCTCATTGTAGTTGTAGCGTTTTATTACTTAGAGGTGGATACGTTAGTGTCAGGAAGGCCGTTATCCGCGTAATACGCCTGATTCAATCGAAAGCGCTGGACTTTACCGGTGGTGGTTTTGGGCAGCGTATCGATAAAGCGTATTGAGCGAGGGTATTTATACGGCGCAATCGTTTGCTTAACAAAATCTTGCAGCATTTGTCGGCAAACATCATCTTCCTCAAATCCATCGTTTAAAACCACAAATGCCTCAACAATCTGGCCGCGTTCCTGGTGCGGTGCGCCAATCACGGCACACTCCTTGACGGCGGGGTGGGTAAGCAGCGCCGACTCCACCTCAGGCCCGGCAATGTTGTAGCCTGCAGAGATAATCATGTCGTCATTGCGGGCGGCGAAATGGAAGTAGCCTTCTTCGTCCTGATAAAAGGCATCGCCGGTAATGTTCCAGCCGTCGGCGACGTAGTTACGCTGACGCTTATCGGCTAAATAGCGACAGCCGGTAGGCCCCCGCACCGCTAGTTTACCGACCGTACCACGCGCCACATCGCCCATGGCGTCATCTACAATGCGCGCCTGATAGCCTGTCACTGGTTTGCCCGTGCAGTTAGGCCGGTGGTCGTCCAGGCGGTTGGTGATAAAGATGTGCAACATCTCAGTGGCGCCGATACCGTCGAGTATTGGAACTCCCGTTTGTTTGATCCAGTCGTGATAGATAGGTGCTGGCAGCGTTTCGCCTGCAGAAACCGCAATGCGCAAGCTGCTTAGGTCGGTACGGCTAGTGGGCGCGGACAGCATGGCGCGATAGGCGGTAGGCGCTGTGAACACCACCGTTGCCTGATATTCGCGGATGATTTCCATCATGTTGGGTGGGGAGGCGTGCTCAAGCAGCACGGCCGTTGCGCCAAAACGTAGAGGGAAGATGGCAAGCCCGCCCAGGCCAAAGGTAAACGCCAGTGGGGGAGAGCCGACAAACACATCATCCGGGGTTACCTGCAGCACTTCTTGAGCGTAGCCATCGGCAATGATCAGTAGGTCACGCTGAAAATGCATGGTGGCTTTAGGTGAACCAGTAGTGCCGGAAGTGAAGCCCAGCAGTGCCACGTCATCGGCCGCGGTATCCACAGCATCAAACGTTATAGGCTTGTCTAATGCCATACGGTCCAGTTCAGCGTCATGGTTTGCTGTACCATCAAAGCCCACCACCCGCTTGAGAAATTGGCTTTGGGCCTGGCTTTCCACGAGTTCTTCAAGCAGCCGGGTATCGCATAAGGCCAAACTGATTTCCGCCTTATCGATCACCTGATTCAATTCTTTGCTGCGCAGCATGGGCATGGTGTTCACCACCACCGCACCTGCTTTGGTCGCCGCTATCCAGCAGGCCACCATTGCCGGGTTATTGGCCGAGCGAATCAACACCCGCTGGCCGGGGATCACGCCCAAATCGTCTACCAAGACATTGGCAAGGCGATTGGTCCACTCGGCGAGCTCACGATAAGTGCGGCGGCGCCCGTTGCCTGCCAGGGCAATGCGTTCGCCGAATCCGTTGGCGACCAAGCGGTCACAGAGTTCCACACCCGCGTTTAGCCGCTCGGGGTAATCAAAGCCTGAAAGCAGAAATTCTGGCTGTCCATCAGTGGGTGGCAGGTTATCCCGCGTAAACGTGTCCACATGGGCCGACTGAAAGTACATACCAACCTCCGTATTTAGTGTCGTTGTTTATTCCTGACGACGTCTCAACGAAGGCGCTGTCAGGGATACGGTGTCTGGCGTTATGCATTATTTTTGTTCTTGGCAATGCTTTTTCTTGGCAATGTAGCGTTGAGCAATGTCGTATTGAGCAAAATCGTGTTGAGGAATGTGTAGCGTTTACTGGTGTCAGTTCCCCTCGGCAAGCAGGCTGCGGGCGATCACGACCTTTTGTACGTCTGAAGCGCCTTCATAAATACGCAGCGCGCGGATTTCACGGTAAAGGCTTTCAATAATATGGCCTTTGCGCACCCCGTCGCCGCCGTGTAACTGCACGGCCTGATCAATGACTTCCTGCGCCTTGTCGGTCGCAAATAGCTTGGCCATGGCCGCTTCCCGGGTAACGCGCGCAGCACCCTGATCCTTGGTCCAGGCCGCGCGGTAAACCAATAAAGCGGCGGCATCCACATTCAGCGCCATATCGGCCAGGTGGCCCTGAACCATTTGTAAATCAGAGAGCGAGGCGCCAAATAGCTCGCGCGAGCGGCTGCGGGATAATGATTCATCCAGCGCCCGGCGGGCGAAGCCCAGCGCCGCCGCTCCAACGGTTGAACGAAACACATCCAGCACCGCCATGGCGATACGAAACCCCTGGCCCGGCTTGCCGATTAACGCGCTTTCCGGCAAGTACATGTCGTTAAAACCCAGGCGAGCCAGCGGATGAGGGGCAACCGTTTCCAGGCGTTCTAAAATCTCCAGGCCTGGCGTCGTGGCAGGCACTAAAAAAGCCGAGAGCCCTTTAGCGCCCGGGCCTTCGCCGGTACGTGCGAAAACCGTATAGATATCGGCAATCCCGCCATTAGATATCCACGTTTTTTCGCCATTCAAACGGTAGCCGTCGCCCTCGCGCTTGGCCGTGGTATCCAGCTGCGCCACGTCAGAGCCTGAGCGAGGCTCGCTAAGCGCAAACGCCGAGAGCGCTTCACCACGGCGGGTTTTATCCAGCCACTGCTTGTGTTCATCACTGCCAAACAGACTGATCGCGCCGGTTCCCAGCCCCTGCATGGCAAACGCAAAATCCGCCAGTCCATCATGACGGGCGAGGGTTTCGCGGATCAGGCACAAGCTGCGGACATCGATATGTTCGCCAGCCGTACCTTCCAGGAAGCCCGCCTTACCCAGGTCGCGGACGAGCTGAACGCAGGTCGCATCCACATCGGCGTGCTCGCGAGGCAGTTCTGCGTGGCACCACGCTTCCAGGCGCGTGGAAAGATCGCGATGCCGGTCCTCAAAGAAGGGCCACTCAAGAAATTGCTGATCGCTCATTAATCCCCCTTGAACTCGGGTTTTTGTTTGGCTACGAAGGCGTGGTAGGCACGTGCAAAGTCATTGGTCTGCATGCAGATCGCTTGTGCCTGGGCTTCTGACTCAATGGCCTGTTCAAGGCTCATCGACCACTCCTGATTCAGCTGGGTCTTGGTAATGCTGTGCGCAAAGGTGGGCCCCTGAGCCAGCCGGGTGGCGTAGGCGATGGCGTCTTCTTCCAAAGATTCAGGTTCGACTACCCGGTTATAAAAGCCCCATTGCAGGCCTTCGTCAGCGCTCATGCTGCGGCCGCTATAAAGCAAATCTGCCGCTCGGCCCTGGCCGATAATACGCGGTAACATCGCGCAGGCGCCCATATCACAACCGGCTAAGCCCACGCGGGTAAACAGAAACGCCGTGCTGGCGCGAGGCGTGGCAAAGCGAATATCCGAAGACATGGCGATAATCGCTCCTGCCCCTACGCAAATGCCGTCGATGGCGGTAATAATTGGTTTGCCGCAGTTCAGCATGGCTTTTACCAGATCCCCCGTCATGCGGGTGAATTCCAGCAGACCCTTCATATCCCGGCCCACCAGCGGGCCGATAATTTCATGCACATCACCGCCGGAGCAGAAGTTGTCGCCGTTGGACGTAAATACCACCGCGCTCACATCGGTGGCGTACACCAAATCGCGAAAGGTATTGCGCAGCTCGGCATAGCTTTCAAAGGTCAGCGGGTTTTTGCGTTCTGGGCGATTCAACCGAATAACGGCGACGTTGCCACGCATTTCCCAGATAAAATGTTCGGGGACTAATTCAGCCATGCTTGTCATCTTATTGTTCTCGTCGGTCAGTGGTTAGTCGGGTATCAAGCGGCGTGATCAGGTCGAATCGCTAAGCGGCGTGGGTAGCCGGTGGAGCAGCCCACCGATATGGTGGGCGTCTTCTTCAGCCACTCCTTCAAACAGCGCGTTGATCCAGCGCTCATGCTCCGCCGCCATTTTGCTGAAGCTTGCGCGGCCCGCATCCGTCAAGCATACCCGGGTGGCACGCCGGTCACCCTCAATGGCGATACGCTCAACGCAGCCATCCTCTACCAGGCGATCAATAATGCCGGTCACGTTGCCATTGGATACCCGAAGTCGGCGCGACAGTTCATTCATCTTCAGGCCATCCCCATCGGCATACAGCGCCGCCATGACGTCAAAACGCGGTAGCGTCGTGTCATGCTCGGTACGCAGGCGTTCGCGTAGCGTGGATTCCACCTGGCGAGTAACGCGCAACATACGCAGCCATAACCGCAGGCGTTCTTTGCTCAAGCGTTCTGCCGTCATACTTCGCCTCCTGAAATCGAGATCGCCTGGCCATTAATGGCGCCACTATACGGGCCGCATAACCACATGGCAGTTGCGGTTACTTCTGAAGGCGTTATCAGGCGGCCTGTTGGGTTCGTGGATTTAAAGTGGGTGCTTGCCTGCTCGGCAGACTGTCCTGTCTTGGTCACAATGGTCTCAATGCTGGCCGCTAAGAGGGGTGTGTCGGTAAAACCGGGACACAGCGCATTAACGGTGATATTGCGGGTGGCCGTCTCGGCTGCCAGTGAACGCACTAGCCCAACCACCCCGTGTTTTGCCGCGCAGTAAGCGCCTACGTAGGCGTAGCCTTTAAGGCCCGCGGTTGAGGCAACAGCAATCAATCTGCCGCCGTCGTTTAGCTGTCTTAAGCCTTCTCGCAGGGTCAAAAACACCCCGCTCAGGTTAACGTTCAGCATGCGCTGCCACTGCTCAAAAGAAGTTTTAGCGAACGGCGCACTTTCGGCAGCGCCAGCGTTGGCAATCACAATATCAACGCTCCCCAGCTGCTCGAACAGCGCCACCATGGCGGCTTCGTCGGTAACATCGACGACCGCGCAGTGGATGCTTGCATGCTGCTCGGCAACGCCTTGAAGGGCGGCTTCTCGGCGTCCGGTAATCGTCACTTCTGCCCCCGCTTCAGCAAAGGCCAGGGCCATATCGGCGCCGATACCGCTGCCGCCACCGGTAATCACTACCCGTTTGCCTGCCATGTTTTTGTCTACTATGTCTTTGGCTACTATGTCTTTGCCTACTACGTTTTCGTCTACCGCGCTCATATCCAGCCCTCGCCACGTTCTGCCAAGCGCTGTAGCTGATCGGCACCTGCCCGGTAGGGCGCTGGCCACTCAACATCGTGATCCCCCAGGCCCGCGGCAACGTGCAGCAACCAGTAAGGGTCGGCGAGGTGAGGGCGAGCGATACACACTAAGTCAGCACGTCCTGCGATCAGGATCGAGTTGACGTGGTCGGCCTGATAAATATTGCCCACCGCTATGGTTGGAATAGGCGTTTCATTACGAATCCGGTCAGAGAAGGGCGTCTGGAACATACGTCCGTAAACCGGCTGGGCTTGCGTCGAGGTTTGTCCGGCCGAAACATCAATAATGTCCACGTCTGCGGCGCGTAGCCGCTTGGCGATTTCCACGGCATCGTCAGGGGTAATGCCCTCATCACCGCGCCAGTCATTGGCGGATATGCGCACCGATAACGGTTTATGGGCAGGCCAGGCGCTGCGCACGGCGCGGATAACCTCAAGCGGGTAGCGCAGGCGATTATCCAAAGAGCCGCCGTACTCATCGTCACGGTGGTTGGTCAGCGGGGTAATAAAGGATGAGAGCAAATAGCCGTGGGCGGCGTGAATCTCGATCATGTCAAAACCGGCACGGTCAGCCATTTGCGCGGCGCTGACAAATTCATCGCGCACCTGATCCATATCGTCGCGAGTCATGGCTTTGGGCGATTGATTGCGCTCTGACCAAGGCTGGGCAGAGGCTGCCAGTAACGGCCAGTTTTCTTCAGCCAAGGGGGCATCCATTTCCTGCCAACCCAGCTGAGTAGAGCCTTTCGGACCAGAGTGGCCGATTTGAGCGCACAGCTTGGCAGCGGTTTCCGCATGCACGAAATCACATAGGCGTTTCCAAGCGGTTTCGTGTTCCGGGGCGTAAAAACCGGGGCAACCGGGAGTGATCCTGCCCGTTGGGCTTACGCAGGTCATCTCGGTGTACACCAAGCCGGCACCGCCTTTGGCACGCTCGGCGTAATGGATAAAATGCCAATCGGTCGGGCAGCCATCTACCGCTTTATACTGCGCCATGGGTGATACCACCACGCGATTGACCAGACGCATATCGCGAAGCTGGTAAGGCGCAAACATCGGTGCCCGTGAACTCCCTTCATTGCCTGACTGGGCTTGAAACCAACGCTCAGCACTCTCCAGCCACTGCGGGTCGCGCACGCGTAAATTCTCGTGGCTGATGCGTTGCGAGCGGGTCAATAACGAGTAGTTAAACTGAACCGGGTCCAGATCCAGATAGCGCTCAATCTGCTCAAACCACTCGGTCGAGTTGCGCGCGGCGGACTGTAAACGCAGCACCTCGAAGCGACGCTCTTCTTCATAGCGGGCCAGCGCATCGGCCATGCTGCTTTCGCGGTGCAGGTACTTGGCCAGCGCGATCGCACTTTCCAGGGCAAGCTTGGAGCCCGAGCCAATCGAAAAATGCGCAGTAGCGGCTGCATCGCCCATCAACACTACGTTTTCGAAACTCCACTTCTCGCAGAGTACGCGGGGGAAGTTGATCCAGGCCGAGCCGCGCACGTGATTGGCATTGGTCATCAATGAATGCCCGCCAAGATGTTTGGCAAAGATCCGTTCGCAGATCGCAATCGATTCCTGCTGGCTAAGCTCTCCAAAACCAAACGCCTGCCAGGTGGCCTCGCTACACTCAACGATAAACGTCGCAGTGTCTTTATCAAACTGATAAGCGTGCGCCCAGACCCAGCCATGCTCGGTTTTTTCGAAAATAAACGTGAAGGCGTCATTGAAGGTCTGATGCGTGCCCAGCCATACGAATTTGCACGTCCGCACGTCAATGTCGGGTTTGAAATGCTCGGCATAGGTTTGCCGGGTACGCGAGTTGAGGCCATCAGCGGCGAGTACCAGATCAAATTCGCGCCGGTACTCATCAATGCTGGTGTCGGTGACGTCGGTTTCAAAACGCATTTCCACGCCCAGTTCACGCGCGCGCTCTTGCAGTAAGATGAGTAACTGGCGGCGGCCAATGCCACAAAAACCATGGCCGGTCGAAACGGTCTTTACCCCTTTATGGATAACCGCAACGTCATCCCAATAAGCAAAATGCTCACGAATGCGCTCGGCGCTAACCGGGTCGTTGGCTGCCAGATTGTCCAGGGTTTCGTCGGATAAAACCACGCCCCACCCGAAGGTATCGTCTGCTCGATTGCGTTCAAACACCACAATGTCATGGGCTGGATTATGCAGCTTCATGCTAATGGCAAAATACAGGCCGGCAGGCCCTCCACCCAGGCAGGCGATTCTCATTGTTATTCTCCCCGTAGACTCTGTTCTCGCTTGAAGATAGAAAACAACCGGATAATATTCAAGTTTAAATTTTTTAAGCCTAAAGTATTTTTTCGCTCGCGTTTAATCTTTATTGGTCTCCGCAAACTCGCAATCACTTCAAGAAGGTGAGAGCATGAAACGAAGCAGCATTTTTTAAGCAT
This sequence comes from Halomonas colorata, assembly GCF_014897985.1. GTDB lineage: Bacteria > Pseudomonadota > Gammaproteobacteria > Pseudomonadales > Halomonadaceae > Vreelandella > Vreelandella colorata. Next base: position 54,732 of record NZ_JABUZA010000019.1, read on the forward strand.
TGAATCGCTTAGCGCAAATCATCATAAAGTATGACGATTTGTGAATAATTAATACCACGGAAACCGTCTATGGCGGGATTGACAGCGCAAGTCGGAAAGGTGAGGCTTGCTTTGTTGTAGGTGGCTATTAGCAAGGAGAAAGCCCCATGCTCGAAGATTGTAAAAATGCCCTGGAGCGCTGGGGAGGCGTTCACAGTCTGATCGACCGTTGGCTTGATCAGCGTCGCTCTCTTTTGGTCAGCTTTATTGAGCTAAAAGAGGCGTGCGATAGCGAGCTGGAAGCGGTTAGCAAGGCACGCATCGATACTTTCAGCGAAACGCTGATGGATTATATTAGCGCCGGTCATTTTGAAATTTATCCGCAGCTGGCTGAAGAGGCCCGGGCCTTCAATGATGAAAGCGCTTTGCAGATTGCCTCGCAGCTGCTGGAGCGTCTGGAAATGTCCACCGAAATGGTGCTTGAGTTCGATACTGACTACGCCTCCACCGTGCGCTGCCAGCAACATCTGGCACGGCTTCCGGCCTGGATTGATCGCCTGGCAAAAGGTCTGACCGAGCGTTTTGCGTTAGAAGACCAACTGATCGCCCGCCTACATGCGGCCAATAGCCCGCAGAGTAATAAAACACTTGCCTGATACTTTATCTGACGAGTTTGCACAAATTGTAGCGCGTGGTAACGCATCGCGAGGAACGAGCGGTGCGGCACCCGCGGGTGGCGGCGAAGCCGCCTGATATGACGCCTAATCAAATTCTGGCACCGCTAAACAGTGCGTTCGCGCCGGGCTACAGTGGTTGGCCTGTCTCGCGGGTGCGCTAACGCTTACACCGCGCTACTAAAACTGCTTATCCAAAACATTGGCGCCTATCGTAGCGCGTGGTAACGAGCAGTGAGGAACGAACGGCGAGGCACCCGCGAATGGCGGCGAAGCCGCCTGATATGACGCCTCATCAAATTCTGGCACCGCTAAACAGCGCGTTCGCGCCGGGCTACAGTAATTGGCCTTTCTCGCGGGTGCGCTAACGCTTACGCCGCGCTACGAAAACCGCCCATCCAAAACATTGGCGTCTATCGTAGCGCGTGGTAACGAGCGGTGAGGAACGAACGGCGAGGCACCCGCGGATGGCGGCGAAGCCGCCTAGCCAAGCTATTTTTACGCTTTGCCTTTACGGTGTAGCTTCCCTCCAATTACCAGCATGCACGGCGTAAGCAACAGGGTAAGGGCGGTGGCAAAGGTTAAGCCACCGGCGATGGCGCTCGACATCTGTGTCCACCATTGGGCCGAGGGCGCGTTGAAGCCCAGCGCAGGGGCGAAGAGATTCACATTAATACCCAGCACCATGGGCATTAATCCTAATACCGTGGTAATGGCCGTGAGCAAGACCGGGCGTAGGCGTAAACAGCCCGCCTCCAGCGCTGCGGTTGCGGGGGTCATCCCTTCGGTGCGCAGCTCGTTATAGGTATCGATCAAGACAATATTATTGTTCACCACAATGCCCGCCAGCGCGATCACCCCCATGCCGACCATCACGATGCCGAATGCTTGGCCGGTGATCAGCAAGCCCATCAATACCCCAGCCGTTGAAAACACAATGGCCGAGAGCACCAGCAGCGCTTGATAGTAGCTATTAAACTGGGTAACCAGTATCAGCGACATTAATGCAATCGCGATCAAAAAGGCGCCAACCAAAAACTGCATCGACTCCTGCTGGTCTTCCTGTTCGCCAGCGACGTTGACCATCAGACCATCCGGCAGCTGTTCACTGCCTGCGGCAAACAGTGCGCGCAGCCGTTCGTCGGCAAGGTAGCCGGGAGCCAGGTCAGCTTCAACGGTAATCGCCCGCCGTCCATCAATCCGGTTAAGGGTGCCGACCTTGGGCGCTGGTGTCATGGTCACAAAGTGAGAGATAGGCACCTGGCCGCGCTCGGTGTTAATGGTTAAACGCCCAAGCTGATCAAGGGTGCGCCAATTCTCGGGTAGCCTGACGCGGATATCCACTTCGTCACTTACGGTCGGGGGGCGATAGTTGGCAACTTCCAGGCCGGTGGTTAATAGCTGAACCGCACTGCCGATCGTGGTGATGTCAGTGCCCATACGGGCGGCAGCTTCACGGTCTACGTTAATCTCCCACTCCACACCGGGCAAGCTGCGGTTATCCTGAATATCCACAAAGCCGCCCAGTTCGCGCATTAAGCCATGCAACTGCTCGACGCCAGCTTCGGCAATCGCCGGATCGGTCGCGCTAACTTCAAGCACGATAGGCTTGCCGCCCCCTGGGCCCATTTCCTGTTCCTGAAACTCCATCACGATGCCGGGAATATCCTGGGTACGCTCTGCCATCTCATTTAAAATGGCCCGGGAAGGGCGGCGCTGGTACCAGTCGATAAACTGAAATTGCAGCATGCCGATCACATCATTGCCTAGCTGCTGGTCTGACACCGCAAAAGAGCGGGCGTAAAGCGCTTCGACCTCGCTCATATTGCCAAGCCTCGCCTCAACTCGCTGTAAAATTGCGTCGGTTTCGGTGGCTGAAAAGTCTCCCCGCGCCCGCACCAGTACCTGAGCGCTATCGGGCTCAACGTTGGGGAAGAAGTCGATGCCATGATTAAAGCGAGCGTAGCCCGTATAAAGCAGCATGATGGTCAATACGGAAAACAGCAGCACCCAGGCCGGGTGCTTTAACAGCCTGCCCAGCAAGCGGCGGTAGCCACGCCCCAGCGATGTGGTGGCATCGGGAAGCGTGGCGCCCTTGTTTTTGGGCGATGTGCGGGTAAACAGCCGACCAAGCGTGGGAAGAAACACCAGCGCCATGGCCAGCGAAGCCAGCAGGCACAAAATAACCGTGGCGGGCAGATATTTCATAAACTGGCCAACGACGCCCGGCCAGAACAGCAGCGGGATAAACACTGCAAGCGTAGTGGCAGTAGACGCAATAACGGGCCAACTCATACGCGACGCCGCGTTTAGCCAAGCCTCATGGGGTGGCTGGCCGTCATGCAAGTGGCGGTCAGCCAGCTCACTCACCACAATCGCTCCATCAACCAGCATGCCCGCGACTAAAATCAGTGCAAACAGCACCACAATGTTGAGGGTAAAGCCAAACATCCAGACCAGTAGAATGCCGGTCAAAAAAGCGCCAGGGATGGTCAAGCCTACCAGCAGCGCCATGCGCCAGCCCATCACGGCCACCACCACAATCAATACCAGCACCACCGCCGTAAGCACGTTATTTAATAGCTCGGAGAGCATATTTTGTACGGTGGTCGACTCATCTAGAATCGTGGTCAGGCGGAGTTCTTCGGGCAGCAGGTCACCCGCCTGGGCAATGCGCTCATGTACCGCTTCAATGGTGGCAATAATATTGGCACCAGCGCGCTTAGAAATTTCCAGCACGACTGCAGGCTGACCATCAATACGCGCAAAGCCCTGGGGCTCTTTATAGGTGGGATGAATCCAGGCCACGTCGCCAAACGTGACGACCTGATCACCATCAACTTTAACCGGCATATTCATCACGTCGTTTAACGACTCGATGATGCCCGGTACTTTTAACGCCAGACGGCCCGCGCCGGTATCCAGGCTACCCGCGGCTACCAGCCGGTTATTGCGCGACACCTGATTAAAGAGCGCGTCAAAGTCCACGCCGTAGCTTTCCAGTACCAGCGGGTCGACGACAATTTCCAGCAGGTCTTCCTGATCACCGGCAATATCCACTTCCAGAACGTCAGCGATGCCTTCGATTTCTTCCTGCAGACGCCGGGCAATGGTAAGCCGTTCGCGAGTATCCAGGCGCCCCGAAAGGCCAATGGTAAGCACCGGAAACTCGGAAACGTTGACCTCCATAACGCGAGGTTCTTCTGCCTCATTAGGCAGGCTGCTGCGCGCTATATCTACCCGTTCGCGTACATCGGAAAGAGCTGTGTTTGGGTCAAAGCCTGCATCAAACTCAAGCGTGATCGAACCGTGGCCTTCGCTGGACTGGGCGGTGAACTTGCGCAGGCCTTCAATGCCGCGTAGTTCCTGTTCCATGGGGCGTATCAGCAGCCGCTCGCCATCTTCCGGGCTTACGCCTTCAAGTGTCAGCGAGACGTAAATCATCGGGATGGTGACATCCGGATTGGCTTCTTTGGGAATCGCCTGCCATGCGGCAACGCCCGCAAAAACCAAGCCTACCAGCAGTAAGAGAGTGGTGCGGGTATGCGTTAACGCGGCATTAATAAGTGGGCGCATGAACGCTTTCCTGGCTAGCGGCGGTGTCATTCATGATGGTGGCGCGGTCGACTTCCACAGGCGCTACCTGTTGGCCTACGTTGGCTAGTCCGGCGCCCAGGGTAATCAGGCGTAGCGGATCAGGCAGACCCGTAACATAAGCGCGTTGAATGTCGGCGCTGATGAGCTGCACTTGTGTTTGCTGAACCCGGTCCTGCTCATCCACATGCTTAACCGCAAGCTGGCCCTCCTCGTTTAAACTCAACAGTGCCGGTGAAAGCGTATGCACCTGGCGAGGCGGAAGGGTAATCGTGAGTTCAGCACTGCCGCCGGCCAAGTGCAACTGGCGGGGATTATCAAGTGTTGCCTCGATATAAAAGGTGCGCGTTGATTCATCCGCGCGATGGCTGACATGGGTCAGCGTGCCCTCCAAATGATCGCCGTTTAATAAACGCGCGGTAACCGGCAGGCCAACGGTAAGCTCGCCTACCTGCTGTTGCGAGACCCAGGCCGCGCCGGTCAAACGCCGATCATCGATTAGCCGTCCCCACTCTTCGCCAGGTTGCAGCAGGTCACCAAGCTCTACCTGGACTCTGTCGAGGACGCCTGCAAAAGGCGCTGAGGGTCGGCTATCATTTAACTGCTTTTCTAATTGCGCAACTGCCGCAGTGCTCGCGCTAAGCGCACTCTGTAAACGCAAGAGCTCCGGCTGGGAGATAAGCTGGCGCTGGCGCAAACTCTGCGCCCCAGCGTATTCGGACTGGGCAACGGCAAGCTCGTCCCGGGCTTGTTGCAGACGTTCGGGAAGCGCGTCGTTATCCAGTACCAGTAGCGTATCGCCGGCAGCGACGCTACGTCCTTGCGCAATCGGTTTTTCCACTACGTAGCCCGCTACATTAGCGCGCAGCGTCGTTTCGCGCTCAGCGGTTAGTTGTCCCTGAATCACCTGTTGGGGAATAAACGGCGTACTTTGCTGCTCCATTACTTCAACACGCAGGGCGCTATCATTAGCGGTGGAAGAGGCTTCCGGTGCGGTGGTTTGAAAACGCTGAAAATCACCAAGTGCTAACCAAATAACCAGCGCCAATACCAAGGCGCTGGCGAGGGCGTAAGAGTAGGGGATACGTCGCATGAGGTGTCTATGTCCGTATTAACACAAGGATGAGCTAACGCATCACACCATAACGTAACTCATGGCTGGCGGCGAGTGCCAAGCGAACGTTTGAATGGCAGAACTCATCGTATGTATGATTGAGTTTTTGCATAACTGAGCATAACATCTTGGCATCTTGAGTTCTGTCGACCCATCCTAAGGCGAACCAACCAAGGAGCAATGATGAAAGATCCCGTACGTATTGCGATTACCGGCGGTGCCGGCCAGATCAGCTACTCTTTAATTTTCCGCATTGCCGCTGGCGACATGCTGGGACCGGATCAGCCCGTCATTCTTCAACTGCTAGAAATTCCGCAGGCAATGGATGCACTGGGCGGCGTGGTAATGGAAGTCAACGACTGTGCCTTCCCGCTGGTGCAAGATATTGTTGCCACCGATGATCCAAACGTTGCGTTCAAAGATGCTGACTTCGCGCTGTTAGTGGGTGCTCGTCCGCGTGGTCCGGGTATGGAGCGTAAAGATCTGCTGGAAGCGAACGCGGCGATCTTCTCTGTACAAGGTAAGGCATTGAACGACCACGCCAGCCGTGACGTTAAAGTGCTGGTAGTGGGTAACCCGGCCAACACCAACGCGCTGATTGCATCTGCAAACGCGCCGGATCTTGATAAAGGCCAGTTCACGGCGATGACGCGCCTGGACCACAACCGCGCGCTGACGCAGCTGGCTCAGAAAACCGGTAAGCATGTTACTGATATTGAAAACATGATTATCTGGGGTAACCACAGCGCCACTCAGTACCCGGACATTGCACAGTGCAAAGTTGACGGCAAAGCCGCCACAGACCTGGTCGAGCGTGACTGGTACGAAAACGACTTTATCCCCACCGTTCAGCAACGCGGTGCGGCGATTATCAAAGCCCGCGGTGCGTCTTCTGCAGCCTCTGCCGCTTCTTCCGCCATCGATCACGTACGTGATTGGGCGCTGGGCACCGATGGTATCGTCAGCATGGCGATTCCGTCTGACGGCAGCTACGGCATCGAAGAAGGCATCATCTACTCCTACCCGGTTCGTTGCCAGGGTGGCAAGTACGAAATCGTTCAAGGCTTCGAGCTTGACGAATTCAGCCAAGAGAAGATGAAAGCCACCGAGAAAGAACTGCGTGAAGAGCGCGCAGCCGTTGAGCACCTGCTCGGCTAAACGCGTTTGCTGGCTCTGCCAGTAACTTCAAAACCCCGCAAGCTTGCTTGCGGGGTTTTTTATTGCCGAATCTTGCTGGGTGCCACGGCCAGGGCGTCTTAACAGCCGCCATTCGCGGGTGCCTAATTTGCTCGTCCCTCGCAAAACGTTACCACGCGCTACGGGTTTATCGCCAAAACGTGGTGCGGTGCCAAATCGTAGCGCGTGGTAAGCGCCAGCGCACCCGCGGGAGCAGCGCGCAGCGGTGCTGGGGTTGGGCGATATGGTGCAAAAGTCGAGCATAGGTGTCACGGCCAAGGCGGCTTGTCGCCGCCATCCGCGGGTGCCTCATTTGCTCGTCCCTCGCAAGATTCGTTACCACGCGCTACGGGTTTATCGCCAAAACGTGGTGCGGTGCCAAATCGTAGCGCGTGGTAAGCGCCAGCGCACCCGCGGGAGCAGCGCGAAGCGGTGCCGGGGTTGGGCGATATGGTGCAAAAGTCGAATATAGGTGCCACGGCCAAGGCGGTTTGGCGCCGTCATCCGCGGGTGCCTCATTTGCTCGTCCCTCGCAAGATTCGTTACCACGCGCTACGGGTTTATCGCCAAAACGTGGTGCGGTGCCAAATCGTAGCGCGTGGTAAGCGCCAGCGCACCCGCGGAAGCATTGCGCAGCGATGCCGGGGTTGGGCGATATGGTGCAGAAGTCGAATATAGGTGCCACGGCCAAGACGGCTTGGCGCCGCCATTCGCTGGTGCCTCCTGCTCGTGCCTCGCAAGATTCGTTACCACGCGCTACGAGTGCTCAAACCCTGACGTAATACGATAACAGGCAGCACCCGCGGCAATTGCAATGGTCAGGGTGAGTATGGGAGGTGGGTCGAAGGTCATGCCGGATTACTCCGCATGGTTGCTAACGGGTAAAGCGAACATGGTCAGTGGTCTGTTCATTCGCCGCGCAGGCTCATAATCCGCCATTGGCGCTCTTCGGCTACTTGGCGAAGGGTATCGTCCGGGTCGACGGCTACCGGGTGGTCAACCTCTTCAAGCAGGGGAAGATCATTGTGCGAGTCGCTATAGAACCACGCGCCGTCCAGCGTAAAGTCCTTGTCTTCTAGCCATTCATGCAAACGGGTAATTTTGCCTTCCCGGTAGCTGGGAACGCCGGAGACGCGACCGGTATAACGGCCGTTTGCCACTTCCGGATTGACCGCTATCAAATAATCAACGCCTAAACGCTCGGCAATCGGGGCGGTAATAAAGCGGTTGGTCGCGGTGATGATCAGCAGTGTATCGCCTTTAGTGCGGTGGCGAGCCAGCAGCTCTTCGGCTTTGGGTAAAATATGCGGCTCAATTTTACTGACCATAAACTGTTGGTGCCAAGCGGTCAGCTGTTCAGGCGTGTTGTCTGCCAGAGGCTTTAGCGCTACTTCCAGAAACGCCGCCATATCCAGCGTGCCGGCCTTGTAATCGGCCATAAACCGTTCATTGGCTTCACGATAGGCAATCGGGTCCACCGCGCCTTGCTCAAGCAAGAACTCCCCCCAGGCATGATCGCTGTCGGTGGATATCAGCGTATTATCCAGGTCGAAAATAGCCAGACTCACGGCGCTCCCCTTATATAGTCGATAGTCGTCGTTAATTTATAGGTATGAAGGAATAGGTAGAAATGGATAAGTATGGACGGTGAAACAAAAGGGCGGATTATCGCAGAGTCCTAAGTCCTTTCCCACCAAAGCGGGCAAGCATTAATCACTTAGCGTTATATTGTATTGATACGCTTGTCACCCTTGTGGAAAAATGGGGACAACTGAAAATTTAATAAGGTGACGTCCGTGATCGACGCTGACGGCTTTCGTCCCAATGTTGGCATCATTATTACCAACAGCCAGGGACAACTGCTTTGGGCGCGTCGTGTAGGACAAAATGCGTGGCAATTTCCCCAGGGGGGCATTAAAGCAAGCGAGACACCACAACAAGCCCTTTTTCGTGAGCTTTTTGAGGAGATCGGCCTGACCGCCGACGATGTTGATATTGTTGCCTGTACCCGGGGTTGGCTACGCTACCGTCTGCCACGACGCATGATTCGCACACATTCGCGGCCAGTGTGTATTGGTCAGAAACAAAAATGGTACTTGCTGAAGATTCGCTGCCAGGAAAATCAGATTTGTATGACGGCCACACCCAAACCGGAGTTTGATGGGTGGCGATGGGTGAGCTATTGGTACCCGCTTGGTCAAGTGGTACCGTTCAAACGAGAGGTGTATCGACGCGCGCTAAGGGAGCTTTCTCCCCGGGTTCAGCGTCTGGCACAAAATGACGAAGGATAACGCGTGCTCCACGGCTCTGGATGAGCCGTGAAAGTCTGTCGAAAAGATCCTCAGCGAGGCAAACAATAGTGAAAAGTAAAACGTCCATGCTTGAGGTACTGCGTCGTGTTATTCAGGAAGTGAACGGCGCCCGCACCCTAGACGCCGCGCTATCGACGATGGTACGCCGTATCCGTAAGGCTATGCAGACCGATGTATGCTCTTTTTATCTTTATGATAAGGAGCTTGAGTCGCTAGTGCTGATGGAAACCATTGGGTTACGTACGCAGGCGGTCGGCCGTGTCGTGCTACCGCTAGGCGAAGGGCTGGTCGGCATGGTCGCCAAGCGTAGCGAGCCTTTAAACCTTGAAGATGCTCGGACGCATCCGCTCTTTCGCTATTTTGAAGCCACTGGCGAGGAGCGCTATTCAAGCTTTCTGGGTGTGCCGATTATTCACCAGCGCCATATGCTGGGCGTATTGGTTGTTCAGCAAGCCGAAAAGCGTCGCTACGATGACGAAGACGAAGCCTTTTTGGTCACCATGGCGGCCCAGTTGGCGGGCGTTTTAGCCCACGCACTGGCAACGGGGAATCTGGCGCGCCCAGCATTGCCCGGCGGGCAGGCGATGTTCAAAGGGGTGGCGGCTTCCCCGGGTGTTGCCATGGGCGAAGCCGTGGTTATTACACCGCCCGCTGACCTTAATAGCGTGCCCGACCTGATACCCAGCGATGAAGCCTACGAGATTGCCCGGCTAAAAGAAGCGATTGGGAAAACGCGAGATGAAATTCGTTCGGCGGCAGAGCGTCTGGCAAATCGTATTTCCTCCCAGGAGCTGGCGCTTTTCGATGTCTACCAGCAGATGCTGGGCGAAGCGGCGCTTTCCGAAGAAGTTGAAAAGCGCATTCGCGAAGGCCAGTGGGCTCCTGGGGCGCTAGCCGATGTTGTAAGGCGCCACGTGCAATACCTAGAGCGGGTGGATGATGACTACCTACGCGAGCGTGCCGCTGATATTCGCGACCTCGGCCGCCGGGTACTGGCCCACCTGCAAGAAGATACCCCCTCAACGCCGGAAACCTATCCTGATAACGCCATTTTGGTCGGCGATGAGATTAGCGTTGCCATGCTGGGAGAAGTGCCCCGCGATAAGCTGAAAGGGCTGGTGTCAGTGCGTGGTTCAAGCACCTCGCATGTGGCCATTGTGGCCCGCGCCATGGGCATTCCCACGGTGCTGGGCATGGTCGATTTGCCGCTGCCGCGCCTCAATGGTGCCCCGGTGGTGCTGGATGGACATCGTGGCCGACTATTTGTACGCCCGGCGGCCGATCTTAAATCACGCTATGAAAGCCTAATTGCCGAAGAGCAGGCGCTCAGTGAGCTTCTTGAGCACGAGCAGGATCTGCCTAGCGTTACTCAAGACGGCTACGAGATGCCGCTGTTGGTCAATACGGGCTTGGCCGTCGATGCTGCCGCGCTGCTTAAAAACCGGATTGCGGGCGTAGGGCTCTATCGTACCGAAGTGCCGTTTATGATCACCGAGCGCTTTCCCGGTGAGAAAGAGCAGATGCGTATGTATCGCGAGCAGTTGGAAGGATTCGCGCCGCTGCCGGTTGTCATGCGTACGCTCGATATTGGTGGTGATAAAGACCTGCCATACTTCCCGATCGAAGAAGCCAACCCCTTCCTTGGCTGGCGCGGCATGCGCGTAACGCTGGATCATCCCGAAGTGCTTATGGTGCAGCTACGCGCTATGCTGAAAGCCTCCCACGGTCTTAATAACCTTTATGTGCTTTTCCCGATGATTACCAATGTCGAGGAGGTCGATGAGGCATTAAGACTGCTGGATCGCGCGATTCTTGAGCTGGGAGAAGAGGGCATAGCCATCAAGCGCCCCAAAGTGGGCGTGATGATCGAGGTCCCCGCGACTATCTACCAGATGGATGCCTTGGCCAAGCGGGTCGACTTCTTCTCTGTCGGCAGTAACGACCTGACCCAGTACTTGCTCGCGGTTGACCGCAATAACCCCAGGGTATCCAGCCTTTACGACGCCCTGCATCCTGCGCTGTTAGGTGCTTTGCAGGAGCTTTCGCAGGATGCAAAGCGCCTGAATAAGCCTATTTCGCTGTGCGGTGAGCTGGCGGGTGATCCTGCCGGTGCTTTGCTGCTGATGGCGATGGGCTTCACCGGGCTTTCAATGAACGCGCCAAGCTTGCCCAAAGTGCGCGCCGCTATTCGTCGGGTAACGCTTCTCGATGCCAAGGCGCTGTTAACAGAAATCATGGCCTTGGATACCCCCGCCCAAGTACATGAGCATATTAACAAGCGTATGGATGAGTGGCAGCTGTCTCACTTACTCCCCCCAAGGGATTAAGCAGCTATACGCTAAGGGTTGTTTCACCTTCGAAACGGCCCAGCGGCCCAAAGCGCTGTTCTGTGATGGCGATATGCCCCTGTTGATTAAGCGTTAGCCAGGTCGTTGCCCGCGTGCCATAGGTTTCACCGACAATAAACGCAGCGGAGAGCTGGCGCTCCAGTGCCAGCTCGACCCCCGTATCAGGTAGCTGGGCGTCTGGCGCCTGCTGGGAGTCATGCAGCGCCAGGCCTGTCTGGTAGCGCCAGCTATCCATTGAGCTTTGCTCAAGTGCGCCGCGTACGCTTTGAAGCTTGGGCCAGGGTGAGTTTAGATCCGCGTTGGAAAGGCCATGCACGCCAGGCGGTACATCGTTAAGCGTAACGCCATGCCGACCGCGGTGGAGGTGCCAAAGGCGGCGGGGGGTAGCGACCAGCAAATTAAACCCGGCATAGTCATCAGCCTTGCGGTGGACAAGGTCTGTCAGCCACTGCTCAATATCATCACATTGAAGCGCGTTAGCAACGAGTTCACCTCGGCTGGGCGCATCAGCGGGTGTGACTAACGCCATATCGCGAACATTGGTAAGTACGGCCACTCGGCCACCCTTTATTCCCGCAAGCCATGAGCCGCCCGCCTCAAGGTCACGCCCACCTAAAATAGATGGGCTATCCATCCAGTGATGTAACGCTGCCGTTGGTCGGGCATGGCGCTCATCGCGATTACCTGCCAAACGTAAAGGTAGCGCTGTGTTAGGCTGCCAGGCGAAAGCCATCAAGCACATAGGGTGTCCTCAAACTGCCAACATGGGTCATTATCTACAGCTTCATTACATCTACGATTACAAGCGCAGCATGACAGCTACAGGGCATGGTCGTACACTTGAGATAGTCGTACACTTTAGATAGTCGTACACTTGTGCAAGTAACGTAACGCTCATCACCACATCGGTGTGAATTGACTTAAGCCAATTGGGAAGGCGCGAACGCATGCAACGCCATCGCGAAGAGCATTTCTGGAATGCCATCATTTGGCCGATTCTCTGGCCAATGCTACTTATCCAGACAGCGCTGATCGTGCTATGCCTTTTGGTAGGTCTCGCCGTTTGGTGGATGTCACCCAGCCAAGTTTCGTGGAGCACTACCTTGTGGTTGGCGCTTGCGCTGCTGCTGGGCAGCTCAATGAACGTATGTGCGTTTCTGATGTTGGTGAAAGCGCGTGCCAAACAGAAAGATGCGCATTTTATGCAAGAGTTACAAGGGCTTGAGCGTCACAGTGAAGCACTGAGGCTCGCCATAGCACAAATGCTGCCGGATAACGCGCTTACCACTCCCGCCATCGCTATAAGCTACGTTCGGCCATTGAAACGCCTGACGCGAGTTAACGAGTTGCTCTCAGGGCTTGAACACACTATTAGCGGCGCCCAGCGGTTAAGTAATCCCGCCGAACATGCCAAAGATGATCACGAGCAGGCGTTGCTAGATGACCTTCACCACCAACAGCAGCAGCTTAAACATCTCGTTGCCGGGCGTGACCGTGCCAGAGAAGAGTCGCGCTTAAAGTCAGGTTACCTGGCGTTGCTTCAGCGTGAGACGCATGATCTCAGTGATCATTTAGGTCATATCCTGGAAAATGACGAGTGCCAGGCATGCCGTCAACAGGTTCTGAATATGCGTGAGCGTCTGGCGGACGTGCGCGCGTTGCTCGTCAATCTGGTGTATCAAAGCGTCAATGATGATGATCCCACGCCCGCCGTGGCAACAACGCAAAGCCGCCCGTTGCGCGTGCTGGTCGTTGATGACGGTCCTGTCAATCTGATGCTGGCGCGGCAAATGCTGGAAGCACATGGCCTGAACGTGGAAGGGGTGAGCAGTGGCGAACAAGCGCTTGAGCGCCAACAAGCCACGTTATTTGATTTAGTCTTTATGGATATTTTTATGCCCACCCTGGATGGTCTGGAAACCACCCGCCGTTGGCGTGCCTACGAGCAAAAAAGCGGAAACCATCGCAGCATTCTCATCGCCCTAACGGCCAATGCTGACAATGCCGGGGTTGCTGAGTGCGAAGAAGCGGGCATGGACGATTTGCTAACCAAGCCTTATCAACCTGAAAAGTTACTCGGCATGATTTCAAAATGGCTGCCCGGCGCGCCCATTAAGGCGCCTAATTCATGAGCGCAATGGCTATGTTGTTCGGCTACCTGGGGTTGGGCGCGGCGGCGGGCACCATGGCAGGGGTATTCGGTGTCGGTGGCGGTATTATTATCGTTCCTGTCCTCATGTTTGCCTTTGGCCTGCAGAATATTCCATCAGAAATCACCATGCATCTGGCCGTAGGCACGTCGCTTGCCACCATTGTGGTAACGGGGGCGTCTTCAGCGCTTGGGCATTATCGCAAAGGCAGCGTTCATCGCGCATGGTTTTTGGCGCTATTACCTGGGCTCATGATGGGCGCGATTGGCGGCGTGTTTATTGCCGGAAATCTCTCCGGCACTGTCTTGGGCATGCTGTTCGGAATTTTCGTTTTGCTCCTGGCCACTAAAATGGTGTTTGGTTTATCCCCCAAGCCCGGGTTCGTGGCGCCGGGTAGAATCGCTATGTCGGTGGCCGGGGCGGTGGTGGGGGCTATTTCAGCATTATTTGGCATTGGCGGCGGCGCTATGACAGTGCCGTGGCTATCCCGGTGTGGTGCGACGATGACCCAGGCGGTAGGCACCTCTGCCGCCTGCGGGTTACCCATTGCGGCGGTCGGGGCGCTCACCTTTATTATCATGGGGTGGGGCAATCCACTCCTGCCTGCCTGGGCCACCGGGTTTGTTATGTGGCCGGCCTTTTTTGGAATTGTGTTAACTAGCGTTCCGTTTGCGCGCATTGGCGTTCGCCTTGCCCACGTCTTGCCCGCCCATGTACTAAGGTTATGCTTCGCCCTGCTGTTAACAGTCGTCGGCTTACGCTTTGTATTAGCCTAGTGGGCACCATAATCGCGCTGCATTTTCTTCTTCTTGAGTGACTAGAGTATTTCGATGATTAACTACCCAGCAATTGACCCCGTGGTGTTCTCCCTTGGGCCGCTGCAAGTGCACTGGTATGGCTTGATGTATGTGGTGGGATTTGTCGCCGCCTGGTGGTTAGGTTGCAGGCGCGCTGCCCGCGTCGGGCTTACCAAGGACGATATTAGCGATTTATTATTCTATTGCGCTATCGGCGTTGTGGCAGGCGGGCGGTTAGGCTATGCGCTTTTTTACGGTTTAGGGCAGTGGTCCGCTGATCCACTCTGGATTTTCAAAGTGTGGGATGGCGGCATGAGTTTCCACGGCGGCTTGTTAGGGGTGCTCTTGGCAGCCTGGTGGTTTGCGCGCCGCAAGCAGCTTGCTTTCTTTGCGCTGACCGACTTTATCGCACCGCTCGTGCCCATTGGTTTGGGGGCTGGCCGAATTGGCAATTTCATTAATCACGAACTGCCGGGGCGTGTTACCTCGCTACCCTGGGGCATGCCTTTTCCCGGCATGGGGCCGGAGCCTCGCCATCCTTCCGCACTTTATGAAGCGGTGCTTGAAGGCTTAGTGCTGTTTGTTATTCTTTGGTGGGTTTCTGCCAAGCCGCGCGCCCGCGGCTTCGTCTCCGGCCTGTTCCTACTCTTCTACGGCATCTTCCGCTTTATGGTCGAATTTGTGCGCATGCCGGATGCGCATATCGGCTTTATCGCGTTTGGCTGGGTCACCATGGGCATGCTGCTAACCCTGCCCATGATCGCGTTAGGCTTAGTGCTCATGGCGTGGTCTCGTTCACAGCCAGTAGATGCCAAAGTTTAAGAAGTTAATTCATTAACGCGCTACGGTCTGTGCAACCACCTGGTTAAATAGTTTCGTAGCGCGGTGTAAGCGTTAGCGCACCCGCGAATGGCCGCCGGAACCGAAAACAACGCGGATGTTTTATTCATGCGCCCCATGCGTTCGTTACCACGCGCTACCACCCGCCATTAATTCCCCACGCTAGACCCTCGCAGGCTGGCAGCCTAGAATACCTCCCTATATCGCCTGCAATTTTTGGAAACCTTGTGACCGTTACAACGCCTACGTCAAATATGACCATGAACACCAGCGCCCAGCCCGCGCTTGAACAGCCGTATTTGGATCTAATGCGCACCGTATTGGAGCACGGAGTGGACCGCAACGACCGCACCGGAGTGGGCACTCGTTCGGTGTTTGGGCACCAAATGCGTTTTGACTTATCACGTGGCTTTCCACTGTTAACGACCAAAAAGCTGCATTTGCGCTCTATCATTCACGAGCTTCTGTGGTTCTTGAAAGGCGACACCAACATTGCCTATCTTCAGGAAAATGGTGTGCGCATCTGGGATGAGTGGGCCGATGAAAACGGCAACCTGGGCCCTGTGTACGGTTATCAATGGCGCAGCTGGCCGGACCCCAAAGGGGGAAGTGTCGACCAGATTGCCAAAGTGCTGGAGCAGATTCGCACGACGCCTCAATCGCGCCGTCTGATTGTGTCCGCCTGGAACCCCGCTCAGGTCGATGAAATGCAGCTGCCGCCTTGCCACTGTTTGTTCCAGTTCTATGTAGCGAATGGCCGGCTGTCTTGTCAGCTTTATCAGCGCAGTGCTGATATTTTCCTTGGCGTGCCGTTTAATATCGCAAGCTATGCACTGTTATTAAGCATGGTCGCGCAGGTAACAGGGCTTGAGCCGGGCGAGTTTATTCATACGTTGGGTGATGCGCACCTTTATAGTAACCACTTTGAGCAAGCGAAAGAGCAGCTGACACGTGAGCCAAAAACAGCACCCCAGCTGGTGCTGAATCCTCAGGTAAGTGATCTGTTCGAATTCAGCTTTGATGATATCCAGATAGAAGCGTATGACGCTCACCCTCATATAAAAGCCAAGGTAGCGGTATGAGTTCTTATAACGGTTCTTACGATAGTTCTTATAACAGCGAGATCGAACCTCTGGTGCCCGTTGCCATGATTGTGGCAATGTCGAAAAACCGAGTGATCGGTGTTGAGGGTAATCTGCCCTGGCACCTGCCTGAAGATCTTAAGTTCTTCAAACGCATGACTCAGGCAAAACCGCTGGTAATGGGACGTAAAACATACACCTCCATTAGCAAGCCATTGCCTAACCGGCTTAATATAGTCGTAACGCGTAATAAAGACTTTGCGCCCGACGGGGTGCGGGTCTGTCATGACTTACCCGCTGCACTAGCATTGGCCGACCAGCAGGCAACAATAGATGCTGCTGAAGAAATTATGGTAATGGGTGGGGGAGAGATTTATCGTCAGGCGTTACCGTACGCCCAGCGGCTTTATGTTACCGAAGTCGATATCGAAGTGAACGGTGACGCTGAGTTCCCTGAGTTGAAAGCAGATGAGTGGCGGGAAGTACAGCGTGTTGCTGGAACACCCTCCGAAGGCAAGCCACCGTACGATTTTGTGGTTTATGAGCGCAACGCTGACTGAAAAAGGTCAAAGGAGTGGGTATGACCGCCAGTGTAATGCATCTACTAGATAGCTTAGAGTCTCGCCTTGAGCAGGCTCAAAGCGAATTACAAAGCCTGCGTAATGAAAACGCGCAGCTAAAACAGCAGTTAGTAGAGCAAGCCGTAACGCTACAAAAAACGCTCGACGAGCCTAGTGTATCTGCGCAAGAGGCGCTTGCACCTGAAGCAGCGCCCACAACGCCTGAGCCAAACGCAGCGGAGCAGGTTGTTCCTGAGCCTGCAGATCCTCCGCAAGCGCAGGAGGCGCAAGAAGAGGTTGCGCCTCAAGCTCCTGTTGTTGAGCAGCCCTCACCCCACAGCCTTTTGAAAGAGTGGTACCAGCGTTACCCGCAGGCTTTCTTTAAAGGGCACACCAAACCTTTAAAAATAGGTATTCATCAGGACCTTACCGCCCGAGAACCTTGGTCTGGAAAGTTGATTCGTCGCACATTGGCCAACTACGTTAACTTGCCGCGCTATCTGAAATCAGTACGTGAAGGAGTGGATCGTATTGATTTGGACGGTCAGCCAGCGGGAAAGGTCGACAAAGAAGCCTCTATGCACGCCAGTGACAAGCGTCACGAAAAGCAAGCGAAGGGTCAGTTAAAGGGCGCGCAAGAGGTAGCCAAAATAGACCCTAAAAATGAAACAGAACAAAAGGTTGATGCGCCTAAGAAAAATAAACCTAGCAATGATGTGCATTCAGAAGCTAAAAAAAATGAGCCACAAAAGCCACTTAGCTTGGAAGACAAGTTAAAGGGCTTGCAGCAGAAATTCGAAGTGCGCTGAGACTCACATGCACCCCATGGGTTCCATAAAAAAGCATAAATCGTAAGAGAACACTGTTTTTTTCTATTGCGTTCCCTGGAATCCCGGTATAGAGTTTGACCTGCGAGCATTGGACTATAACAAGGTTTGATTGAGGATGTGCCACATACCGCTGGGAAAAACCAACGGATGCGAAAAACGAGCATAGCCCACAAGCCAACTGCTGAAGGCTCTTTAAAAAAGCCCGGCAGCTACGATCGAAACAGTAAGCTAGTTAAGGAACCTACATCATGAAAAAGACACTTTTAGCGACTGCTATCATTGGTGCCCTGGGCGCTTCTGCTGCCGCTCAAGCCGCCACTGTATATGATCAGGACGGCACCAAGCTTGACGTCTATGGCCGTATCGCCATGGGTATCGCCGGTGGCGGCCCCGAGTTCAACAGTGCTGGTGAGCGCATCGACGACGGCGCTGAGTTCGTAGACGTTTTCTCACGTCTTGGCCTGCGCATGAGCCATGAAGTTACTCGCGATCTGACCGCTTTCGGTCGTCTTGAGTGGCGCTTCAAGGGCGACGAGCGTTACACCGAGTCTGGCTTTACTGAAGTTCGTCAGAGCTACCTCGGTCTGCAAAGCGACCAGTTCGGTACTTTCCAAGCCGGTAACTTTGACAGCTTCTACAACCAGTTCGTTTCTCTGCCGTTCGATGTTTACATCGACCAAGGCCTTGAGTTCGCTGGTCACCCGAAACAGTCGCGTGGCGACTCTATCGGTTACTACACGCCTGACCTGAGCGGTTTCACTGCCTTCTTGCAGCTGAAGCACTACAGCGAGCGCGGCTTGACTGAAGCTCAGCAAACTTCTGAAGGTTCAGTTGTTGCACCGCAAGGTGGTGTTCGTTACGCACAAGGTCCGGTAACTGTAGGTCTGGGTTTTGTTGAAGATGTACAGCGTGGCGGCGGTAACGGCGAAATGATGTACGGCCTGATCGGTCAGTACGCGTTCACCGACCAGTTCTCTGCTCGCCTGGGTTACGAAACTCGTGACAACAACAGCGGCTACGATCTGCGTACTGCTAGCGACGAGAACGGCTTCGACAAAGTTGGCCTGGGTGCTACATACACCACTGGTCCTTGGGCTTTCACCGGCGATTTCTACAACGTAGAGCGTGACGGCGAAGAAACCAGCAAGTCTTGGGCTCTGGGCAGCTACTACAAAGTTTCCAGCGCGTTTGACGTGTTCCTGGAAGTTGCTGACGCTGATGCCTCTAACCGCATCAACAGCGACACCGATCTGGGTGACGTAATTCCTGACCTGACTGAAGACGTATACTGGCTGACAGGCGCTCGTTACCACTTCTAAGCCTGGCTTAACTGCCATGCTTTAAAGGGTACCTGCCTAGCAGACCTAATAGAACCGGCCTCTTTTGAGGCCGGTTTTTTTGGTTTGTGGGTTACAAAAAAATAGCATTTAGATGACATTTTGCTTTCATTTCAAATCGTTATTTTATAACATTCGTGGCGCTTAAATTTTTAAATGATTTTCATTACTAAATTTTATTTGAGCATATTAAAAGCGTAGGGCTAATCGCGGCTAAGTTTTTAACTGCCAGGTTGTTAGCTGCCAGGTTATTAGCCACTGGGTTATTGAAAGCAAATAAGGGAACAAGATGAAGAAAGTATTATTGGCAACCGCTGTAGCAGGTACCTTGTGGGCCGGCGCTGCCCAGGCAACCACAGTGTATGATCAGGATGGTACAAAGTTAGATATCTATGGGCGTATTTCCATGGGTATCGCCGGTGGCGGGGCCGAGTTCGATAGCAACGGCAATAAAATTGATGACGGCGCAGAGTTCGTTGATGTGTATTCGCGCTTGGGCTTTCGAATGAGCCATGAGGTCACCTCCGATCTAACCGCATTTGGTCGGCTGGAGTGGCGCTTTACCGGCGATGAGCGCAATACAAACCAAGGCTTTAATGAAATTCGCCAAAGCTACCTTGGTCTGGCAAGCAAGCAATACGGAACGTTTCAGGCAGGTAGCTTCGATAGCTTTTATGCGCAGTTCGTTTCCTTGCCGTTTGACGTCTACCTGGACCGTGGGCTGCTGTTCAAGTCATCGGGTATACAGTCGCGTGGCGACTCTATCGGCTACTACACGCCAGAGCTCAATGGTTTTACTACCTTTGTGCAGCTTAAGCACTACAGCGAGCGCGGCTTGACGGTTGAAGAGCAAAGCGGAGAGGGGAGTGTAGTGGCCGCTCAGGGTGGTGTGCGCTATCAGAAAGGCCCGCTCAAAATTGGGCTAGGTGCTGTTGAAGATGTGGTGCGTGGCGGCGGCAATGGCGAAATGCTCTATGGCCTGATTGGCAGTTACCAGTTCACTGATCAATTGGCGGCGCGCTTAGGGTATGAAACCCAAGATGAAAGCGATGTTTATGGCGGTGGCTTTGACACCGTAGGGTTAGGCGGCACCTACTCAACAGGGCCCTGGGCATTTACGGCCGACTACTACAATGTTAAGCGAGACAGCCAGGATAATAGCAATGCCTGGGCGGCGGGCACTTACTATAAGGTCTCCTCATCGTTTGATGTGTTTGTCGAAGTGGCTGATGGCGATGCGCCTAGCGTTAACCGAGGTACTACCTTGGGCGAGCTGACCGACAACGTGTATTGGTTAACCGGGGCTCGTTACTTGTTCTAAACAATCATTAAATTCAAAGATAGTAAATTCAAGTTTAAAACGCCTTGCATTTTGTAAGGCGTTTTCCTATTTAATTGGCATCTAGCCTGTTTTATTAAGCATCATTGCAATGCTTCTTAATTAGTATTACGTGTATAGGTTTTTGTGTTGCCATAATGAAGATAAGGAAGGTCTGAATAATTACCGATATTCGTCAACGCTCACTTGAGCTGATAAAAAATTGCAAATTTAGGCACTATT
>NZ_JABUZA010000001.1 GCF_014897985.1 Halomonas colorata
ATGTCGTTTTCCTCGCGGGCGAGGTGCTCCGCCAGGGTACCGCCGACCTGGCCGGCGCCGAGAATGATGATTTTCATTACTGAGCATCGGTTCCATTAAAAGCGCCAGCGCAATGTCTAACGTGAAGTCCTAATATAAAGTTCTGATATAAAGTTCTGATATAAAGTCCTGATATAAAGTGCTTATACACAGTTCTTATACACAATTCTTATATACAGTTCTTATATACAGTTCTAACGTAATGCGCTGCAACAAAGACGGCGGCCAGTGTAAACCAGCCGCCGTCGAAAAGCAGGTAGGATTTATTCCAGCGTGAAGCCAACTTTGACAGTGACCTGCCAGTGAGCAACGCGACCATCTTCAATATGACCACGGGTATCGGTCACTTCCAACCAGCGCATGTGCTGAATGGATTCTGAGGCTTTAGCAAGTGCGTTCTGCACGGCGTCCTCGATACCTTTTTCGGAAGAGCCGGTGATTTCTACGTGCTTGTAGGTATGTTGCGTCATGTTATCTCCATCCTTAGTCATGAATTCACTACTTACGTTTAAGCAGTATGCTTCTCTAGTCTGGCATAAAAAAAGCCATCGTGACGTCCCTGTTCGGGAAACAGCTGACGACCTTGGCCGCTCGGCACTCCCCAGGCAACGTCATTGGGCGTGGTCACCTTGGCATCCGGTGTCCGGGCTAAAAACGCATCGATCTGCTTGGCGTTCTCTTCAGGCAGTACTGAACAGGTGGCGTAGAGCAGCGTGCCGCCTTCGCGTAGCAGAGGCCACAAGTTATCCAGTAGCTGCTGTTGCAGCTTGGCTAACTGGCGGATGTCCTCTTTACGGCGCAGCGCCTTGATATCTGGATGGCGCCGGATAACCCCGGTACCGGAGCAAGGGGCATCCAGCAGAATAGCTTCAAACGGCGTGCCGTTCCACCAGTCACGCTCGGCGGCATCGGCATGCTGCAATTCAGCGGATAAGCCTAACCGGTTGAGGGTGTCTTCAACGCGCGATAGACGGTGGTTGTCGCTATCCAGAGCGGTCAGGGCAATATCGAACTGCTCAAGCAAGTGAGCGGTTTTACCGCCGGGCGCGCTACACGCATCCAGCACATGGGCGCCTGCTCGGGGAGCAAGCGCTGGGCCCAGCAGTGCGGCGCTAAGCTGAGCCGCCTCATCCTGCACGCTGACGTGGCCTTCGGCAAACCCAGGCAGGGCCGTCACGTCACACGGGGTATGCAGCGTAATGCCATCCGGCGAGTGGGTGCATAGCTCGCCGTTTAAGCCGGCCTCAACGAGCTTTTCCAGGTACGCTTCACGGTCGTTATAGCGCTGGTTAACCCGCAGAGTCATGGGGCCGGGCTCATTATTGGCCTCGACGATGGCACGCCACTGCTCGGGCCAGGCGTTGCGCAGCGTATCCAGCAACCAGCGAGGATGTGACAGCGCAACGCTTTCATCGCGGTCGACCGCTTCCTGGAGCGCATCGGATTCTCGCTGCAGGCGGCGCAGGCAGCCATTTAACACGCGGGTTGCCCACTCCTTGCCCAGCAAACGCGCGGCGCCCGCCGTTTCACCTACCGCCGCGTGGGCAGGAATGCGCATATACAGCAGCTGATAAATACCCACCAACAGCAGGGCATGGATATCGCTGTCACGCTTTTTAAAAGGCTGTTTCAGCAACGTGGCGGCAAGAGCTTCCAGGCGTGGAAGACGGCGGCAGGTGCCAAAGCAGAGCTCTTTTAAAAGCCCTCGATCGCGGGCAACTACGCTGTGTTCATCCAGACTTGAAAGTGAGCCTTGCTGGCTAATCACCGGTGCCAGAGCGCGAGCGGCGGCGGCGCGAACGTCTTGGCCGCTATTGGCTGACGGGCGCCCGCGTTGCGCTGAACGTTGTTGGCTCATAAAGAGTCTCCTTGCTGGGGTTGCTGACCAAGGCGGGTGCCGGTGGTAAGGCGTGCGTGGCGGGCATTGAGTAAGTCGCGCACCGCCATGGCTTTGCCGCCCGGCAGTTGGGCGCTGCTGATGCAGAGGACCTCGCGGCCTTCAGCGCCGCAGGCGATGCGCAGATGATCTTCGCCATGCTCCAAAAGCATGCCGGGAAGCTGCGGGGCGTGCTCGCCGCTCTCAATGCTTGCCATCAGCAGGCGCAGGCGGTCATCGCCCAATTGGCACCAGGCAACCGGCCAGGGGTTGAAGGCGCGAATTTTACGCGCAAGCTCCTCAGCGGGCCGGGTAAAGTCCAGCTCGGCTTCGGCCTTGCTGAGTTTGGTGGCGTAGGTGACGCCTTCGGCAGGCTGAGGTGTGGCGCTCGCCTTGCCTTGGGCGATATCGTCCAACACGCTCATTAACGCACCGGCGCCTTGAATAGCCAGGCGGTCGTGAAGGTCACCGCCGGTGGTGCGCTCAGTAATCGGCGTGCGTACTTCGTGCAGCATCGCCCCAGTATCCAGCCCCGCATCCATTTGCATGATGGTTACGCCCGAGGCGGAGTCGCCCGCCTCAATTGCGCGCTGAATGGGTGCCGCGCCGCGCCAGCGGGGCAGTAGCGATGCATGCACGTTAATGCAGCCCAGGCGCGGCGTATCGAGCACTACTTGGGGGAGCAATAATCCGTAAGCAACGACCACCATGATATCCGCGTTAAGTGCCGCCAATTCGGCCTGGGCGTCGGTATCTTTAAACGTCTGGGGCTGGTAAACCGGCAGATCGTGTTCAAGGGCAAGCTTTTTCACAGGGCTGGGCGTGAGTTTGCGTCCGCGCCCCGCTGGGCGGTCAGGCTGGGTATACACCGCCACCACTTCATGGTTGCCATCCAGTAGAGCCGCAAGGCTTGAGGCTGCGAAATCAGGCGTGCCAGCAAAAACAACGCGCAACTGTGACATGACAATAGCTACCTAATAACAGGGAAAAAGAGAAAGCCCAGACCAACAATAAAGGCCGAGAAGCGAAGGCATACAACAACTGTTGTGATCACCGGGCTTCTCGGCCTTAAGCGTTGTCATCACGCTTGTCGCAAACGTTTCAGCAAAACTTTCTTGCGAAAACCGAAGTAAACTATGATAAAACGAGGCTATGCAAAACGTAGCTGTAATAAAACAGAGCTAGCCGTTGTCCTGCATCAGCTTATGGCGTTTCTGCATTTTTTTCATAATGCGATCACGTTTAAGCGGCGACAGGTAATCAACAAACAGTACGCCTTCCAGGTGGTCGTACTCGTGCTGAATACAGTGTGCCAGCAGGCCGTCAGCCTCAATTTCGTAAGCATCGCCGTTGCGGTCAAGGGCGTTGAGTTGGACCTTCAGGTAACGCGGCACTTCGGCGTAGTGCTCAGGAATCGATAGGCAGCCTTCTGAAAGCGGTTCCTGCTCTTCGCCGATAGGCGTGTAGCGGGGGTTGATCAAGACAAGCGGCTGCGAATTGTCTTCGCTGACATCCATGACGACGACGCGCCGATGGACATCGATCTGGGTGGCCGCAAGACCAATGCCGCGAGCGTCGTACATGGTCTCTAACATATCGTCGACAAGTTGGCGGATCTCATCGTCAACGGTTTCCACCGGTACCGCCTTGGTGCGCAGGCGCTCATCGGGGAATTCGAGAATAGGAAGTTTGGCCATGAGTTTACAATCACCGTTATGCTGAATCTTTGATAATCAGGCCGGGTCGTTGCGGCCTCACACTGTTCTAATAACTATTATATCACGCTGACAGCACTCCTGGGCATGGGCGCAGGGCCAGCAGCGCGGTGAAAGTCGATCGCAACATCCTCAAGGAGCGTGGGATGACGATACTAGCCTTTAGCGATGTCACGGCCATGCAGCGCGCCCCACGCGTACTGCGTAAACGGTCACTCTACTTAGCATTGGGCCTGAAAAGCGCCGCGCTAATCAGCCTATCGCTGTGGGTAAGCATGTCCGCGGCAGGTAGTGATCAGAATGATGCGCGGCTTAACGAATTAAACCCGCTATCGCCTGAAAGCCTGGATGCCTTCTGGCGTGAATACCGCGTAGTGGAGCCGGGCGAAGCTGTGCAAGCGCCAGCTTACGTCATTGGCGGCGAGAATCAGCGCCTGCTCCATGCGCCGGGCGATACGATTTTTGCGCGAGGCAACGTACAGGAGAATGTACAAAAGAATGCACAGGATATTGCGCAGAAGAGTGCCACGCTAGGTATTTACCGCCCGACGCAAACCTATACCGCTGACGACGGCACGCCGCTGGGCCAAGCGCTCACTAACATTGGCGAGGCGCGCCACTTGCGCACCGCTGGCGATATGCTGGCACTGGAAATACTCCGCGCCCATCAGGAGGTGCGGCGTAATGATCTTATCCTTGTTCGGGAACAGCACCCGCCGCCCTCTGCGCTACAGCCGCAACTGCCTCCCCGCAACGTGAGTGGACGTATTCTTGATGTGCCAGACGGGCTGCGTTTTATAGGCCGCCTGCAGATCGTGAGCATCGATCTGGGTACTCAGGATGGCTTGCAAGCCGGGCATGTCCTTCAGGTTAACCAGCCAGGCGAAACGTTTGATGACCCGCCAGTGACCCAGCTGCCGCCGACGCCCTCGGGCAAATTAATGGTCATTAAGCCTTATCAGCAGGTGAGCTTCGCGCTGGTGATGCAGACATCCAACGTGCTGGAAGTCGGGGATCAGGTAGTGTTCCCGAATCAATAGGATACTTTTAAATCGGACATGCACTTTAAGGAGAGCCAATGGATGCCAGCGAGTGGTTAGTCGTTAACGCCTTGCCGGGAATGGGCGCCTTGCGGATTAGCCAACTGGTGGCCCGCAAGCCACGCTGGCCGGAAGGCTGGCTTGCCGCGCTGCCCAGTAATGCCGCCAGCGCGTTAAGGCTATGGCTTGAACATCCAGAGCGCAGCCCGCTTCAGCAGTGTGTAGACGATGCCTTGGCATGGCAGCAGGGTGGACATCATCGGCATATTTTGCATCGTCATCATCCTGCCTGGCCTGAGCTGTTAAACGAGTTGCCGGACCCACCCGCCATCTTATGGGCGCAGGGGGATCTTGCGGCGCTTAACGGGCCGACGCTTGCCATGGTGGGGACGCGCAAACCTACTTCCGAAGGCAGCGCCAATGCGCAGGGGTTTGCACGGGAGCTGGCTTGTCGGGGGTGGTGCATCGTTAGTGGTATGGCATTGGGGATCGACGGCATTGCCCAGCGCGCGGCGCTCAATGCCGGAGGTAGCAGTATCGCAGTACTGGGCTGTGGCGTGGACGTTATTTATCCTGCCAGACACCGCGACCTTCACGAGCAGCTAAGTAACGCCCCCGGAGGGCTGCTGTTATCGGAACACCCGCCGGGCACAACGGCGCGCCCAGCGTTCTTCCCGCGCCGCAACCGGATTGTGACCGGGCTTTCCCTGGGCACGTTAGTAGTGGAGGCCACGGAGAAAAGCGGCTCGTTGGTTAGTGCGCGCCTGGCACTGGAGCAGGGCAAAGAGCTATTTGCGGTGCCGGGTTCGCTGCATAACGTACAGGCACAAGGCTGCCTGCATCTCTTACGTAACGGGGCAACGCTGGTGCGCCACGTTGACGATATTGTTGAGGAATTGCAGCAGTGGGCAGGCCACTTTCTACCCCAAGCAAGTCATGGCCAGGCAGACTATGATCAGACAGGCCATCAACAAGCAGGGCGTGATCAGCTAGCGGCTGCATCTTCATCTTCACTACCATCTTCACTACCCCCGCGCGAAAGCGAGCCGCTGCCGGATACGCTGCTTAACGCTTTATCCGCAACACCCGTGCCCCTTGATGTGCTGGTACACAATACCGGCGAAACCGTCAGCGGTTGTCAGCAGCGGCTACTGATGCTGGA
Source organism: Halomonas colorata (assembly GCF_014897985.1). Classification (GTDB taxonomy): domain Bacteria; phylum Pseudomonadota; class Gammaproteobacteria; order Pseudomonadales; family Halomonadaceae; genus Vreelandella; species Vreelandella colorata. Next base: position 5,833 of record NZ_JABUZA010000001.1, read on the forward strand.
ACTTGATGGATGGGTGGCCCAGCAGGCGGGTGGCTGGGTGCGTTTGCCCAGGCCATGATAAAATATGCGTATTCTCATTATCGCCCGTCGCCTCTAGTAGAGCAGGAGTTGCCATGAAACCGGCCACCAACCTCGAAACTGCCGTTAATGCGTTACATGCAGGTGGCGTGATTGCCTGCCCCACCGAAGCGGTGTGGGGGCTTAGCTGCGACCCGGATAACGGCGAAGCACTGACGCACCTGATGCGCATGAAGGCACGTGACCCCGCCAAGGGCGTTATTTTGGTCGCTGCCAGCATCAAGCAGTTCCAACCCTGGCTAAGCCAACTGCCGCTCGCACTACACGCACCGCTGGCTGCCAGCTGGCCCGGCCCCAATACCTGGTTAGTGCCGGATAATGGCCGCAGCCATCCCTTGGTGCGCGGTGCTCACCAGCGCGTAGCCTTGCGGGTGACCGATCACCCGTTGATGAAAGCATTATGCGAAGCGTTTGGCGGGCCGCTGGTGTCTACCTCGGCCAATCGCGCCGGAGAGCCGCCGGCCATGAGCAGTGACGAAATTGTCAGCATTTTTGGTCAGGAGATCGCCGCAATGGTTGCTGGTGAGCTTGGCGGTAACTCGCGGCCCAGCACTATCCGCGACCTTGCCACGGGTCAGGTGATGCGCGCCTAGCCGTGGCCACTTTTCTGTATGACGCCATGGCGGCGCGCCTGGGTGAGGCACGCGCTGCGCAAAATCCCGGCCCCTTTCCTCTGGATGGCCTGGTGCGCAATATTCATGGCGACTTTACGCCCATGATGTGCGGCGGCATCAGCGCGCTGCTCTTGCAGATGCTGCATCCGCTGGCGCTGGCTGGCGTATGGGATCACTCAAGCTTTCGTCATGATATGGTCGGGCGGCTAAGACGCACCAGCGACTTTATCGCCACCACCAGCTTCGGTACTTTCGAGCAGGCCGAAGAGGCGATTGCCCGGGTGCGCCGGGTGCATGCCAAGGTACGCGGCCACGCCGCCGATGGCCGTCCTTATTCTGCCGACGATCCGGATCTTCTTACCTGGGTGCATGTCGCTGAGATGAGCCGCTTCATGGCTGCGCATCTGCGTTATCGTAATCCTCAGCTTGAGCGCGAAAGCCAGGATCGTTACTTTTTCGAGACCGCCTGTATTGCCGAGGCGTTGGGCGCAAGCAACGTACCCGATAGTCGCGCTGCGATTGATGCATACCTGGACGCTAAACGGCGTGAACTCATTTGTGACGAGCGCACCCGGGAAGTCGTGCAGGTATTGCTAGATGCCCCGCCGCGCCATGTGATCTTTGGCCCGGCCGGTGCGCTTTTCATGCGTGCAGGAATCGATCTACTTCCCGAATGGGCCGCAAATCAGCTTGAACTGAACATGCCACGGATTCAGCGCCGCCTGGTACGGGCCGGGATCAAAAGCGCCATGCCTATGATCAGCCGTGCGGTGCGAAGCGGTGCCTATCGCCGAGCGCTCACGCGTTTCCAATCACGATCGTAACGCTTTAGAACTCGTCTATTTTTGCCGATTCGCCCTTCACCCCTTACCATTACTATTAACCCTTTTGACACCATCTTGGAGACACCGTGGCCCAAGAGCACCTGAATAATGTTAAAACGTACCTGCTGGACCTGCAGGAGCGGCTCTGCGAGGGCCTGGCCGCCGCCGATGGCCGTGGTACATTCCGCGAGGACAGCTGGCAGCGTGAAGAGGGCGGCGGCGGTCGTTCTCGGGTCATTGAGCAGGGCGGCGTGTTCGAAAAAGGCGGCGTCAATTTTTCCCATGTCTACGGTGCTAAGCTACCGCCTTCTGCCACCGCTGCCCGCCCGGAGCTTGCCGGACGCAGTTTTCATGCGGTCGGGGTTTCCTGGGTGCTGCATCCTGAAAATCCGCATATCCCCACTAGCCATGGCAACGTGCGCTTCTTTATCGCCGAGAAAGAGGGTGAGCCACCGGTGTGGTGGTTTGGCGGTGGGTTTGATTTAACCCCCTACTACCCGGTGCTCGATGATGTTGTGCATTGGCATCGGGTTGCCAAAGCCGCCTGCGACCCCTTTGGCGATGACGTATACGCCCGCTATAAGGCCTGGTGTGACGACTACTTCTACCTAAAGCATCGCGACGAAACTCGTGGCGTGGGGGGGCTGTTTTTTGATGATCTCAATGCGGGCAGCTTTGATGAGTGCTTTGCCTTTCAGCGCGCCGTAGGCGATAGCTTTTTGGATGCTTATCTGCCTATTGTGGAGCGACGTAAAACCGATGCCTGGGGCGAGCGTGAGCGTGAATTCCAGCTTTATCGGCGTGGCCGCTATGTAGAGTTTAATCTGGTGTGGGACCGGGGCACGCTATTTGGCCTGCAAAGCGGCGGGCGTACCGAGTCGATTTTAATGTCCATGCCGCCACTTGCGCGCTGGGAATATGCTTACACACCCGACGCCGACAGCGCCGAAGCCAAGCTTAATAGTTATCTGGTGCCTCGTGACTGGCTGGGGATTAGCAGGTAATAAATAAGCAATCCAACGAACGCTTACTGACAATGCACACATAACTACGTAAGGGGATCTTTGGAATATGAAAGAATGCATAGGAGCGAGCCAATGAGTGACCGTTACTGCGTGTTTGGTAATCCCATAGAGCACTCAAAATCGCCACTGATTCACACCGAGTTTGCCCAGCAAACCAAGCAGGACATTGAATATACGAAGGAACGGGCGCCTCTGGATGGCTTTGCCGAAACTTGGCGATCGTTTGTTGAGAAAGGCGGGCGTGGTGCCAACGTAACCGTGCCTTTTAAAGGCGACGCCTTTGCGCTATGCGACACTTTAAGTAAACGTGCCCAGCGAGCCAAAGCGGTTAATACACTAACGGTAGGTGGCAATGGGCTGACGTATGGTGATAACACGGATGGCGTGGGCTTGATACGTGATCTGAACTATCACCGGGTGCCCCTCACCGATAAACGTGTGCTGGTGATTGGTGCGGGTGGCGCCGTGCGGGGCGCTCTGGAGCCACTGCTTGCCGAGCAGCCCGGCGAGGTCGTCCTGGTTAACCGTACCGCTGAAAAAGCCCAGCAGCTGGCAGATGATTTTGCTGACCTTGGCGAGCTGCACAGTGGAGGGTTCAAGGAGATTAAAGGCCCGTTTGATGTCGTGATCAATGGCAGTAGCGCAAGCTTAAACGGTGAGTTGCCACCGCTGCCGGGTAACTTATTTACAGAAGGTGCCTGGGCCTACGACATGATGTATGGCGCAGTACAAACGGTGTTCTTGAAATGGGCGGGTACTCATGGTGCTAAGCGATTGGATGGCCTGGGAATGCTGGTTGAACAGGCGGCAGAAGCGTTCTTTTTATGGCGCAATGTACGCCCTGATACGACCCAGGTACGCCAGATGATACGCCAGATGCTGAACGCCGCCTAACGTCTAAATCATTACGCCAAGATGAGGGCGGTGTCTCATCTTGGCGAATACATCCGTACGCCCTAACTGCTCAAGGGCGCTTGCAGCTAGGCGTCTGCCCATTGCTGCGTGCCTGTTCATAGGTCGCAAGCGCTCTATCCATATTGGCCTGCAGGCCTTCAATACGCTGGCCTTGATTGGGGTGGGTTGACATCCACGCTGGGGGAGCGCTGCCGCCTGAGGCTGCCTGCATATTTTCCCAAAGCGTTACACTTTGACGTGGATCAAAACCTGCTTGGGCCATCAGATCCAGGCCAATAACGTCCGCTTCGCTTTCGTGGCGGCGTGAGAAGGGTAGCGCAATGCCGTACTGCGCGCCCATACCCAGTACGCCCATCAACTGTTGTCCACCGGGGCTCTGCATACCCGAGGCGCTGGAAATCACCGACAGCCCCAGCGAAGTAGCGCTTTGGGTCGAGGCGCGCTCATTGGCGTGGCGGGCGAGTACGTGGCCAATCTCATGGCCGACGACGGCTGCCAGCTGGTCTTGAGTGGTAGCAACATTCAACATGCCGGTGTTTACGCCCATGTAGCCGCCAGGGAGAGCGAAGGCGTTAGGCTGCTCGGCCTTGAACACACGCACCTGCCAATCCAGGCTGCGCTGATCGCCAGGTAGCACGTCAACAATCGCATCGGTGATGCATTGCACATAGCGCAGGCTGGCCTGGTCAGCGGTGGGAATATCCTTCTGGTACTGAGCAAATGCCTGCTGGCCCATCTCGTTAAGCTGGTCGTCGGAAAGCAGCAATAATTGCGAGCGCCCGGTGGGTGAGGTAGAACAAGCCGCGAGCGAAGCGCATAGCGCGGTAACAGCCAATGGACGAAGCCAACGCATAAGATAGTTTCCTTCTGGACGAATAGGTTCTCTACTCACAAGATAACCATTGAGAGCGGTCAAGCAATACCGCCATCATAACTGACTTTACTTGAGGATAGGTATGGGAGGATAGCTCTGTGAGGGTCGGTCTGTGAGGATAGGTATGGACGCGGAATTGAGCCAACCTTTAACCAAGCTACTTGATCATGTCGGTCAATGATTGCCACCGGAAGAACCATTGAAATATCCATGGGTGGCTATGCGGCAGTTTGCGGCCCACTGGGTAGGCCGCAAACGTCTGGAGGAAAAACGTTAACGCTGAGGCGTTAGCTGACCATCTTCGCCCACATTCAGGCGGATAGTCGGCGTTAACAGCCCGGCAGGCAGCGTCATGCCCAGCCCGCGCAGGTCGCCTGGCGTGATGGCCAGTTGACTGCCCGCCGGGAGCTCACCCTGAGCGGCGAGCTGCCGGGCTAAGTTCAGCATCGGCGCCATCTTCTGGGTGTCTGTGCCTAAAACATCAAAAGCCACCGGCAGACGCAGGTTAGCGCCGTCGCCCGGGGTCAATGACACATCCTGGTTGTACTCGCCTTGCACAGGCTCTACGCCCGGCATGTTCAGCGTCCAATCAAAACCTGACATGGCCACCGCCGGCATGCCTGCAGGCAGGCCCAGCCCCAACGCAAGCGTTGCCTGTACCGGCAGGCTACCAGCGCCCAGGCTTGAGGCTAAGAGACTGGTTAGGTCGCTGGTGTCCAGGCCCGCATTGATGCTGTAGGGGCCAATGCGCACGTCTTCAACGCCAAGCGATGTGACTGCCAAACGAAACGCAAACAGGCTCGTTTGAGGAAGCGCCAGACAGCCGGTGAGTAAGCTGGCCAAACTAAGTGTCACAAGCCAGCGCCAGTGACGAACCGCATAACGCATAAGTTCCCTCCTAAGAAGGGCGAAAGGTGAGCGGAAGTGCCCAAAGCGAGGCTATTTGAGGTAGGGCGGCGCTTTTTGTCAATAGATTTTTGGAAGAAGTAGGGATTTGGCCCCTGCTTTAACCCTTGGAAGAAGCTTTGGTGGGAGCAGGCTTTAGCCAGCGATGCAGCGCGAAGCGCTGCTGGGGTTCGTGGCGGTGGCGCGATATTGCCATTCGTCGAGTAAGGGCGGCTGTCGCCGCCATCGCCGAATGAATTCGGCTCCCACGTTGAGTCTACGGATAGGTTGAGTCAACGGATAGAGAGTGTAATAAAAAACGCCTGCTGAGTTATTCAGCAGGCGTTTGATGATTAGTGCTATAGGCGTCTAGCGGCGCTTCTGGCGCGCCTCTTTGGTGCGGTTAAGCTCGCGTTTCTTGGCCTTCTCTTTATCGCTGGCTCCCGCCATATGATCAAACGGGTTATCGCCCGAACGGAACTCAAAGCGCATCGGCGTGCCGCGTACTTTAAGAACCTTACGGAACGTATTGATCAGGTAGCGGCGATACGCTTCGGGCACCGACGCGGTCTGGTTACCGTGCACCACGATGATCGGCGGATTGCTGCCGCCCTGGTGGGCCATACGCAGCTTGATACGCCGCCCATTGACCATCGGCGGTGGATGCTGGCTGACTGCGTCTTGCAGCAAGGTGGTCAAGCGGTTGGTGGACCAGTGCGCGTTAGCGGCGTTAAACGCCCGCTCAATCGATGGGTACAAATCACCCACCGCCGTGCCGTGCAGGGCCGAAATAAAGTGCATTTCGGCGTAGTCGGCAAAGCCCAGGCGGCGCTTGATATCCGAGCGCATTTTTTCTTTCGCTTCGCTTTCCACACCGTCCCATTTATTGATGGCAAGCACCAGCGCGCGCCCGGTCGTCAATACGTAGTCCAGTAGGTGTAAATCCTGTTCCACCAGGCCGCTGCGGGCATCCAGTACCATCACCGCGACGTGAGACTCTTTGATCGCATCCAGGGTTTTGATAATGGAAAACTTTTCAGCAATCTCGCTGACGTTCTTACGCCGCCGAATACCCGCGGTGTCGATCAAAACGTAAGGCTTGCCGCGCCGCTCGAAGGGGATTTCGATAGCATCGCGCGTGGTGCCCGCTTCATCAAACACCACGACCCGTTCTTCGCCGAGCATCCGATTGACCAGCGTGGATTTACCCACGTTCGGGCGGCCAATGACGCCAATGCGAATGCCTTTGCTGCCGGTGTCGGCAGGAATGCTGGCATCCCGCTCGGGAAACGGTTCAAGCACAACATCGATCAGCGTGGAAACGTTGCGCCCGTGTGCCGCTGCAATCGGCCAAGGGTCGCCCAGCCCCAGCTTCCAGAAGTCAGCCATGGCCGAATGCTCTTCCAGGCCGTCGATCTTGTTGACCACCAGCCAGGTTTTCTTCTGGTTGACGCGCAGGTGGTTGGCAATGGCTTCATCGGCCACGTTCAATCCAGCGCGGGCATCGACCAGGAACAGGACAATATCGGCTTCATCAATCGCCGCCAATGACTGTTCGGCCATGGCTGCATCGATGCCTTCTTCATCACCGCTGATACCGCCGGTATCAATCACGGTGTAGGTCTTGCCCCCCAGCATGCCGTTACCGTACTTACGGTCGCGGGTCAGGCCGGGAAAATCAGCGACTAACGCATCACGCGAGCGCGTTAGTCGGTTAAACAGAGTCGATTTGCCCACATTGGGGCGGCCGACCAAAGCAATGACGGGTGTCATGGAGTAACTTCCAGGGTTTCCAGGCGACCATTGTTGGCCTGGACATGAATGGTGCTGCCTTCGGTAACCGGGACGACGCTAATGCCAGAGCTATGAACCCGGGTGCGTCCCACGACGCTACCTTCACGCACGTCGATCAGGTGGAGATAACCTTCAAAATCGCCCACCACGATGTTGCCACTGGCAAAGGCCGGGGCGGTTAACCAGCGATCTTCAAACTTATCATTACGCCAGACTTCCTGACCATTACTGGCATCAAGGGCAACCACTTGGCTGTCGTCGGTAACCACGATCAGGTAATCGCCCACCAGGATCGGCGTGTGGCGGCTAGAGATGTTGCTTTCCCAGAGTACATTGCCGCGAGTGGCTTCCAGCCCCACGACCCGGCCGTTATAACTGGTCACAAACAGGCGGCCGTCAGGGGTGATCAGCGGCTGACCAGAAAGATCGACCAGGCGCTCTACTTCGCTACGTCCACTGGGGGTTGCGATCTGCATATCCCAAAGCGGTTGACCGTTACGGTTATCAAGCGTTGCTAAGCGACCGTTGGCCATGCCGACAAACGTAACCGGCTCGATCACCATGGGCGTACCCGTACCGCGCAGGGTAAGGGCTGGCTGGGAGCTGGTGTAAACCCAACGCTCTTCACCGCTGAGGCGGTCAAGCGCCGTTACCTGGCCATCCACACTCTGCACGATCAGCAGCTGCTGGTTGGCCTGAGGAGCCGCGAGTACTTCGCTGGAAACGCTGGAGCGCCAGCTTACGCTGCCGTCACGCTGGTCAAGCGCAATGACTTCACCGTTGCTCGTACCCAGATACACGTGACCGGCAATCGCATTCAGTGCGCTGGAAACCGGTGCGTTAAGCTCTACCCGCCACTCACGCTCACCGCTTGCGGCGTTAAACGCCATCACCAGGCCTTGAGCGTCAGCGGCAAACACCGTGTCGCCTTCACGTGCTGGTGCAATGGGGTTGCGTGCCCGGCCCAGGCCGTCGCCCACATTGTGGCGCCACTGGGTTTCAAGCGTGGCGGATTCATTAAAGCTTTGCAGCTCTTTTGGCGTATAGGCGGGCTCACCCTTGCTGGCGCAACCGGCCAACAAGGCAAGGGCAACTGCTCCGAACGTTACGCGCATGAGCTGTTTGGATAGACGCAGATTCATCATTGAGTCGCCTCCTCGGCGCCAAGATCGTCAAGCTTGAATTGCACGCCGTAAAGCGTCTGGTTCTGATTTTCAGCAAGCTCTAACGCATTTTGCCAGGCGCTACGGGCTTGTTCGGCTTGGCCAAGGGCTGCGTAGGCATCGCCGCGCACATCGGCTTGCTGAGCAGCCAGCGCTTCGCTGATAGGCTCATCAAGCAGGCTCAGTGCTGCTTCAGGGTTGCCATTGGCGACTTCGATACGCGCCAAGCGCAGCCAGGCCAGACTTTGCACATAGCGACGCGAAGAGTCGTTGGCTACCTGCTCAAGCGACGCTTTGGCCTCGTCCAGGTTGTCCTGCTGAACGGCTAAACGGGCATCCATCAGGAGGGCAAGTTCGGCATAAAGCGTTTTGCCGTAATCGTCGGTGAGTTCGCTGATCAGCTCACGCGCGCTGGCGGTTTGCTGTTCGTCGAGTTCGCTTGCCATGGCAATATTGACCAGCTGCTGGTAGCGAACCGAGGCGGCTTCCGACTGACCTTCCTGATAGTCTTGCCAGGTATGCCAGCCAAACACGCCCGCAGCGGCAAGAGCGGCACCTGCAATCAGCGAAGTACCATTCTCTTTCCACCAACGCTTAACGACTTCCAGCTGTTCTTCTTCGCTTCGATCCGCCACGGGCGGTCTCCTATTACCTAAAACCGCCGCAGCATAGCGACGATTAGTTATTTATCAGCACGCAGCGCGTGCCTGTTTAGCTTAGCGGACCAGCAGCTCGTCTAGCGCAGAAGAAAGCGTTGCCTGACTCACGCGCTGCTGCTCGCGATCATCACGCAAGAACTTGAGCGTGACCGCCTGTTCGGCAAGTTCTGTCTCGCCGAGCAAAATGGCCACGGGCGCCGCGCTTTTATCGGCTTTTTTCATACGACTTTTGAAGCTGCCGCCGCCGCAATGAAGCTGCAGACGTAAATCGGGGAGGTCGCTGCGAAGCTGCTCGGCAAGCGTTAGCGCGGCAATCGTTGCGCTATCGTCCATGGGCACAAGATAGACATCACAGCCACCCAGCGCTTCATCGGGAACCAGATTTAGCGTCTCAAGCAGCAGAATCAGCCGCTCGATACCCATTGCGAAACCCACCGCCGGGGTCGGCTTGCCGCCCAGCTGTTCGACCATGCCATCGTAACGTCCGCCAGCACATACCGTGCCCTGGCTACCCAGCGCGCTCGTGGTCCATTCGAACACCGTGCGGCAGTAGTAGTCGAGACCACGCACTAGGCGAGGGTTGATCACAAAGGGAATGCCTGCCGCATCGAGCATAGTTTTGAGCTGCTCGAAATGCTCACGCGATGCATCATCAAGGTGATCCATCAGCTGCGGCGCGCCGTTGAGCATGTCGGCCATGGCCGGATTTTTGGAATCCAGAATGCGCAGCGGGTTGCTGATCAGGCGACGCTGAGAGTCCTCGTCAAGAATCTCGCGGTGCTGCTCAAAATAGGCCACCAGCTTTTCACGGTAGGCCACACGCGCCTCGGCAGAACCCAGTGAGTTAAGCTCAAGCGTGACATGCTCAAACAGGCCCAGCTCTTTCCATAGGCGCGCCGAGAGCAGAATCACTTCGGCATCGATATCCGGCCCTTCAAAGCCGTACGTTTCAACACCCACCTGGTGAAACTGACGGTAGCGGCCTTTTTGAGGACGTTCATGACGGAACATCGGACCCTGGTACCAGAGCCGTTGGGTCTGGTTGTGTAACAGGCCGTGCTCCATCGCCGCACGTACGCAGCTGGCCGTACCTTCTGGACGCAGCGTCAGGCTATCGCCATTGCGATCGTCAAAGGTGTACATCTCTTTTTCGACGATATCGGTTACTTCGCCGATAGAGCGAGCGAACAGGGCGGTTTGTTCAACAATGGGCGTGCGAATTTCATCGAAGCCATAGCGGTGCATCAAATGACGCACTTTAGACTCAAAAAATTGCCAGCGAGGGCTATCGCTGGGCAACAGGTCGTTCATACCACGGATGGCTTGAATCTTTTTAGCGGCGGACTTGCTCAATGAAAACTCCTTATTCTGCATCCTGGCTGATGCATGGGCCCGGCGCTAAACGCTGCGGGCAATCATGTCATCTTCTTGCTGCTGTTTTTGGCGCACTTTTTCGCGGATCAGCCGCTCCAAGTCATCCACTAAGTGGTCGTTACGCAGCTTGCTGGCCGGTTTACCGTCGATATACACCAGGTTCGCGGGGCTGCCGCCGGTCAGGCCGATATCGGTCTCTTTTGCTTCACCCGGGCCGTTAACCACGCAGCCGATGACTGAGACATCAAGCGGTGTCATTACGTCTTCCAGGCGCTCTTCAAGCTGGTTCATAGTGCTGATAACGTCAAAGTTCTGCCGCGAGCAGCTGGGGCAGGCGATAAAGTTGATCCCCTTGGCGCGCAGGCGCAGGCTTTTGAGCATATCAAAGCCGACCTTGATCTCTTCCACAGGGTCGGCGGCAAGTGACACACGAATCGTGTCGCCGATGCCGTCCATCAGCAGCATACCGAGACCAATAGATGATTTAACGGTGCCCGAGCGTAGCCCGCCAGCTTCGGTGATTCCCAAATGAAGCGGCTGCTCGATGCGGTTGGCAAGATCACGGTAAGCCGCGACGGCCATAAATACATCCGAGGCTTTGACGCTGACCTTGAACTCTTGAAAATCGAGCCGATCCAGGTGGTCGATATGACGCATGGCGGATTCCACCAGCGCGGCAGGCGTGGGCTCGCCGTACTTCTTCTGAAGATCTTTTTCCAGCGAACCGGCGTTAACGCCAATGCGGATAGGAATACCGTTATCGCGCGCCGCACTCACCACGGCGCGTACACGGTCTTCACGGCCAATATTGCCGGGGTTGATGCGCAGACAGTCAACGCCCAGTTCGGCGACGCGCAGAGCGATCTTGTAATCAAAGTGAATGTCCGCGACCAGCGGTACGTCAACCAGCTTTTTGATCTTGCCAAAGGCTTCGGCGGCATCCATATCCGGTACCGAGACGCGCACGATATCAGCGCCAGCCTTTTCCAGCTGCTGAATTTGACCAACGGTAGCCGCCACGTCCAGCGTGTTGGTGTTGGTCATGCTTTGTACTGAAATAGGCGCGTTTCCGCCTACCGCCACATTGCCGACGTGAATTTGACGGGACAGGCGGCGTTTTATCGGAGAAGGGGCGTGCATAAGACGGGTCACTCTCCCAGGGTAAATCGGGCTACATTGTTGGCGCCGGCGCGCTGTGCAAGATCGACCTGCTCACCTTGATAGCGCAGCACGACGCCAGTGGCGTTTCCTACGGTTAAGCGAAACGGCGGCTCACCTTCAACGGTTGCGGTGGTGCCGGGCGTTTGCAGGCCAACAAACACGCGTTGGTTATTGGCATCGAAAATTTCGGTCCAGGACTGCTCGTTAAACGTAAGCTCCATCCGGTTGGCATTGCCCGCCGGAGGTGCCGTTTCCTCTTCGTCAGCGGCATCCGCTTCGGTGGAGGCGGCAATATCCAAGGCCGCGACATCGCTCACTGTGGGGGCTTGTTCGTCGTTTGAAGCTTCCTGCGCTGCAGCATTGCTTTCAGTCGCATCCGCCGCATCGCCAGCGCTGTCAGGCTGGCTGACCTGCTCTGAAGATAGAGCAGGCGTCGTGGGCGGTGTGGGTTCGGCACCTTCATCGGCTGCGGACATAGGTTCGCCGCCTTCCTCTACGGGAGGGTTATCACCAAAGCTGGGCGGCTCGCTGCCACCGCGGCTTTGCCACCACATGACGGTCACGCCGATCAGACCTGCAATCACCAGTACCGTGACCAGCCTAAAAAGCCAGGCACCAAGCTTTGAGGGCGGGCGGCTAACCGATACGGGGGCTACTTTACGTTCGGTATCCGCAACGCCATAGCGCTCCTGATAAGCATCTAAAACCAGGTGCTCGTTAAGACCCAGGTATTTAGCGTAGGAGCGCAGGTAGCCTCGGCGATAGGCGGTAACCGGAATTTCGTCATAGCGGTCCTGCTCAAGGCCTTCGACAACGGCTGGGCGCAAATTGAGCGCTCGGGCAGCTTCGCCCAGCGGTACGCCTAGCTGTTCACGCTGGCGTAACAAAATCTCGCCGGGTGAGGCGGCTGTGCGGGAAGTAGTGACGCTATCTTGTAACTGTGTGTCGCTCATGGCTGAGCATCCTTAAATAATTAGGTGATCAGGGCGTCAATTAATAAGTGCCAAGCCTGCGCTGGTAGTCAGCTGCCGTCGCGTGGTCGCCTTGGGCGCGGGCGATATCTATCGCCATTTCCAGCGCTGCTTGGTCTGGTCCGGCCAACTGCAGGTAGGTTTGCAGCGGCGACCAGGCATTACGGTAATTGCCCTGGGAAACTTCCAATTCGGCTAATAAAAAATATCCCCGCGGACTTTGCGGGTCGATACGCTGCGCGCGGGCTAAACGTCCGCGCGCTTTATCAAATTCTTCCAGCGCCAGATAACATTGGCCCAGGTTAGTGAAAAGCTGGGCGCGATTGGCATACTGGGCATCTTGGGATGCGTGTTCCAGCTGTTCGCAGGCGGCGGCAATATGCCCCTGCTGATACAAAAATGCCGCGTAGTTATTACGGGCACGGGTAAACATGGGTGCGACATCAATGGCCTGTTGAAAATACGTATTAGCCAGTTCAACGTCGCCCTGCTGTTGATAAACCAGCGCCAGAGCCTGCAACGCTTCGCCGTGGTTGGGGGCGATTTCCAAAGCCCGCCCTAAAGCGGCACGTGCCCTGGGCAGGTTATCACGTTCCAGGTACGCGACGCCCAGTTGGGTGTAGGCATCCTTGGCGTCGGTGTTGGCCTTGGCAGGCAAATCGTTTGACGTGGCACAGCCAGCTAGCCACACACTGCTGAGCAAAGCAGCAAGTATGGGCACCCGCAACGGGTTAAAATGCCTGCAGTGACCAATCATAATTGCCTTTGAGAAATCATAGCTGCTCTCGTGGTGTAAATCGCCAACTGACCGCCGACACGACGCATAAAAACGTGTCCATCAAAGCGCCGTGCTCGTCGGAAGTCAAGATAAGCACCGTTTAGTCAGCGTCAAGCTGCACGGATTGGATGTAGCGTGCGCTGCGTTTGGTGCGGTCTTTTACGCGGCCCACCAACTGACCACAGGCGGCATCAATATCATCACCGCGGGTGACACGTACCGTGGCGTTGTACTCCAGATCGTAAAGCCACTGTTGAAAACGCATCACCTGATTGCGTGAAGGCTTCTCATACCCTGAATTGGGGAACGGGTTAAACGGTATCAGATTAATCTTACAAGGCAGCTCTTTAAGCAGAGCGGCTAGCTGTTCGGCGTGCTCCTGCTGGTCATTCACGTCTTTGATCAAGGTGTACTCGATCGTGACTTGGCGATTATCCGGGCATTTGGATAAATAGCGATGACAAGCATCCAGCAGCATGCGGATGTTGTACTTGCGGTTGATCGGCACCAGCTCGTTACGCAGCTCGTCGGTCGAGGCGTGTAGAGAAATGGCCAGGCTGACGTCAATTTCGTCGCCCAGTTTGTCGATCATGGGGACAACGCCAGAAGTAGACAGCGTGACGCGGCGTTTGGACAAGCCATAGCCGTTATCGTCCAGCATCAGCTTCATAGCGGGCAGCACGTTGTCGAAGTTGAGCAGGGGTTCACCCATGCCCATCATGACCACGTTGGTGACCGGGCGGTTGGCGGTGTCACGGCGCGGACCTACGCTGCGCTGGGCAACCCATACCTGGCCAATGATTTCGGCAGCGGTTAAATTGCGCTGAAAACCCTGTTTGCCGGTAGAGCAAAAGCTACAGTCCAGTGAACAGCCAACCTGGGAAGACACGCACAGCGTGCGGCGTTTACCGTTCTCGGCCGGAATTAGGACTGTCTCAACGTAGCTTCCGTCTTCGACTTCAAGCACCCACTTGCGCGTACCGTCGCTTGAAGTGCCTTCATAAATAACGCTGGGGCCACGAATCTCTGCCACCTTCGCCAGCTTTTCCCGCAGTGGCTTAGACAGGTTAGTCATGGCGGTAAAGTCGTCGCTACCTTCCTGGTGGATCCATTTCATCAGTTGGGCGGCGCGAAACTTCTTCTCGCCAATCGACAAAAAGAACGCTTCCATCTGTTCGCACGACAGCCCCAGCAGGTTCTGGCGCTCAGGCGCTTTTTCCGCTGGCGTTACACTGTCAGACGTGGATTGGGGAGCGGGCGTATGTTGGGCTACGGTGGTGGTCATGGCGGTCAGCGTTCTGGAAAGGGGCGGGGGCAAAGCCCCCGCGAAAATGGCCGGCAACGAACGTTGAAACGGCGCCGCTAATTAATTAGCGCGGGCAGATTTCATCGTTACCGAAGAAGTAACTAATTTCACGCTCAGCACTTTCAGGAGAATCGGAACCATGGACAGCGTTGGCGTCGATTGTTTCCGCAAAGTCAGCACGGATAGTACCCGGTGCCGCTTCTTTCGGGTTGGTTGCACCCATCAGATCACGGTTTTTGGCAATGGCGCCTTCGCCTTCCAGTACTTGAACAACCACCGGGCCTGACGTCATGAAGCCAACCAGGTCTTTAAAGAACGGACGCTCTTTGTGCTCAGCGTAGAAGCCGCCCGCTTTCTCTTCAGAAAGGTGGGTCATTTTAGCGGCAACGACCTGCAGGCCGGCTTTTTCAAAGCGCGCGATGATGTCGCCGATCGCATTTTTAGCAACGGCATCGGGCTTGATGATAGACAGAGTGCGTTCAGTAGCCATGTAAATATCTCCTTGAGGCCTTTAAAAAAAGTGATAAAGCAGAAATTGCCGCCTCGGCAAGCCGGGGCGGCGAAGGAAAATCGTTTCGGCAAGCGTACGGTCGTGTTCACCGTTTACCGAGTGGGCGCGATTATAGCGCCTCAAGCCAACATTGAATACCGATGATGACATGGGCGCCTGCGTATTACACCGTAAAGCTTTCGCCGCAGCCGCATTCGTCTTTTACATTCGGGTTATTGAACTTGAAAAAGCGGTTCAATCCTTCGCTGACATAGTCCACTTCGCTGCCGTCGAGCATCTCAAGCGCATCGGGCGCTACATACACGCTGGCACCATGATCTTCAAAGTGAATTTCGTCATCGCCGACTTCATCAGCAAAATCCAGCACATAGCTATAGCCCGAGCAGCCGCTGGGTTTGACCGATACGCGCAGGCCTAAACCCTGACCGCGCTCATCAAGCACATGGCGGATCTGTTGTGCGGCAGCTGAGGTAATGTTGAGTGTTGCCATGGGGCGTCCTCCTAAAAAATGCGCCAGCCGCTTAGCGTGGCAGTGTTCGTAAACCGCTCACCGCATGGCGAATGAGGGTTAACGCATGGTCAATATCGTTTTGGGTGGTGAAGCGCCCAAAGCTAAAACGTAGCGAGGAGAGCGCCAGGCCGCGCGGAATGCCTACCCCCAATAATACATAAGACGGGTCAATGCTTGCCGAGTTGCAGGCCGAGCCGGTGGACACGGCGACATCGCGCAGGGCCATCAGCAGCGACTCACCATCGATACCTTCAAACGCAAGGTTCAGGATGTTGGGTACCGCCCGGTCAAGCGGTGTATTGGCTACCACCCCGTCAAGATCGGCAAGCCCAGCCAAAAAGCGCTGTTGCAGGTTGGCAATATGCGCCTGATCCTCGGCGTATTCTTTATGGATGAGTGCAAAGGCTTCACCCATCCCGGCAATTTGATGGGTGGGCAGGGTGCCTGAGCGCATACCGCGCTCGTGCCCACCGCCATGGATCAGCGCTTCAAGGCGGATGTCGGGGTGGCGCTTAACATACAGCGCGCCAACCCCTTTGGGTCCGTAGGATTTATGCCCGGAAAGCGACATCAGATCGATTTCCTGAGCAACTACATTCAGCGGAATTCGGCCCACGGCCTGGGCGGCGTCGGTATGAAAAACGGCGCCGAATTCGTGGGCGATGGCGGCGAGCGCGGCAATGTCGTTAATGCTGCCCAGTTCGTTGTTCACCGCCATTAACGAAACCAGCGCGGTATCATCGCGCATGGCGGCGCGTAGCTGCTCGGTTGTGACGGTGCCATCCTGCCCAGGCGTTAGCCAGGTGATTTCAAAACCTTCACTTTCCAGCGCAAGGGCAGTGTCCACGACTGCTTTATGCTCAATGGTCGAGGTCACCAAATGCATGCCGCGTTCGCGGTTGGCCCGCATGTAGCCAATCAGCGCCAGGTTATTGGCCTCTGTCGCGCCGCTGGTCCAGACGATTTCGCGCGGATCAGCACCAATCGTGTCGGCTACCTGACGACGTGCCTGCTCGACTACCTGTTCGGCCTGCCAGCCCAGCATATGGCTGCGCGAAGCGGGGTTGGCAAACAGCTGATCAACCGTCAGGTAGCGCTGCATAACCTCGGCCACGCGGGCGTCTACCGGCGCGGTGGCGGCGTAATCCAGATAAATCGGTAGCGAAGGTGTGGTTGTCGTCGTCATGGGAACCCGCTTAATTCAAAAGCGCCAGATAGCGATAGTGTGCCGCTTGGCCATTACGGTGATGAGGCGAGAATACCCGCTTCAACACGATTTCTTTGCCGCGAGGCAATACGTAGTACATCGGGGCGCTGCATCAATTGGGCAAGCGTGATGTCATCTAAAAAGTGCCGAATCTGGCCGGATAGTTCGCACCACAGATGATGTGTTAAGCACGTGTTGCCCTGTTGGCAGTCGGATAACCCTTGGCAGCGCGTGGCGTCTACCGTTTCATCCACGGCGTCAATCACCGCTGAGACGCTGATATCGCTTGCCGGTTTGCTCAGCAGATAACCACCGCCTGGACCGCGAACGCTACGCACAAGCCCTGAGCGGCGAAGCCGGGCAAACAGCTGCTCAAGGTAGGAGAGTGATATCTCCTGACGCTGCGAAATATCCCCCAGGCTGGTCGGGCCGTATTGATCATTCAGGGCCAGATCAAGCATGGCGGTAACCGCGTAACGGCCTTTGGTAGTTAAACGCATGACAGGCACCTCGACGCTGAACCTTCAGCGTGCTCCCGACAAATGTGCTGCCATTATGGGAAAGCCCGAGTAGTTTGGTCAACCATTACGCGGCGGCAGGCTATCATCGTTAATGCCTATCTCGGGCTTGCCTGGCTGTGTGGCGGGCTTTTCCGGGGCGGCACAGCCAGTGTTGTGTTCATCCAGCACGCCAGCAAAGTCTTCATCGCGTAGTTTCGGTAGGTGCCCATCGTGGTAGTTGGCGTCCAGCTTGCTTAGCGTTGAGCACATACGCTCAATGCGCTCGTCCACGGCGTGCATATGATCGAGCATCGCCTGCATGGAGCGGGCGACAGGGTCGGGCATATCCTGACTTACCCCGTAGGCATCAAAGCCGAATTTCTGGCAAATCGCTTCGCGGCGGATCGGGTCCACATCCAGCGCCTCTTCTACATCTGGGTCGGCGCGCTTAACGATTTTGCCGGGTATGCCGACAACGGTGGCACCGGGGGGTACTTCTTTAGTGACCACTGCGTTAGAGCCGATTTTAGCACCTGCACCTACGGTAAAGGGGCCGAGTATTTTAGCACCCGCCCCGACAATCACGCCGTCTTCAAGGGTGGGGTGACGTTTGCCTTTATTCCAACTGGTGCCGCCAAGCGTCACGCCTTGGTAAAGCGTGACGTTATCGCCCACCAGCGCCGTTTCACCGATCACCACGCCCATTCCATGATCGATAAAAAAGCGCCGCCCTATGGTGGCGCCAGGGTGAATTTCAATACCGGTCAGCCAGCGGGAAAACGTGGAGAGCGTTCGGGCCAGCCATTTTAGATTTTTTTTCCATAGCCAGTGACCGCAACGGTGAATCAGCAGCGCGTGGAGGCCTGGGTAGTTGGTCAGAACCTCTAAAAAGTTACGGGCCGCCGGGTCGCGGTCAAATACGCTGTTAATATCTTCACGTAGGCGTTGGAACATGGAGGATCCTTGGGTCAGCTCAGGCACGACGGTCAATAAAACGGCCAGTTAAGCAATTAAAATACCGTTAGCAGGGTAGCGAGGTTGGGGCACCTGACAGTAACTTCAAGTTTACGCCTGCCCTGCCTATTAAAGTGGTTCGGTTATTACTTGCCTGCCGCTTTTTCAGTGGCAGATAAAATGCCGCGTAAAATATTCATTTCCATTTTCTCTGGCCGCGCGCGCAAATAGAGCCGGCGCAGCCGCGCCATCAGTTGGCGAGGTTGTGCTGGGTCGTGAAACTCAATCGTGATCAGCGTGCGTTCCAGGTGTTCAAAATAGCGCTCTAACTCTTCATGAGTTACTAGGGCTAATTCATCATTCGCATCAGGCACAGGCGCGGCACCTTGCTGGCTTAGCCAGGCCATGCGGCACTCATAGGCCAGCACCTGCACCGCGGCGGCCAGGTTAAGCGAGCTAAAATCTGCGTTGGTGGGAATATGCACATGGGCATGGCAGCGCTGAAGCTCGGCGTTGGTCAGGCCGCTATCTTCACGACCAAAGACCAGCGCTACGCGTGAATCAGGCGTTTGGCACTCGCCAGGCAGACGATCCGCCACTTCACGAGGGGTTAGCATGGGCCAGGGGAGGGTGCGCGAACGGGCGCTGGCGCCCACCGCTAGCGTGCAGTCGGTCACGGCCTCTTCAAGCGTCGCGTGTACGCTTGCCTGATGCAAAAGGTGGTCAGCACCGGAGGCGCGGGAAATACTGTCTTGGGTAATGATTTCACAGCGAGGAGCGACCAGAGCTAAATCGGCCAAGCCCATATTGTGCATGGCGCGGGCAACGCCGCCTATATTGCCGGGATGACTGGTGCCGATTAAAACAATACGAATACGTTCAAGCATAGTGATGGGGCTCGGTGGATAGGGCTCGGTAAGCGGGCTTGATGATCAAAAGCGGAAAACGGCCAGTTTAGCACGAGTCGATAGCATGCCTGCGAGTGGTCTGCTAGAATTGCGCGCCAAAGGCAACCCCCTGCCTACTGTTCTTTAACATCACTGCGACAAGGCCCGATCATGAATCCGATGGTCCAATTTACGTTGCGCGCAGCGCGCAGCGCGGTTGAACAATTTTTACGTGTCCGTGAACGTATCGAAAACGCCCATGAAGAGTCCAATCTTGACCGCCTGCTAGAAGATACGGCGCGCAAGGCTGAAGCGACTATTGTGCATCAATTGGAGCGCGGCTACCCCCTGCACGGCTACGTTGGCCGTTATACTTCACACAAATCAGGTGAAGGCGAGGGTGCTGATACCGTCTGGAAGATTGAACCCATGCATGGCTACTCTAATTTAGCGGTGGCGAGTAAAGGCTTTGCTCTCTCAGTGGTGTGTCTTGTTAAAGGCCGTCCGGAACACGCGGTGGTCATTTCGCCGTTTGGTGATGATGAATATATCGCCAGCCGCGGCCGCGGCGCTCAGCACAATGGTAAACGTATGCGGGTTAGTAAACCTACTGCGATTACCGGCACGCGCCTGGCCATGAGCCTTCCCGAAGCCTGGCTGCGCCCTCGTAATCTCCCTGCCTATCTTTCCGTGACCCAACAGCTTGCCCCCCAGGTAGAAACGCTGTTGGCAACCGGTAGCGGCCTGCTGGATATGTGCGAACTGGCTAGCGGTCGTGTTGATAGCGCGTTTGTGCTGGGTATGGAAGAGCAGGATATGCAGGTAGGCAGCCTGATTCTTAAAGAAGCCGGTGCGCTGATGGGCACGCCCGATGGCCAGCCCAGCGTCAAGGTAGAAGGGCAGCTGATGGCCGCAGGCCCACGTCTGTATAAAGCGCTGATCAAGCAGCTGGCGCCGCATTTTTAAGTAGTGAATGGTAAGTGGTAAATAGTAATTGGTGAGTTGTGAATGGTGAATAGTGAGTTGGTGAATGGTGAATGGTGAGTTGTGAGTTGTGAATAGTGGGTAATGAATAGCTATTTATTATTTACGTACTAAAAAGGCCCTGCCGGGTTATTTCGGCAGGGCCTTTTTGTTGGCTGCTTATCAGTGTTGGAACACCGCTTTCTTTCAGGGCAGCTCTTCTTCCTCTTCATCAATGGCTTTCTTGGTGGGGATCAGGTCCTCACGCGAAAGTTTGAGCGGAAGCAGCAGGGCACCCGAGATGTAGATGGAGGAGAACGTACCCACGCCGATGCCGATCAGCAGAGCGATCGCAAAGTTCTCGATCATATCGCCGCCGAGGATCAGCAGGGCAATCAACACCAGCATTGTGGTGCCGGAGGTGGCCAGCGTCCGCGACAGGGTGGCATTGATCGCTTCGTTAAAGATCTGCGGCATATCATCGATACGCGAGGTGCGGATTGTTTCACGAATGCGGTCATACACCACGATCGTATCGTTTAGTGAGTAGCCGATAACCGCCAGAATAGCCGCCAGTACCGTCAGGTCGAACTCCAGCTGGAACAGCGCGAAGATGCCCACCACGATCATTACATCGTGAAGCAGGGCTAAAAGCGCCCCGATGGCAAACTTGTACTGGAAGCGGAAAGCGACATACAGCATTACCACGCCGAGTGCGACCAGCAGGCCCAGGCCGCTTTGATCACGCAGTTGGTCACCTACTTGGGCGCCGACGAACTCGGCACGCACCAGGTTGACGTTTTCACCGCTGGTGCGCAGCAGGTTGACGACATCGCTGCCCACATCAGGGTCAAACGCTTGCTGCAAACGGATCAGAACCTCGGTTGAGGCGCCGAAGGTTTGTACCGAGACATCCCTAAAGCCGCTATCCACCATCAGTTGGCGGATAGCATCCAAAGAGGGTGCTGCGCCATAGCGAACCTCAATCAGCGTGCCCCCGGTGAAGTCGAGCCCCAGATTGAGCTGTTGGAACACCAGGGCGCCAATCGACACAATCAGCATTACAGCAGAGACGATGAACGCCAGGTTGCGCCGTCCCATAAAGTCGATTTGCAGGTTTGATAGGGGTTTCATTACCACCTCTTAAATTCTGGGCTGAGCGCGTGGTTCAGGTTCATGCTCTTCAGGTCCATGCTCTTCAGATCCATGTTCTTCAGATCCATGTTCTTCAGATCCACAGCTTTTTGACGGGTTTGCTGCCGTAGGTCAGGTTGACCATGGCGCGTGTCACCATTAGCGCGGTGAACATGGACGTCAAAATGCCGATAGAGAGCGTGACCGCAAATCCTTTGACCGGGCCGGTACCAATCGAGAACAGGATCACCGCGACTAACAGCGTGGTGATGTTGGCATCGACAATCGAGGTAAAGGCGCGCTCGTAGCCTGCATGAATGGCCTGCTGAATCGATAGCCCGTTACGCAGTTCTTCACGTATGCGCTCAAAGATCAGCACGTTGGCATCCACCGCCATACCCAGCGTCAGTACGATACCGGCGATACCCGGCAGGGTGAGTGTGGCGCCCAGCATCGACATTACCGCGACCAGAATCGTCAGGTTGAGGGCGAGAGCAACGTTGGCAAAAATACCGAACACTTTGTAGCGCGCCAGCATAAACAGCACTAGCAGCAGCAAGCCGATTTGCACCGACAGCAGGCCGCGATCGATGTTTTCCGCACCCAGGCTTGGGCCAATGGTGCGCTCCTGCACGAAGTAAATCGGCGCGGCCAGCGAACCGGAACGTAGCAGCAGCGCAAGCTCAGCGGCTTCTGTCGGCGAGTCCAGGCCGGTAATCCGGAAGCTGTTACCCAGTGCGCTTTGAATGGTCGCTAAGCTGATTAGGCCGCGCTCAACATAAGGCTCGCGCTCAATGGTTTCTTCGCCGGTATCCGGGTCGGTGACCACCGTGTCTTCGCTCTTATGCTCGATGAACAGCACCGCCATGTTGCGGCCGATATTGGTGCGCGTGGCGCGGTTCATCAGCGTGCCGCCGGTGCCATCCAAATTGATATTTACCTGCGGACGACCGTTTTCATCGAAGCTATTGCTGGCGCTGGAAACGCTGTCGCCGGTAATGATTACGTCGCGCATCAGCTCGGCCGAGCGTGCTGCATCATTACGGAATGAGAGGGTTTCGGTTTCTGCATTAGGCGTGTCGTTGCGTGCTTCCAGGCGGAACTCAAGGTTCGCCGTCGCGCCCACGATCCGCTTGGCCGCTACGGTGTCCTGTACGCCGGGTAGCTCGACCACAATCTGGTTCGGCCCTTGGCGTTGAACCATTGGCTCGGCAACACCCAGCTCATTCACCCGATTACGCAGGGTGGTTAAGTTTTGGTTGATCGCGTAGTCCTGAATTTCGTTGACGGTCTGATCGCTCAGCGTCATCACCAGCGAAGAAGACCGACCACTGCCTTGCGTGCTGTATTCGAAATTGGGGAAGTCACGGCTAATCAAGCGGCGTGCGCTGTCGCGGTCTTCAGAGCTTGCAAAGTCGATCGACAGCGTACGGTCTTCAACCTCGGTGTTGCGATAACGAATACGTTCGCTGCGCAACAGTTCACGCATGGCGCTGGCATTGACTTCCAGGCGCTGGGTGAGTGCCGCTTCCATATCCACTTCCAGCAGGAAGTGAACGCCACCGCGCAGATCAAGACCCAGCGTCATGGGGGAGGCGGAAAACGCCTGCAGCCATGGAGGCGTGGCGTCTGCAAGGTTAAGTGCCACGGTTGCATCGCTGCCTAAGAGATCAGCGGCAATATCGCGAGCGCTTAGCTGGTCATCATTGTTGCGCAAGCGAATCAGCCACTGGCCGTTTTCTTGCTCAGAGGCTTTGACGACGATGTCGTTTTCTTCAAGTGCGCTTTCAACGCGTTGGATTTGACGCAATTCCAGCGTGTCACCCTGGGCGCTGCTGAGCTGAATAGCGGGATCTGCGGGGAATAAGTTGGGAAGCGAATAGATAAGGCCAACCACCAGGACGACCAGTATCAGTAGATACTTCCACAGGGGGTAACGGTTGAGCATGCAAGCCCTGCCTTCAATTACAAACGGAATTGCTGTGCATGGGGATTCCATGCACAGCAAAATTTACCATCGTACCTACCATGGCACCCCTGCCGGGGTGGCTGGCACTGGATCGGCAGGGGGAGTTGCGGGCGTTAGATGGACTTAATGGTGCCCTTCGGCAGTACGGCGGCAACGGCATTCTTCTGCACGTTAACTTCGGTGCCTTCAGACACTTCAAGGGTCAGGAACTCATCGCTGACCTTTGTGACGCGGCCTACCAGACCACCGCCAATGACGACTTCATCGCCTTTGTCCAAGCTAGTCACCAGCTGCTTGTGCTGCTTGGCACGCTTGGCTTGGGGGCGCCACAACAGGAAGTAGAAAATCAGCACAAAACCGACCAGCATGACGATTTGCGCGATACCACCGCCAGCGGCCGCTTCTTGGGCGTGGGCTGGTGAGATGAAGAAATCCAGCATTGCAGAGAACTCCTGGGTTAATACCCTAAATGGGTGAAAGGGTTAGAAGAGGCGCTGATTAACGCTTAGGTTGATGAGCGCCCCTTTGCTCACCCGCCAAAGCGGGTGAACTCTATTCGGCTAGGGGAGGCACCGGTAGGCCGCGCCGGGCATAAAAGCCTTCCACAAAGGTCGTCAATGTACCCGCTTCGATTGCCGCGCGCAAATCAGCCATTACACGCTGGTAGTAGCGCAGGTTGTGGATGGTATTGAGCATCGAACCCAGCATTTCGTTGCAGCGGTCCAGGTGGTGAAGATAGCCGCGCGAGAAATTCTTGCAGGTATAGCAGTCACAACCTTCTTCAAGGGGACTGGTGTCATGGCGATGCTTGGCGTTGCGAATCTTGACCGTGCCATCGGCAGTAAACAGGTGGCCGTTACGCGCGTTGCGGGTCGGCATCACGCAGTCAAACATATCCACACCGCGGCGCACGCCTTCCACAAGATCCTCAGGCTTGCCTACGCCCATGAGATAGCGGGGTTTATCGTCAGGCATCCAGGTGGGCAGATAGTCGAGCACCTTGATCATTTCTTCTTTCGGCTCGCCGACGGAAAGCCCGCCAATCGCCAGACCGTCAAAGCCGATCTCTAAAAGCCCTTTGAGCGAGCGCTCGCGAAGCTCAGGGTGCATGCCGCCTTGGATGATGCCGAAAAGTGCTGAAGGCGAGTCGCCGTGGGCATCGCGGGAGCGCTTTGCCCAGCGCAGTGACAGCTCCATGGATTTCTCGGCTTCCTCATAAGTGGCCGGGTAGGGCGTGCACTCGTCAAAGATCATCACGACATCAGAGCCCAGCGAGCGCTGCACGGCCATGGACTCTTCGGGACCCATAAACACCTTGCTGCCATCTACCGGCGAGCGGAAATGCACGCCCTGCTCGGTGATTTTACGCATCTCGCCAAGCGAAAATACCTGGAAGCCGCCGGAATCGGTGAGGATCGGCTTATCCCACTGGGCGAAGTCGTGCAGGTCGCCGTGGGCTTCAATGACCTCGGTGCCCGGGCGCAGCCATAGGTGAAAGGTATTGCCCAGGATGATTTCAGCGCCGATTTCCTTGATGGAATCCGGCGTCATGCCTTTTACGGTGCCGTAAGTACCCACCGGCATAAACGCGGGGGTTTCAACCGTGCCACGGGGGAAGTGAAGGCGACCGCGCCGAGCGCGGCCATCGTCGGCCAGGCGCTCAAAGCGCATAAAGCATTCGTTTCGCATTGTCGTAACTCGTTTAGTAATCATCGATAAAGCGGTGTTGCGGCTTTTACAGGGTAGCCGCTAGCGGGTAAGCAGCATCGCATCACCATAACTAAAGAAAGCGTAGCGTTCGGCAACTGCTTCACGGTAGGCGTTCATCATCGTGTCATAGCCGGCAAACGCCGACACCAGCATCAAAAGCGTCGATTCCGGCAGGTGGAAGTTGGTAATCAACGCATCCACACAGCGCCACTCAT
The DNA here is from genome assembly GCF_014897985.1 of Halomonas colorata. Taxonomy (GTDB): domain Bacteria; phylum Pseudomonadota; class Gammaproteobacteria; order Pseudomonadales; family Halomonadaceae; genus Vreelandella; species Vreelandella colorata. The sequence goes on from NZ_JABUZA010000001.1 coordinate 30,815, forward strand.
AGCCTGGATAGATGAAGATATCCGTATCCCCGCTGTAGGGCGCTATCTGCCCGTCATCGCTTTTCTGGCAGGCGCTTTCCAGACAGCGCACGCTGGTGGTGCCCACCGCAATCACCCGGTTGCCCGCCGCTTGCGCCTCGCGTACCTGCTGGCAGGCGGCTTCCGACACCTCAATCCACTCGCTGTGCATATGGTGTTCAAGAATATTGTCCACCCGCACCGGCTGAAAGGTGCCCGCGCCCACGTGCAGAGTGACAAACGCGCTGTTGATGCCTTTTTCAGCCAGGGCATCCAGCATCGGCTGATCAAAATGCAGGCCCGCCGTGGGGGCGGCCACGGCGCCATCGCGGCGGGCGTAAACGGTTTGGTAACGCTCGCGGTCGCTGAGTTCGTCTTCCCGGGTGATATAGGGCGGCAACGGCATATGGCCATGCTGCTCTAATAGCGCGATCATCGGCGTATCACCCAAAAAGCGCAGCTCAAACAGCGCATCGCGGCGGCCTTCCACCACGGCGTGAATATCACCTTCAAAAATCAGCTCGGTGCCGGGCTTGGGCGATTTGCTCGAGCGGATATGCGCCAGGCCCCGATGGCTATCCAGCGGGCGCTCAAGCAGCATCTCTACCTTGCCGCCGCTGGCTTTATGGCCGTGCAGGCGGGCGGGGATCACGCGGGTATCGTTAAATACCAGCAAATCGCCGGGATTTAGGCGCTCAAGAAGATCCGTAAACTGGCGATGCTCAAGCGCGCCGCTCTGACCATCCACGCACAGCAAACGGCAGTCGCTGCGCTGTTCAGAAGGGTAGCGAGCAATCAGCTCATCGGGTAGCTCGAAATAAAAGTCCGCGCGCTGCATGGGTTGGCTCTTAACAGTGGTCAAACAGGCGGCATAGGATACCCCCTTCGCTAGATAAAGTCAGTCAATGTGATTGACCTCAAGGGTTATCTCCGTATAATGCGCATCCATTGCCGGTGTGGCGGAATTGGTAGACGCAGCGGATTCAAAATCCGCCGCCTTTACGGGTGTGCCAGTTCGAGTCTGGCCACCGGCACCATCTTTATATTCAGGGGCTTAGGCCCCTTTTTTTATGCCTGTCGTTTGGTCTTACTTAGCGCTTGGTCGCAGTTTGGTCGCATGTCGCCGCATTTTGGTCGCACCTGCTGCGGCTTAAAGCTTCCGATTAATGCCTGACAATAATCGGCTGGTCGCTAACAATTTCACCTAATTTCGGCAGTCTTGCGCCAATTCCATCAAGGTCCCGGTCAAACATATGCGTATACCGGCTGGTCACCAGCAAACTGGAATGCCCCAGCAGATCCCGCACCCGCGTCATGCTCTCGCCTGCCTGGGCTAACAGGCTCGCGTAGCTGTGGCGTAGGTCATGAAACCGTAGATCCTTTCTCCCGATCACCGTCCTTGCAGTTTCGAACGTATGCCGTATCGTGTAATGCGCGCTCTTAAAGGGCAGGTCTCGCAACCACTCTTGCGCATCCAGCGGTACCGGTACCACTCGGGCCTTGCCGCTTTTCGTCTGGTTTGGTCGCAGTATAATGCGGCCGCCGCTGACGTTAGACGGATCCAGCGATAACAGCTCGCCCTGTCGCAGCCCTGTCACGGCTGCCAGGGCGATGACTTTCTTATCATCGCCACGGCTATCGGGTATTGCCTGCAACAACCTCCGCAAATCCCCCTCAGTTAGATAAACATGCCGCTCGTTTTTCGGGTTGGGCTTCTTGAGCTTGTCTCCCAACGGCTGACTTATCCACTCCCACTCTCTGTACGCCAGGTTGAGCACCCGTTTTACAACCTGTACGTGGTTGTTAATTGTGCTCTGACTGCGCCCTCGCTGGCGCAGGTCTTTCGCCATCTGCCGGGCTTTGTCGACCGACTCTATACCCAACATCACGCTAGGGCCCATGTATGCCACCACGGGCTTAATGGCTTTAACCTGGCTGGTTACATCGTATTCATCTATCCAACGCTCAACCCCTTCGAGGAAGGTGCGCCGTAGCTGGCGCCCCATGACCTCTCCGTTAAAGCGGGCATCGTTTATTGCAGCGAGCCGTGCCGCTGCGTACTCGTCGGCCTGGCGCTTACCTTCCTTGGTGCCTTCAAACGAGCATTGATGTCGCTTACCGTTGTGCGTTTCCGTGACGATCCATTTGTCGCGGCTTTCTCTGTATCGGACTGTGATTCCCATTTGCGTTCCTCGTCGTGCTGAGGGCCGCGCTTGCGGCTGAGAGCGTAGCGCGTTACATCGTCGCTATCAAAGCGAACCGCTGTTCCGATCGTAATAAATCCGATGCGCGACTTGTTCGAATAGACCCAGCTGGATGACACGCCAAGCAGGGTGGCCACGTCCTGTGGAGTCAGTAGTGGTTGCATGTCAGTCTCCTGTATGCCGCTGGCCACCAGGGCCATAGCCAGTGCTTTCGCGCCATGCCTGCTCATTACGCGCCGTGCTTTCGATGATGGCCTGCTGGCGCTCCTGCTCGAGAAGCGCCTGAACTGCTGGGTTGTCTGCGATGCGCTGCAAGCTTTCCAGCTTTTCCCGTAGCGGGGTGATGATCGTTAAGGCGATGTCTGCAACGTCCCACTGTTCAGTTGCTTGCTCGCCGTCTCCTTTCACTTTTCCCAGTCCGTAGCAGTGGCCGCACGGCTTGTACTTAACGCCTTTGATGGGATCGATGCCGCTACCCAGGCACAGGGGGCAGTCGTCTTTTTCTAACCGTCTCCATCCAGCCTCCCATTCATGTAGCTTGGCGATGCTATCAATACCCTTGTCCAGGTCCCGATAAAGCACTAGCCACTCATTTTCGAGTTCACCGGTGCCCTGGTGCTGGGCAGCTTCGTAATACTTCCCACCGCTAATGCGGTGGGTGTGAGTGGGCTGGGTCATTGCTGGGCCTCTGCTTTATCTGCCTGCTCACGCATCCAGTCGGCACACTGGCTCGCATCCCACATATCGCCAGCTTCTGCATCTGGTGCTTCATCCGCTTCAAGCTTATCGGCGTATTCTCTTAGAATGTTGGCATCGTGGCGGGCTAGAGTGGTGGTGGGCTTTTCTTCAGCGGCTTTATAAACTCGGTTTACCAGCATTGCGCATTTCACGGCCCACTTATGCAGCGGCAGGTCAGTCTTGTTTTCACAAGCATTAGCTAAAGCCACGGCATTTGAAGAGAGCGCTTCAACATGCGCCGCCAGCGCGTCGCGCTCTTCGACTAACTCTTTAACCAGGACAGGCTCACAGCCCACAATCTCATTGCCCAGCACTTGCTGAATTTCACCCAGCGTTTCGCAAGCGGCGGCAAACATGCGTTTGTGCCTGTTCAGATCCTCGACCACGGCGTTTACGCCTTCGTGAGCTGCGCCAATATCATCACCATTGCCTGTCATTTCCGCGATGGCGTTAAGGTGGCTGTGGTATTCGTCGCGCTCGTGCATCAACTTAGCGTTCATCCTTATTTGCTCTTCATTCTGCTGACTTAATTGGGTGTTGCTGTCAGCCATCGCATCGCGTTCAGCTTTTAATCCCTCCGCGTGGATCGAGGCGGTAGCGCCTGATGCAATACGGCTCATTTCCCGCCAGAACTCACCGGCGTTGTAGTTGCTCAGATCCCGCAATAAAATCTTTAGCTTTCCACGCGCGTAGTTGTGATCGATGCTCACGCTTTCTTCCTCCCGTGCTCTGAGTAATGGCGGTAGGCTAGTTCCGTCAGCTCGTATTTCTTTTCTAGCGCGCCTTTTACTTCTTGTATCAGCGTTGCCGCCAGTAGCTTTTCTAACGTGGTTAGCACGCGCATGTCAGTCCAGCCACGCCCTTTGCCGGGTCGCCAGCATGACAACAGGTGATCCAGCGACTGAATGCCCACCGGCGAATTGAAAAAGCGCTTTAGCACTATCTCGCCATCCGTCATTCGATCTTCGGCGGCTAGAGCGTCTATTCGTTGCTGCTTTTTACTTGGATCCAGCGCCGGTTCCGTAGCGACATAGCGGGCGTTTGTCTCTATTAGCTCATCAAGTGCTGCACTCATAGCCGCATACCCTCCTGAATCGCTACTCTTGGTTCCGGCCTGTTCACTACGGCAAAGCATTCAATATGCGGATCCGGCGCGTGTGAGTTGCATATCTGCGTTGCGAACACCTGCACGCCATGGCGATCGCACCGGCCGTAAGGTGTGCGGCTTGGCTTTTGCTGTAGCGATGACTGCTGTGTAAACGGGCAATGCTTATCTTCATCAAAGCCAACGTGCTGGTATTGCTGGCAGCTGATGCAGGCTTTGGGCGAGTGCATGAACGGCTCTGTGTTAGGGCGTTGATAGTTCACTGGCTGGCCTCCTTAATCGATGCCACATAGGCAACCCACGCTTCTTTGTCGCACTCAGAGGCGCTCACCGTGTCCGCACCAATTGCCCAACGGGCTGGTTTTTCAGTGCCAGGGGCAAGAACGCAAACTGCGTCTCTGCCGAAGCCATCACGGTGATAATGGGATACCTCAGCGCCTGGGAACTTTGCCCTTGCATCAGCAAGCGCAGCTAGTTCCTGTTCATGCCGGCGCTTTTGCTCGGCCATTTCGTCGTTATGGTGTTGCGCGTTGTAATAAATCCAATCGCCCACGATGACGGGGAGACAGTCAGATTCGGGGTCTTCAATCACGTCTTCGCTGATTCGTTGGCCGCAACATCCGCAGCTAAGCCACCATCCCTCATTCAGCATGGCTTGATGAGGAATACGGCTAGCAGCGGCGTACTGGTCTGCCCATGGTGCGCGTCGGCAAAACTGTACGGATTCCCACTCCACGTTTAATTCGCCAGCACCACGGCGGCGTGCTGAGGCGCTATTTGTATCAAACACGATCACGCAGGTGCCTTCACAGTCTTCCTGAACGTGATAGGCCTTGAGCTGAACGGCTTCTTTGTTCACGGCGCACCTCCAAGCATGCTGCTGGCGCTGGCAATTTGTTTAAGCGGGCGCATTAGGGCGTAACTGCTGGCCTTGATTACGTCCTCTTTACGTGCGCTGCAGGCACGTGCGGCGGCTTTTAGCTCGGCAACGCGGGCAGCTGTATCTGCACCGTTGATTAATGCATTGCCGCGTTTGCCCTGTGCGTAGCGCCGGGACACGGTCGATAGGCTGATGTTGTAGCGGCTGGCTATCTCGCTGAGCATGACGCTATCGCCCTGTTTGGGGTCAGTGGTGTAGATGGCTGTCATGACCGTACCTCGCCCTTAGTTGCCGCCACTTCTTGCTGATTCTCCCCACCCAGCCACTCAATCAGCCGGGCAACGTTATCGCGCAGGCTGCCAGCCATTAGAACGAAGTCAGTTTCAAGGCGGGCTAGGGCGTCGTCGCCATCGTCGGCGTGGTCGGCTTCCTCGATGAGCGCATCACCGAAGCGCAGCGACTTGAGCGCTAGATCGTCGTGAAGCATGAACGTCAGTTGGCCTTCAATGCCGAGCGCCATCTTGCTGGCTTGGCGTCCGCTTTCCAGGAGCTGCTGCATTTCGTCGCTATCCAGATCGACTTGTCGGGCGCGCACTACGCCGTCATCGCCTTTGGCTTTCAGCTCCACACCATCGAGGAGCTGAAGGTCAGCCGGACGGCTAACCGGATCTCCTAGCCACGTGGTCATTGCACGGATTGGAAGCGTCTGGGATGACAGGGGCGTGGCTTTCAGGCTGCCCAATGTTTCGCGTAGCAGATCGAGTACGTCCTCAGCGCGTGAGCGGCTGGCGGCATTGATGCCAATTAGGTTGCGCTCGGTGTCCCACCACAAGTCGATTTTCTGCTGGCGCACAAAGGCGCGGGGTAGTAGCGCTTCGGTGACCTGCTCCTTGAGCGCGGTTTTCTCTTTACGCGTTACCTTGCGGCCTTCACGGGCTTCAATGTCGGCTACCTGCTCGTCGACTTCTTCCTTCACAACCGACGCGGGCAGCATGCGCTCCTGGCGTAGGGCGCTTAGCAGGCGGTGCCCCTGGAGTTCGTGAATCAGCTGGCCACCGCCCAGGCGACCGGCTGGCGCTGCCCAGCCAATACGGCGAGCGTCGGCGTTACCCAGGGGTTTGGTGGCATAGCAGGCCATTTGCTCAGCCAGCTGTATTGCATCGACAGCAGGGGCGGCGTGTAGGCGGTAGAGGTGTAGGCTTTTGAACCACATGTTATTCGCCCTCGCTGTCGCTGGACTCTTCAACCTTGAGCGGGAAATCCCCTATCAGGTGGAGCGCAATTTGAAGGCCGGTTAAAAAGCCTTTGTGCAGATCGGTGCCTGCCTCAAACTGGACGGCATCGCCAAGCTTTATGCCTTTGTCCTTCATGGCGATGATGCCTTCCATCTGATCCCGCACAGCCTGATGGTGTTCCTGGGCGCGCAGCACAAGGCGATACATGTCATCGCCGCCGTGGGCTTCATCAGCAGGCTGGGCTAGTTCATTGAATTGATCGCTGATACTCATGTTATTGATCTACCTGTTTGGGCTGGTCGCCTTTGGCTGGCGCTGGCTGTTTGAAAATTCGGTCGAACTGTTCGTCGAAGGTCATTGCTCGCAGGTCGTCCATACGGTTTTCATGACAGGCTTGCTCTTCCGCATTGCCTTAACTTGCACTGGGTACTTGATGTGCAGGTTTCGGCAGCGACCAGAGCGGCGCGCTATGTCGATAAACTGCTTGGCGAACTGGGGCGCATCGAAAGAGGCGCTGAGCGGCACTTCCTGGTTGCCGCCCATCAGCTTTTCGAAGCGTTCCTGAACACGCTTTTCGTAGTCCTCGATAGGCTCCTGATTCCGGGGGGGCAGGGCGCGCGACATCTGGCGGGCCTTTGCTTCGGTCATGCCGTAAACGCGAAACGTGCTCATGCTGCCTCCTTCTGCTTAGCGGCGTCGTACTGCTGGATAGCCCACACCACGGCGAAGCAGCACCAGATGTAGTGGCCTTTCCATTTCTTGCAGTCGACTTCCCAGAAGTCTTGAAACAGCTCCTTGTCATCGAATCTAAATTCAAGCGCTGCGGTAATGGCGGCATATTCGTTATCAGCTTCGCTAAGCACTTCGCTTTTAACTTCCTCCCAGGCTTCGGCTTTGTCCTCTTCTCCCCAATCCTCAGTGGCATCGTCAAACCACTCTTTAATTTCCGATCGGAACTTCTCAGGCAGCCATTCCTTTGTGATTAAATCGGGCGCTGTATGAGGCCCTGCCTGCACTTTCTCAGCCCAATAAGCTGGATTTATGCCCAGATCGTCATTGCGGAAGAACTCGAACATGTCCTCAACGCGCTGGAATACGTAGCAGCCCATATCGCCACTGATGCAGAGGTAGCCTGGCCACGTGGTGATGTTGAAATGTCGATCGCCACTACCCGGACGCCCGCAATGCAAATGGCGGTGAAAGCCTTCATCGTGAATGATGGTGAGCTGGTGCTCGCTAGTGGTTTCCTGGAAGCGCTCAAGCGGTGTTTTCTGTTGAGTCGTCATCGTCATCACCTCAAAACTGAACAAGCTGTTGAATGGGAGCCGTATCAGGCATGGCTAGCCGTGCTGGCGCTCGGTAGTCGTCGTCGATCGCGGGGCGAGCAGGGCGCATGCCTGGGCATTGCTCGGCGGCGATGTTCCGGTAGTCGGGCTGACCGGTGCGCCGGTTAAGCGGCACGCCCCGCGCCTCTTCGGCTGCCCAGACCGCCGCATCAGTGCAGTAGCTTGTCAGCCACTCCTGCTGGTCCTGTGCTTCGCCCTTCGATAACTGGCCCATTACCAGGACGGCAGCGAACAGGACGCCAGCCCATAGGGTTTTGGATGTTTGAATGCTCACTGGGCACCCCCGATAAATGCGCGGACATCCGCGATGATGGCTTCAATTTCCCTGAGCGCTCGGGCAGTCGTAACGAGGGGAGGCAAGGCGCTGGCGCGTATCAGGCCCGGCGCGCCTTTAATGACGATGTGGGCACCGTTCGCCGAAACGTGGAAATTGGCCGTGTTGGCATTCTTGATGCTGGCGTTTATATCCATGGCCAGGTCTGTCAGCTCATGAATCCGGTTTCGCACCAGCTGCGCGGTGGTTCTCTCTATGATGTTCATACGTAAAGGCTCCCCACATCACGGCGTGAGACGGTGCGGCTAGCGCTTACGCGAGTGCGGGTACGCATCGGCGCGCGGTGGCGGGCATCGCTCATATCGGGGTTAATGGCGCTAACTATCAGCACCAGGAGTAGCGGGGCAATCCATCCACGGCGCATAGCTTCGGCTACGGCGCCAGCGGCCTTGTAAACACCCAGTTTCTGGTAGGCGCGATGTAAACAAGCTTTGACGCTTTCGGGTGAGCGCTGGGTAGCGCGGGCAATTTCTTTGTAGGTGTTGCCAGCGGCCAGCAGCATGAGGTCTTGGGCCTCGGTGCGAGTAAAGCCTAAGCTTCCTCGTTCTGGGTTTACCCTGGCCTGCCAGTTGCCTTGTGTGATTTGCATGTTCCGATCCCCGTAGATGTATCTTGGGATCTATTTAAGTACCTTAAAGGTACATAGTCAAGTATGAATGTTCTTTATTGGTACATATTGGGCCAAAAAAAACCGCCAGTGTAGGCGGCTTTTTTTCGTAAGTTGGGGCGTTACCAGTGGCAGGCTTCGCGCAATGGCGCTATCTCATCTTTTAACTGACTAATGTCGAAAGTCATTGTGATGGGAGATTCACTGTAAGGCGTCGCCCGCATCGTTAACAGCTCTGCATCGAACATGCGCTGAATAACGGGTATAGACTGACCGCCACGCCATAGACCAAGAGACTGATGGTTAGTGGATGCATTCATAGATTTGGTAAACGCTTGCTTGTCATCGATGCGCATCTGCACATGCCCCCAGTCATGATACTGGCTAGAGGTCATGTGATTGCCATTCATCTGCAGCACTAGCGCCGTGGTGTTTTCAACGCACCGTACATAAAGCGTGGCATTGCCTGAAGGGCTGCCGTATCGGCCTGGGATTCGCTCGTTAGATTTGGTGCTTAGAAAAACGCTCTTACTGTCATCCATCGGCGATGTTTCTTCTCTGACTCGCCATGGTGACCGTGGTTTAGGGGGCGGCGCGGGCGTGGCGTCTTCTTGGGGCTCGGGATCGGCAGTTGTCGGAGGTGGCGCTTCTTCTGCAACGGCCAAGCTTGCAGCGCTCGGTTCGGACGTTCTGCTGTCGCTAGGCGAATCATTGTCCTTGGTAAACCAGCCAATAATAAACACGCCCGCCACTATGGTGGCTATGACCTTTAATCCATCCATCCCTACCTCCCCGCTAAAGCTTTGTTTTTGCTTCTACAGCCACCCCGATGATCCGGCACTTCCCATTGCAGTGAATGAGCGGATAGGCAGGGTTTAGAGCTTTTAAGTATTTTTGTCCGCCATCTTCAATCAGCTTTTTGAACGTGGCTTCGTTGCTTTCATCGATCTGGGCTACCACCAGCTTACCTGGTGTAGCTTCAATGCCTGTATCAACAAGAACAAAAGACCCTTCTGGAATGCTAGGCGTGGCGCCCGCTGGCGCCGTCATGGAATCGCCTTTCACTTCTAGCCAGAACGCTTGGCCTTTGGCCTGATAATCGGTTGCTTCATGGCGCTCTTCCATGCCTGCAGGATAGGGCACAACGCAATCGGCAAAGTGTCCCGCTTGAATGGCTGATATGACAGGGTACCGGTAATAGCGGATGGGCTGGGCAGTAGGCGCTGTGTTGGCGTGGTAGTAGGCGCCACCGTCCTGCCGAACTGAATCACTGTAGTCGTAATCTAGCCAGCCGGTCGGCTTCCCAAAGCACGTTTCAATATGGCGCGCGAGCCTATTACCAATGTTCTTGGTGGGGTTGGCGCCCATTAAGCGGCTTATCTGGGTCGGCTCACGGTCAATTTTATGTGCAAATTGCGTGTTTCCGCCTACTTGCTCAGCAAGCCCGCGCGCGTTTTCGAGTCGTATTTGGGTGATTTCTTTCATGTTCATATTGAACGCTATTTGTACTCTATAGGTACAGTGCCTTTACGGTACAGTTTAACCGAGCTACTATGTACCAAATTGGTACTCAGGAGGGCGGCAAAATGGGCCATAGCTCAAAAACGGAAAGCTCGAACCGTGAATATTGGAAGTCTTTAACAGTCGCACAACGCGAAGCAATCGCGGCCAATGCAGACACCTCAGTCGAGTATCTGCGCCAAGTGCTGATGTATGAGCGCCAGCCAAGCGCCGATCTAGCTAAGCGCCTTGAAGAAGCGACAGGCGCTGCTCTTACTCGCCGAACGTTGCGGCCTGATCTGTTCGCAGACATGCAGGTAGCGCCGCAATGAATCCAGTTTATGCAATTCGCCCGCTAACAACATCGCCCAGGCAGGGGGTGTTTAGGCGTACAGGTTTTCGTGAGGTGTGCCTATGAGCCTTCACGCCATGCACTGGGCGCGCCAGTCTCTCAAGACGTTGCCCAGTGAAGTTAAAGCCCCTGCGCGGCTGGCGCTCATGCTGTTGGCTGACTACGCAGACGAACAGCACACCAGTTGGCCGTCCATCAACACCATGGCCCTTGAAATGGGTTGTTCAGTGCGAAGCGTTCAGCGCGCTATTGATCTGCTCGAGCAGCATGGTCTGGTGCGTGTTGAAAGCCGCCAAGCGAAGAACGGCAGGCAGATGAGTAACCGGTATTTCCTGGCTGTCGGGGGTCTGTTTGTAGGGTGTCAATCTGACACCCCTACTATATCTGCCCAAAACGGGGAGGGTGACAATATGACACCCACCGAGGGTGTCAATTTGACAGGGAAGGGTGTCACCGGTGACAGGGGGAGGGTGTCACCCGTGTCACCCCTTGACTCTACCAATAGGACTCTACCACTAAAACCCACTCTCACTGCGGGCGAGGCTGAGCCGACGATCTTCGAACGTGCAGCCCGACAGGCTGACGACGGCGAACCCGCCGCCGACCCCATGACCTCGCCACGCAAAACCGCGATGACCCTCGATTGGGAACCGGATCAGGAAGTCTACTGGATTGCGTGCTACCAGCGCGGGCTGGCGCCGGACGCGAACGTATTCGACGCCCTGGCCGACTTCCGCGAGCATTTCGCCGCTCAATCCAGCCGCACGATGACACACGCCGAGTGGACCCGCCGCTTTGCGCGCTGGGTCGCCGAAAACGCCAAGCGCCAGCAAGCCCAGCAAACCACCGTCGCCACTTCCGGAGGCCATCATGCATCACGCCGCAACAGCACTCCAAAACGCCGTCTTACCGCTCAGGAAGCGCGAGCAGCCGCCGAAGGTCGAGCGCCAGAGCCGCCAGGGCAAACACTCGACGGCGAGTGGTCCAGCGCTAACGGCTGGTGACGTGGACGAACTGTTCAACGTTATGGGGGAGCTGTTCGGCAACAAGTTCTCCAGCCAGTGGGGCGCGTTTGATGAGACCGGCGCTTGGTGGGCCGAGCTGCAGCACGTTACGCCCGGGCAACTGGCGATCGGCATCCGCCGCGTGCGCCAGCAGATCCAAGACGCCGCGCGCCAGAGCGACGAGGTGTGGCCACCCATGCCTGTAGCGTTCGCCGCCCTGTGCCAGCCCAAGCCGGAAGATATGGGCCTGCCCGCTGAAGCTGATGCCTGGCGAGAAGCCACCGCCAACGCCCACCAGCCCGGCAAGCACGCATGGAGCCATGAAGCGGTACGCCTTGCCGGTGCTGCCGTGGGCTGGTGGGAACTGACCCATGGTGGTGGTGAATCCCGCGCCAGCCGTCAAGAAAGCCGTTTCCGGAAGGAATACACAGCCCTGGTTAACCGCGTCATGAACGGCGAGCAGCTGCAAGCCCGCACCCTCATCGGCCACGACAGCCAGTTGAGCCGCGCCGAGCTAGCCGAGCGCGCCAGCCGTGAAGCGGCACAAAAACAGGCCGAAGCCGCCGGGCTTCCCGATCGCATGAATTCAGAGCAGGGCATGCGCTCAGTGCGCGCCGCCTTAGGAGGTCGTTAATCATGAATACCGCAGCAATGCAGCCCACCGGGCGCGAAGTATCCGCCGAGGCTTTCCACGACCATCGCAAAAGCGGCCGCCTGTGCGCCAGCCAAAACGCGGTACTGGAAGCGCTCACCGCTGGCCCGATGACCCGCAACCAGCTAGCAGGCCGTGCCGCGCTTCCGCTTTCAAGTGTTTGTGGCCGCTGCCGTGAATTGCTCGATGCAGATCTGATTACCGTGATGGGTACCACGCAAGACAAGCCCGCTCGCCAGCTGCTGCAGCTGACCGATAAGGGGCGTGTCGTCGCGCATAGCGAGGAGGGCGCAAACGATGCCGCTAAGTAACGTTGAACGCCAGGTGCTCGAGCATGTGTGCCGTGAGGGCAAGAAATGCCGTGGCGGGGTGCCCACTGCTATGGTTATCCGTCTGATGGCGCCCTATGCCTCCGTAGCAACCGTTGGAGCATTGCACGCGCTAAAGAGCGAGGAATTGCTTTCAGTTACGGGTGCTAGTGAGCATAACCGCGGCTGGATGGCCACGACCAAGGGGCATGCCGAGCTGGCGCTTGATCCGGCCGACCTCGACCCTATTCATCATGATGCTGTGGAAGCGCTGCCAACTGATTTTGTTAGCCATGGTGGTGATGTGGTTTTGTCAGACGAGGTTATCGAGCGATTGTCTGTTGCGCCTGCCCGCTGCTTTGACCTAACGCACCGCGTCTTTTCACAGGATGAGATCGCCAAGGGCTATCACGTGCCCACTAGGCAGTTCTTCAATCTATCCATTAGCACTGACCTGCTAGACCGCTGCGCCGCCATGAACGCGACACTGCTGGCGCAAGCTGAGAAGGCCCACGCTGCGGGTGATACTGACGCATGGCGTGATCTGGCGTGGCTTATTGAAACCGGTAAGCAGCTGGTGGCGGTCGGGGGTGAGGCATGACGCTTTTTTTCGTAGGTGTTGGCGTTGGTATCACAATAGGGCTGGTCGTCTCATTTGCATTTCTGCACTGGCTTTTAAGGGGTGGTCCAGAGGATGTGGAGGGCTCGTTAGATGACCGATAATGCTCCCAAAGGCGGACTTTACGCCCGTAAATCAGCCATGCTGTGCCAAAATCGGCGCTTTGGGCTGTATCTAGACCAGCGCCGCCGCCGCGTGCATCAAGTGCCCGTCGAGAACATGCCTGATGGCACCCACACGCCCGAGGATTGCGCGGATTTTATACGCCAATCGTGCGGTGTTGAGAGCCGCGCCGAGATCGACCATAACGACGCTGCGCGGGTCATGCTCGACCGCATCATGGCCGACTACAGCAAATGGGAGCGCCAGCAGAGCGTAGGGGGTGATGTGTGAAGCGTTTAACCAAAGCGCAGCGCGCAGAGCTGTACGGCATGTTTGATGGGTGCTGTGCCTATTGCGGCGAAGACCTAGGCACGCGTTGGCATGCTGACCATGTTAAGGCTGTACGTCGTCGTCATGAGCTATACCGTGATGGCTCACCAGGCTACAAGACTCGGCTTGTAGGTGCCGATAAACCTGAGAACCATACCATTGAGAACTTCATGCCAGCCTGCGCTCCCTGCAACCTATCTAAAGCTACCTACAGCATTGAGCAGTGGCGCGATGTTCTTGCTGGCTATGTGGGGGCATTAGATAGAAACGCGCCTACCTATCGGATGGCTAAAAAGCATGGGCTGATTGTAGAGACTGACATTCGAGTGGAGTTTCACTTTGAAAAGCTGGCCGTAGCGCGTGAGCAAGACTCGCTGCGTGTTCAAGAGCGCCGAGCGAGAAACCCACATTTGAAAACACCACCACCACCGCCACCTCGAACAGAGCTGGATAGCTGGCGCCAGCGGGGTTATGTATGACGAACTCAAGTATTCCACCGGCCCGCACGCCGCCACCGCCACGCCGCCGAGTACTCAAAACCAACGCGGATGGCTCCCCACGAAAGCGCCCGGTCGATTGGGAGGGTAACGAACAGGCCGTGCTCATGCGCTGGCTGCTGGGCGAGAAGATGCGCGGCGAACCGGCAGGCCAGCTTTACGACGCTACCTACCACGTGCCCAACGGTGGCCAGCGCTCGAAAAGCACTGGGGCGGCAATGAAGCGCCAGGGCGTGAAGAGCGGTGTTAGCGATCTGGTGGTGATGGATGCTCGCGGCGGGTGGCATGGCCTGTACATGGAGTTCAAAGCCTCGCCCCCGCATACGGCAGCACTGGCAGAGAGCCAGCGTGAATGGCTGGCGCGGGCAGAGGAGCGCGGTTATTGCGCTGTGCTGGCTGTAGGGCTTGAGGAAGCTAAGCGCCTGCTGGATAACTACGCGTGTTTAGGCCCTTCATATAGCCATTACACGAAAGCAAATATTGGCGGCACAGATTGGAGAAAGGGCTAATGGGCATGGCATTGAGGAAAGAGGCGGGAACGATGGCGCGCGACTACCAGGCAATGAGCATCCGCACACTACGTGAGTTGGCGCGTAGTGCACACCCAGAGCATGACCCAGAAGCGGCACGGGTGTTTGTCGATCGTGTGCTGGATATGGAAGCCGAGCGCGTGACATGGCACTTGCATGAGAATAATGGCTATCAGCCGTTCAGCTCTGCGGCCAAGATGGGTGAGCAGCCCGGAGGCGGTACCGCTGCGGCTGAGCCGTTAGCCATTGCTTATGAGCGCGGTAGCCGTGTGCATGCTGGTCATGAGTTCGCCAAAGAGTGGCTGGAGTCGGCCCGCCTGCGCCCGCGTGCTCGCTTGGCGGTGCTGATACGGGCGGCAAAACTGCATCCGATGCCTACCCAGCAGGGGGCGCCCTGGGCGAAAGGGTACGATTTCATAGCGCAGCACTTGCCTATCTACTCGCGCATGTTGCAAATGGGGTCGCTCTCTACCATGGCGGAGCTAACCCAAGTTGAGGTAGTGCGTGTGACGGAAAAGGTGACATACCGCCGTGCCCGAAACGAGCATAAGAGCGTTCCAATTTTTGAGAAAGGGCAGGCACTTAAAGACGCTGCTCGGGATGCGCGGGTGCAGCTTCTGTTACTGGCGCAGCTGTAAGGCTCTTAACATCGAGGTCCCGCTAATCGTGGGGCTTTTTTGTTGCTCTGTATTGCTGCTGATACTCTCTGCGTTTCTCAGCATCTCTACCATCGGCTAATTTAGCTCCAGGCGGCAATTTCGAGTGATCGCCAGGGCGAATAGAGGCGACCATTTCGGATTGTCGCTTTTTATCAATTGGCGTCTTTGCTCTCCGGCCTGCTGTGCGCGCCGCATCAACGGCGGTATCGAGGTGGTCATAAGTGAGGCGACCTGATTCGATATAGCTATGCATCTGCTCGGATAGTTTTTCTCGCGTTGCCGTACCTGCCAGCGCGAACCGCTTAGGGATACCCCATTTCTGGCGATAATCGTTGTGGCTAATGCCGTGAGTTCGTGGCAGGTGAGTAGCTAGTGATTTAAACCATTGGCCGCATTCTAGGCACTGAATTTGAGGCCCGCCTGTGTAGGCATCTAACTCCTTGATAGTCTCGAATGGCGTCTCACGCATTACAGGGGGTCCCTGGGCTGGTCAATGATCAAGCTTTCAAGTGCCACCTGTAGCGGGTAGCTCATGTTTTTTCTAAAGCCAGATTTGAGGTGCTGCAGGTATTTACTGGTAACGCCCAGGCGATCAGCAAGCTCTTTCTGGCTACCCGCAACTTTAACGGCAGATTCAATCAGGCCCGGCGCTTTGGCCGGGTCATGGTGGAGTCTCGCGTCGATCATTTTAAAATGCCTTGCAGTAGTCGTTCCATAGCTGCTCAGAAACCACGTCGTTTTGTTGCCCGTCAATAGTGGTGCGAGTAGTGCTGCCGACTTCGGCTGTGTGGCCTTGCTCGTTTAACCATGCTGCGAATTCTTCGGCTTCGTGATGGTCGGCTGCGATTGCTACGTTGTATGTGGTCATATCGTTACTCCGTTGGGCTGGTTGTGTGCTGCGTTGATGAGTTAACTATAGGGTATCTTAGATACCTATGCAAGTGTTTTGTGGGAATATTTCCAACTTTTACTTAAAGAGAGTTTCTGCACGTTGTATTAACTCCACGATTGACCTACTATGTTTCTAGGCTGGCGCTAATTGACGCTAGCCGCCGCACAAGATAAAGCCTCGCCGGTCACCCCGGCGGGGCTTTTTGCTTTCCGCTGTTCCCTGTCGCGTGCCACCTGGTGCGCCTTGCCCCATTCGTGCGGGGCTTTTTATTCCTGAGGCACTCATGCGTTACATCACTATCCACTGTGCGGCCACCACGGCCAGCATGGACATTGGCGTGTCTGAGATTCGTGAGTGGCACCTGGCACGCGGCTTCCGTGACGTGGGTTATCACTACGTGATTCGACGTGATGGAACGCTTGAGCACGGGCGCCCAGAAAGCCAGACAGGCGCCCACGTTGGCGGCTACAACACCGGCAATATCGGCGTGTGTATGGCGGGCGGTGTGAAGGATGACGGCAAGACGCCGGAAGATAACTTCACGGCAGCGCAGTGGGCCGAGCTTGATCGGCTGCTTACTGAGCTACACGAACGCTATCCCGAAGCGCTCATCATGGGACACAACGGATTCCCTGGGCATGAGTCGCGTGGTTGCCCCTGCTTCGACTGGCGGACTTATCGCGATGGCCTGCACGACATGTGGGCCGACCAGCCCGAAGAGTGGCATGGCCACTGGATTGATGAAGTAGACGCAGTAAGCGCCTAACACTTCCCGACCGCTGAGGTGGTCAACATGAATACTCCAACCGAGCACGACGCAATGCCCAACAGAGATCCTAACAACTGGCAGGCGCTGCTTGATTTGCTGCTGGGCCTTTGGCCTCAGATTTATGCAGCAGGGCTGGCAATGCTGATTGCTCTGGTACGCGCCATCCATGCAGGAGGCCGACCCATGAAAAGCTTTCTTGAGGCCGTGTTGTGCGGCTTTCTTACGCTGTCTCTGATGCCGCTAATGGAGTACTTCGGCATGCCTCAGAACATGGCTGTTGCGGCGGGTGCTGCGATTGCTTTCCTTGGCGTTGAGTGGGTGCGCGAACGGCTGGATGCGCTCTACGAAATCATCATCGGTCGGTGGCTCAAATGATTAGCCGCATCCTGGGTGGCGCCATGCCGTGGCTGCTGGCGGCCTTGATAGCGCTGCTGGTTTTCCAGTTCCAGCAGGCCCAGCGCGTGGCGGTAGAACGCGATATGGCTGTACTGCAGGTAGAGCATGAGCAGGGCCGCGCCGACGTGATGCAGCAGCACCAGCGGTGGCAGCGCCAGCAGATACGCACGCTGAACGAATCGCTGGCCGAGCGTGACCGCACGCTGGACCGCATTGCAAACGACATCAGCGCCAGCACAGCAGCGCTGGAGCGGCTAGGAGAGACCGATGCAGAAGCGCAGGATTGGCTGGGTGGCTGGGTGCCTGGTGGTATTGATGACTGGGTGCGCCAGCTCCAGCGCTCCAGCGATTCCGATGGTGTACCAGTGCCCAGCGGTACCGGATCACCTGACAAGTGAGCTACCCGCGCCCATGCGTGTACTGGATAGCAATAAGGGCCTGCTGTTGCTGCTGGCTGAGTATGAGGCATTACGTCGCCGCGCTAACGCTGACCGCGTGAGTGTGGTTGAGATCGTTGGTGGTGGTGATCGAGGAGCTGTAAGCGATGAGCAATGACAATCCAATCTTGGTGATACAGCAAGAAGAGCACATGAGTCGGGCTAGCATTGGGCGCGTTTATGAAATGGCGGACCAGTTGCAGCAGTCGCTTGGGATAAAGGTTGCGTTCATTGAGAAGGGATTGAGCGCACAGGTTGAGCATGGCACCGCGGATCTTGTCGCGGCTATGCACGCCCAGACCGCAGCCATCAACCGCTTGGCAGAGAGCAATCAGCAGGTGATTGATTACCTGCTGTCACAAGAGGCCGAAGAGACCGGCGCCGATCTTGAAGGCCCCAGCTACTTGGACCCTAACGACTGATGCCAGCACGTACACCAACACCCTGCCGCGACAAGCTGTGCCGCCGCACCACGCGCCACGCCCACGGCTACTGCGACGAGCATGCAGACCAAGCCAAAGCATGGACGCGAGGCCGGGCAGGCCGTGGCCGCGGTGGCCGCACATGGCGTCGCATTCGTGATGCAGTCGCCGCGCGTGACCGTTACCTGTGCCAAGAGTGCAAGCGCCAGGGTAAAGCCACGCCGTTTGAGTCTGTTGACCACATCGTCCCAGAGGCTGAGGGAGGCGCCACAACGAGCGCTAACCTTGAGGCACTGTGCGGGCCGTGCCACACGGCGAAGACGCAGGCCGAAGCGTTGCGGGCCCGCCAGCGCGGCGGCTGACACAGGGGGGGCGGGTCAAATCTCTACAGCCCTCGTACGCGGACACCGCACCCTCAGGCTTATTTTTACGCGTGAGAAATAAGGAAAATTTTCTGGAGCCGGTATGGCCAATAGCAATGCCCCGGTTCGGGCGTCTGGCGGTGGACGAAAACGCAAGACGGACTTGAAACTGCAAAGCTCGATTTCGCGGATTGCGCCGCCGCCCGAGCTGATCGACGAGAACGCCGTCCGGCTTTGGAAAAGCCAAAGCAAGATTCTTATCGAGCGCGGCACCTTTGAGCCTGAAGACGCGCCGTTGCTGCTGGCCTACTGCAACAGCTTCTCTTACATGATTACCGCCGACCTGAAAATAACCGACTGGGCAGCCGATGACGGCGGCATGGTCGTGGCCACGTCAGACGGCAGCATCAAGAAAAGCCCCTATGTGGCAGCGCGTAACGATGCCATTGCGCAGCTATCGCGCCTGGGCTCGCTGCTTGGGCTGGACCCATTAACGCGGCTGCGCATGCTCGGCGCGAGTAATAGCGACGACGACGGCAACGAGGACGACGACTTTAGCGAGTTTTAAAACATGGCCGCATACCCCAACGTCAACGCGGCGCAGAAGTACGCGAGAGACGTTGTAGGCGGCCGGATCCCCGCATGCATATACGTTAAGCAAGCCTGCGCCCGACACCTCAACGATGTTAAGGCCAGCAAGGCCAAGAGCTACCCCTACAAGTTCGACCGCGATTTAGCAGAGCGCGTGTGCCGCTTCATTCAGAAGATGCCGCACACCAAGGACCGCTGGGCGCGATCAAAGCAACGCCTAGTGCTTGAGCCCTGGCAGCTGTTCCTGTTCTCGATGATCTTCGGCTGGGTACGCAAGAAGGATGGAACGCGCCGGTTCCGAGAAGCCTACATCGAGGTGCCGCGTAAGAACGGTAAGTCGATCATCGCCGCCGCATCAGGCCTCTACGCCTTCTGTGCCGATAAAGAATACGGCGCGGAAGTGTACTGCGGCGCGACCAGCGAGAAACAAGCCTGGGAAGTGTTCAAGCCCGCGCTGGCCATGGCAAAGAAGCTGCCCGCTCTGCGTAAGCGCTTCGGCGTCGTGGTCTGGGCTAAGAAGCTAGAGCGTGCCGACGGCAGCAAGTTCGAGCCGGTCATCGGTGACCCCGGCGACGGCTCCAGCCCTTCGATGGCCATCATCGACGAGTACCACGAACACCCAGATTCAAACCTGTACGACACGATGATCTCGGGCATGGGCGCGCGCCTTCAGCCGCTGATACTCGCGATCACCACGGCAGGCTTTGATATAGCAGGCCCTTGCTATGCACACCGCGAGCGCTGCATTGAAATGCTCGACGGTACCGGCGGGCAACCAGACGACGAACTGTTCGCGCTGATTTACACCATTGATGCAGGCGACGATTGGACCAGCGAAGAGGCACTGCTAAAGGCCAATCCAAACGCCGATGTATCGGTGGGCCTGGACTGGCTCAAGAGCCAGATCGCTACCGCCGTCGCCCGGGCACGCACCGCCAACCGCATCAAGACAAAGCACCTGAACGTTTGGGTCTCGTCGAAAGAAGGCTTCTTCAACATGGAGGCCTGGCGGAAGTGCGAAGACCGCTCGCTTACTGTCGCGCAGTTCCTCGGCATCGACTGCTACTACGGATTCGACCTTGCCCGTAAGTTGGATTTAACCGGCATGGTCCGCGTGTTCGTCAAACAGATCGACGGAAAGACGCACTACTACTGCATCGCGCCCACGTTCTGGGTACCGGAAGACACGGTATTTAACAACGATGACAGGCGCACCGCTGACCGTTACCAGGGCTGGGTAGAAGCCCAGCAGCTTGAGAGTACCGAAGGCGCGGAGATTGACTATCGCGAAGTGCTAGCGCAGGCGACCGAAGCCCACGAAGAAGCCCCGGCGCAAGAGTCAGGCATCGACCCACACGGCGCGGCGAACCTATCGCACCAACTGGACGACGCGGGCATGAATCCGGTGACGCTTCAGCAAAGCTACTCCCACATGTCCGACCCCATGAAAGAGCTCGAGGCCGCCATCATAAACGGCCGCTTTCATCACGACGGCCATCCAATCATGACCTGGTGCGTAGGCAACGTAGTAGGCAAATACCTGCCCGGCAATGACGACGTTGTGCGCCCCATCAAACAGGGCTCACACAACAAGATCGACGGCGCCGTGGCTTTAATCATGGCGATCGGCCGCGCAATGAACGCCGCGCAAACATCTGTCGAGGATCTCGACGACTTCATTAACAACATGGTGACCGTTTAATGGGACTCCTAACAGCCACGCGTCAGTGGATTGGCAAAACGCTACGCCTGACCGACGGCGGATTTTGGCAGTCCTACTATGGCGGCAACTCAATTGCAGGCAAAAGCGTTACGGCACAAACCATGCTGCAGCTATCGGCTGTATGGTCCTGCGTTCGCCTGTTGTCTGAAACTGTATCAACTCTCCCGCTTGGGCTTTATGAACGGGATGCAAAGGGTGGTAAGCGAGCGGTCTCTGATCATTCGCTTTATACCCTTCTGCATGACCAGCCCCACGCCGACCTAACCGCGGTCGAATATTGGGAGCTGGTTGTCTGCCATGTAGCGATGTGGGGTAACCACTACTCCCGCATAACCCGCAACGGCGCCGGTCACGTTGTTTCGCTTGAGCCGCTCTGGCCCGAGTTTATGAACGATCCCGACTACGACGAAGACGGCTACCTGGTGTTCGTATACAACGGCGCTGATGGCCGTGAAGAGCTGGGCGAAGACGAGATATTCCACGTCAAAGGCTTCGGCGTGAATGGTCGGGTAGGGCTGTCGGTCATTGGGGTGGCGCGTAACTCCATCAGCGTCGCCATAGCGACAGAAGAGACAGCCGGCAAGATGTTCGCTAACGGAATGCAAAGCTCTGGCTTTGTTCAGGCGGATAAGGTTCTAACGAAAGAGCAGCGTGATACGTTCAGGTCGAGCTTGAAGGATTTCACCGGCTCGAATAACGCAGGCAAGACACTGCTGTTAGAAGGCGGATTCACCTACCAGCCGCTGACCATGAAGCCCGAAGACGCCCAGATGCTACAAACCCGGGCGTTCAATATTGAAGAAATCTGCCGCTGGTTCAGGGTGCCGCCCTGGATGATTGGACACACCGAAAAAAGCACCACTTGGGGCACAGGCTTAGAGCAGCAGAACATTGCCTTTCTTACCTACTCGCTGCGCCCTTACCTAACGCGCATCGAGCAGGCGGTTAAACGCCAACTGCTCACGCCCGCCGAACGCAAGCGCTACTTTGCCGAGTTCAACCTTGAAGGCCTGCTGAGGGCAGATAGCGCAGGGCGCGCCGCTCTCTACAGCCAGATGTCACAAAACGGCATCAATACCCGCAACGAAATCAGGGCCAGAGAGAACCTGCCCCCAATGCCTGGCGGCGATGTTCTGACGGTGCAATCCAACATGATCAGTCTGGACGCGCTGGGCCAAAACACCGACGACCAGCAGGCTAAGGCCGCGTTTCGCGCGTGGCTTAAAGAAGAGGAGCAGCCGCGTGAAACGTAAAAAAGCATCGCTAAAGGTTCGAGACTTCGAGCTCAACATTAAAGCCGTCAATGATGACGGCTTTTTTAGTGGCTACGGCAGTGTGTTTGGCAATGCCGACAGCTACGGCGAAGTCGTCATGCCGGGCGCGTTCTCCAAAACCTTGGAACGCATCAACGCCTCTGGCCGCAAGGTGCCGGTACTTTGGCAGCACCGCCAGGGCGAGCCGATCGGCATTTACACCAAGCTCGAAGAAGACGAGCACGGGCTTTATGTCGAAGGACGCTTGCTTAAAGACTCAGTACGCCAGGCAGCAGAGGCGCACGCCCTAATGCAAGCGGAAGCAGTTTCCGGCTTATCAATTGGCTATTACGTCATTGATGACAGCTACGACGAGGTCGAGCGTGTCCGCCGCCTGAAAGAGGTGGACCTCATGGAAATATCACTGGTGACGTTTCCAGCCAATGACGAGGCACGCGTTGAGGCCGTTAAGTTCGCCATTGCGCATGGCGACTTGCCAACACTTCCAGATTTCGAGCGGTTCCTGCGTGAGGCCGGCTTCTCGAAATCGCAGTCTGCGGTGATCGCCAACCGTGGGCTGTCCCATCTGCTCCGGAGTGAGTCCGCGGGCGAGGCGAAGCAATCCAATCCCGAAGACCTCAAGGCGCTGCACAGCGCGCTATCAGGCTTCTCACTCCCGAAATTTTAAGGAAATACGCACATGGGTATGCATCAGAAATTACCGTATGGTCGCAATTTGAGCTTGAGCCGCAAGAATGGCGGCGGCAATAGCGACGATGACAATCAGGACCAGATGGACATTAAGAGCCTGATTGAAGCGCTCAACCAGCGCGATAAAGAGATCAAGGGCTTTTGTGAAAACGCCCAGAAAGAGATCAAGGAAACCGGCAAGGTCGCCGAGGACACTCACGCCGCGCTTGAGCTGTTAGCTAAAACCGGTAGTGAAATGCAAGAGCGGCTGACTGCGCTTGAGCAGAAGGGAGCGCGCCGTGGCAAGCAAACATCGAAGGCCAAAACCTGGGGGCAGTCGGTTGTAGATACCGAGTCCTTCAAGTCAATGGCTGATGGCCGCCTGGGTCGAACCGGTCGTATTGATGTTAAGGCCATCACTAGCGCGGCTGACTCTGCCGCTGATCTGGTCGTCACAGAGCGTCTGCCGGGCATCATTGCCCAGCCCGATCGCGCCGCGACTATCCGCGACCTGATCATGCCAGGGCGTACCACGTCCAACGCTATTGAGTATGTGAAAGAGCTCGGCTTTACCAATAACGCAGCGCCACAGGTAGAGGGAGCGGTCAAGGCTGAGTCTGATTTGTCGTTTGCTCTGGCTACCGCCAACGTACGCACTATCGCTCACTGGCTCCCCGCTACCAAGCAGATTCTAGACGATGCACCACAGCTGGCCAGCTACATCGATGGGCGTCTTCGTTACGGGCTAACCTATGTCGAGGAAGAGCAAATTCTGCTCGGCGATGGCACAGCCCAGAACATCCTCGGCCTAATTCCCCAGGCGACAGCCTATAACACAGCCCTTAACAAGGCAGGTGATACGCGTATCGATTCAATTCGCCACGCTATCTTGCAGGTGCGTTTGGCGGAGTACCGCGCAAGCGGCATCGTGCTTCATCCGAAGGACTGGGAGACCATCGAGCTAACGAAGACGAACGATAACGCATATGTCTTTGCCAACCCGATCGCCCAAACCCAGCCGCGCCTGTGGGGCCTGCCGGTCGTTGAAACTACCGCCATGCCTGAAGGGCAAATGATGGTCGGTGCTTTCAACATGGCTGCGCAGATCTTCGACCGCGAAACCACTACCGTTGAAGTGTCCACCGAAGACCGTGACAACTTCGTGCGCAACATGGTGACGGTGCGTGCCGAAGAGCGCTTGGCGATGTGCGTTTACCGCCCTGAGTCTTTCGTTGTTGGCGCCTTCCCAGATACCACTGGCGGCTAAACGGTTCTTCACCCACGTAACCATGGAGCAAGGCGCGGCAATGCGCCTTGACCGACGATGGATATAACAGCACTCAAAACCTTTAACGGCACGAAAGAAGAAGGCTTAGTTAGAGCGGGTCAGCCAATGAATGACGTTGAGCCGAGCCGAGCGAAAGACCTAATTCTTTTAGGGCTGGCTTCTCAGTATGTAACGAAGCCAGTTGAGCCTGAAACCAAAGCTGCCGCTGCTACCAACGCCAATGCCGATCAGCAGACCGCTGACGAAAAGGCCAAGGCCGATGCCGCCGCTAAAGCCGCCGCCGATGAAAAAGCGAAGGCAGACGCAGCAGCCAAGGCCACCAAAGCCCCGGCCAAAAAATAACCCCCGCGCTCGGTGCCCACCATGCTAGATCTCGAAATCATCAAACAGCAGTGCCGCATCGAGCCGGACGAATCCGAAGAAGATGCGCTGCTGGAAACCTACTCGAACGCCGCCCGCCGGTACGTCGAGAACTACACCGATCGGTTGCTGTTTGAAACGCCGGAAGCGGCGGCCGCTGCCATCGTCAATGGTGTTATCGCACCGCTGGTTCTGGACGACGACATCACTACCGCCATGCTGGTTTACATCGCCTACCGGTTTGAAGATCGCCAAGGCGAGAAGCCACTCCCCCCGGCAGTGAATGAGATCCTGTGGCCATACCGGAGGCTAGGCGTATGAGAGCCGGAAAACTCCGCCACCGCTGCACCGTCGAGCGCCCAGCCCAAGTCCAGGACGAAGACTCCGGCGAAATGGTCGACGGCTGGGAAGTGGTCGACAAAGCCTGGATGGCCATCGAACCCCTCAGCGTGCGCGGCTTCATCGCCGCCAACGCTGCGCAGTCAGAAGTAAAAGGCCAGTTGGTGATGCGCTTCAACGCGGGCGAGCGCATGGGCATTGATAGCACGATGCGGGTGCGCAAGGGCCGGTACATCTACAACATCGAAGGCGTGCTGCCCGATAAAGACAGCGGACGGGAGTACCTAACCATGCCGTATAGCGAGGGCGTAAACGATGGATAGCCATATTTACAAGCCCGGCCACGGGCGCTTCAAAGTCTATGTAAATGGTCGGCGGCTTTCGCGTTGCTTTCATGCAGATACGAAACGGGGCATAGCCGATGCGTTTGCGACTGACAAAGATGGGCGCGTAAAGCTACACAAATACCGCAAGCGAGCTCTCTCAAAGCGCTATCGCGGCAAGGTCGAAGTAGTGCCGTATGACTGACCCTGTTGCCCTAAACGTAGACGGCCTTGAACCGCTGCTCGCCCGCATGGACAACATCGGCTACGACTTACGCAAGAAAGGGGGCCGCTTTGCCATGCGCAAAGCCGCCAACCTGATACGGGATCGCGCCCGGCAGAATGCGCAAGCGATTGATGATCCCAGTACGGCCAACAGCATCGCCGACAACATCGTCGTGAGGTTCTCCCCGAAGGACTTCAGGCAGCGTGGAGACTTGGTTTTCCGAGTTGGCGTGCTGGGTGGCGCTAAAGGTTACGCGGCTGCCAGCGGCGAGGTGAAAGGAAAGGGTAAGGAAAACCCTGGCGGTGATACCTACTACTGGCGCTTTATCGAATTTGGCCGTGGTCCAGTAAAAGCGCCAGAAGGCGAGAATCTGGCTAACGCTCAAAGTGGCGAGTTCTTCGGCGGAGATGTTGGCCCAGCTCCGGCGCAGCCCTTCATGCGCCGCGCGCTTTCAGAAAACATTCAAGACGCCACGAATGAATTTATCAACCAGTACAACAAGTCACTTGACCGCGCCCTGAAGAAGCAAGCCAGAGAAGCCGGAGCCTAGCCATGCCGCCCCTGTTCAAAGTCTGCGCCGCTGACGCGGGGGTTACCGCATTGCTCGGAGTCAGCCCCACCCGGCTGTTCCCGTTCGATGACGCGCCCCAAAACGTCGCTAAACCCTACGCCGTTTTTCAGGTGCTCAACGGCCTCCCAGAGAACTACCTCGATGAACCGCCTGACATTGACGAGTGGAATATTCAGGTAGACATCTACGCCGACAGCGTAAAGAGCGCCACGGAAGTTCTGCGCGCTCTTCGGCGGGCGCTAGAGCCCCACTGCTATATCACTCGCCTGGGTAGGACTGGCACTGAGCCCCGTACCCAGCTTAAAACCACCGGCTTTGATGTGAGCTGGTCATACACCACCCAGTAGAGGATCAACTCATGCTGACCAAAGGCACAAGCGTATTTTTCCGCCACCCAGATACTGGCGCGATCGTACGCCTAAAGCGCTGCACCGCGTTCAATCCTGGCTCAAGCCCGAAAACCCAGATCGACGATACCGACCTGGAAGAAACCGAAGCGATGCAGTACAGCGCCGGGCTGGCGCAGCCGGGCCAAGGCAGCTTGTCTATCAACGCTGACCCCAACGAGCCATCGCACCTGATCCTGCAGGAGATGGCCGAAGGCGGCAAAACGCCCACCATCGACTGGTTCATCGGCTGGTCAGACGGCGCGCCCAGCATTGAACCTACTGTATCAGGCGATGAAGTCACGCTGCCCGCCACGCGCACCTGGTACACCTGCCGGGCCTATGCATCTGACTTCCCGTTTGACTTCCAGCTCAACGCCAATGTCACGGTTGCCGGCGCGCTCCAGCGTAGCGGCCGTGGTCACTGGCAGCCCAAAACATCCCCGGCCCCAGGTGAAGACGCATGAAGCTATCCATTGAAGCCCTGGCCGCCCACGGCGGCTTTGTATCCCGCCAGGCCGTAGAGAAAAACATCAAGTGGACGCACGAAGGCCAGGAGTTCACCGCTACTGTTAACGTGCTGCCGCTCTCCTACGTGACAGCCAAGAGTGACATCATCGCCCGCCAGATCGACGGTGACCCGCTCGCGGGGCGCATTGCCTGCTGCATCGTTAACGACGACGGCACGCCCGTATTCACAGTGGCAGACATCACCGGTGAAGCAGATCCAGAACGCGGCCCGCTCAATGCCCCGCTGACCAATGAACTGCTACGTGTGATTGGTGAAGCGAGCAGCCTGGGAAAGCTCCCGGCGAGCTCACCGACGAAGATGAAATCTGGCACGAGCTCGTCCTCAACGGCATCGGCGGGAACACGATCGCGGAAGCGCAAAGCACCCTCAGCTACCCAGAGTTCCTAGGCTGGGTCGCGTTCCGCCAGAAACGGGGGAGCCTGCACCTGGGCATGCGCCTTGAGCGGGCAGCGGCTCAGATCGTCTGCCAGCAAGCCAACATGCACCGCAAGCAGGGTGCCCCAGCCATAAAGCTACATGAGCTCATGCCGCACGCTGATCAGCCTGAAGTGACGATGGAGCAGGCCAAAGAGGATTGGGGCTGATTATCCATACACCCCTAACGAGACAATTTAAAACGGAGCCCACAGCCCCCATAATACGCAGGCAGCTTGACGGCTGCGCCTTCTTGGGCCAACATTCCCTTGCCGCTGCAAAATCAGCGGCTCGGGCTTGGCCGCTCGGAACGAGTACAGGGCGCAGCAACAGCGCTTAACAGCGCTTTTTTTATGCCTGTTATGGCGGGCTGCGTGGGGATACCTTCGGGTATGCCGGTCTCCTTGTACGCCGGTCGGCCAACCCCGCGCAGTTCGCCACCTTCTTTTTGGCCGAAGTCGTGGCGAACTCCTAAACCCAGTACAAGGAGTTTAACCATGACAACTATCACCGCTTCACCCGTTTCTATTGATTTCCATGGCGCTGCTATTCCGACGTTCAATCTTCTTGGAATTGTTCGTGTGGCTATGCGGCCCATTTGTGACGCGATTGGCATTGAGTGGCATGGCCAGCGTCAGCGGATTAACCGTAACCCTGTATTAAAGACCTGCGCGGTTATCATAACCTCGCAGCTTCCTGGCGATACCCAACGCCGCCAGTTCCTGACTATCCCGCTGAGTAAGCTGAATGGCTGGCTTTTTGGCGTTGACGCTAGCCGCGTCAAACCCGCTATCCGTGAAAAGCTCATTGAGTATCAGGAAGAGTGCTTCGAGGTGCTCAGCGACTACTGGCAAAAAGGTGAGGCCACCAACGCACGCCAGGAAACACTTTCCGGCACCACGATCGGTACAGACGGTTTCCGCTGCCTCGCCGCCGTAGTCGATGGAAAACTCAACCGGCTGCCCGCCGCTATCCGCCGCAGTGCCAAAAGCCACCTATGGCAGCAAGTGCACAAAGCGTTCAGCGTCGTCAGTGCCGAAGACATTCCCGTTGAGCAGATGGACAGCGCCCGCAACTTCGTCGCGGCCTACGCCATCGAAGGCGACTACATCAGCCGCCAGGAACAGCCCGCGCCGGTGCCGGTCACCGCGCAGCCAGCCATTCACTACCCAATGGAATATTGGCCGCACATCAATGCGCGGATGCGCAACGATTGGGCCAGCGAATTGCCCACGCTTGAAAAAGACCGCCGCTGGGTA
This sequence comes from Halomonas colorata, assembly GCF_014897985.1. Taxonomy (GTDB): domain Bacteria; phylum Pseudomonadota; class Gammaproteobacteria; order Pseudomonadales; family Halomonadaceae; genus Vreelandella; species Vreelandella colorata. Next base: position 59,068 of record NZ_JABUZA010000001.1, read on the forward strand.
AGGGCAGAACACCTGTATGGAGAAAGCGCCCCCTCGCCAACGCTTCATTTGCTGGCGCAACTCAAGCTAGCCGGTTTCGATGTCTCTTGCTGCCGGGCCGAAGTGCAGGCCATGCGCCACCACATCGAAGTGGCCGCTTCCACGCGCCGGGAAATTGAACGGATGTTGAGCTACGCGCCGTCGTTAAGGATCAGTGTCGCCCGCTGACGCGCTAGTCAAACTTAGCTAAGTGCGGTACGTTCCCTGTTGAGGCAACTCAACGGGGAGCTTGTCGTGAACCTAAATGGTGAGGCTAGTGATTAGAAAAATAACTGGCAGCTTGGCAGTGGTTATATTGATAGCAGGGTGCTCTACTCCGCAGAAGGCAGCTGTTAATGAAGCTGCTAAACCGTCTCGTCCAGAATTAGTGCGGGTCGAAATCGACCCGGAAAGAATTCAGGAGGCACAAGAAGCTGTAAGAGGGATTCTTAAAGACCCAGAATCAACGATGTTTCGCAATGTATATGGAGCATCAACTACAGGCCCTGGCGCTATAGAGACTGTTTGTGGTGAGTTCAATTCAAAAAATAGTTATAGCGGGTATGTTGGCTTTGCTCCTTTTGCCTACTCGCAAGGGAAGCCATACATCTGGCGCGACACAAAAAGCTTCAATGCTGAAAATGCCATGATTGAGCTATCTTGCGATAGATAATTTTAAAATCAAATAATGACCCGCTCCGGCGGGTTTTTTTACGCCTGGAGAAAAGTATGTCCGTGAAATCCCTGGGGCGGCTCACGCTCGATATGGTGCTGCAGACGGGCAACTTTTTAGGCCCGATGGACAAGGCCGGCCGCCAGACGAAGCGCACCACTAAGAGCATGGTAGCCGACTTCAAAAAGGTGGCCCTAGGCGTGGCCGCCACGGGCGCGGCGGCGGCAACAGCGGCGGCCGGAGGCATTGCGGCGCTCACTAAATCTGGAATGGATGCCCTGGATTCCCAGGCGAAACTAGCGCGCTCCATGGGCGGCACCATCGACGGCCTGCGCGCCCTCAACATCGCCGCATCGGATGCAGGTATCGATGGGGTAGAGGCATCGCTCAACCGCATGAACCGCCGCCTGGGCGCGGTAGAAATGAACGGCGGACCAGCTCTTAAAACCGTTGAGCGCCTAAACCTGAACCTGCGCGAAATGCGCGACATGGACGTCGACGAGAAAGTCGCTTACTTGGCCGACCGTATTCAGGACTACGGCGGCTCGGCGCAGGAGTCAGCGCGCCACTTGCAGCAGCTCGGCTTCGAGCAGAAGGCAGCTACACAGCTTTTCCTGGATGGCGGGGACGCTATCCGCAACGCCCGCAAGGAAGTAGACGAGTTTGGCTTATCGGTATCAATGGTCGAAGTGGCCGCGATCGAGGCGGCAAACGATGAAGTAAGCCGCTTCGGCCGCCTGGCAGAATCTACCCGAAACTCGCTCGCCGTAGAGCTGGCGCCGATCATCTTGGCCGTGGCCAAGGGTATCAATGATGCGGCTAAAGAAATGGGCGGAATGCAAACAGCGGTACAGCGCGGCGTAGAAACATCGCTAATGTACACCGGACGCTTTCTTGATGCTGTCTGGGACATTGACCGCATGATCCAGACGGCGGGCGTTAGCACCCGTGAGTTTGCGCTGACGGTCATCAGAAGCATGGCGCAAGCGGCAACAGCGATCATTGAAGGGCCAGTAAATGCCATCAACGGCATGATCACCCAGGCTAATAAGCTGCCGTTGGTCAGCTTGGAATTTGTCGGCCAGCCTGATCTGGCTTTCGACATGCGCGAGCAAGTGGAGAATTTAGAAGCGGCAATAGTAAGCGCTCAAGCAGAGCTGTTGGCCCTGGAAAGCGGCACGGCACCGTCGAAGCGATTAGAGGCATTTATTCAGCAGGCCCGCCAAGCCGCCGCTGAGCTGGGAGCCATCACGTCGAGCACCGATGATGACGATGACGACGATGACAAGGTAAAGGCCATCAACAAGAACGCTGATGCTATTGCCAAGCAGATTGCAGTGCTGGAACGCCAGGTGAAGACCCTTGGAATGGCCGAAGACGCCGCCAAACTCTGGGAGCTGGCGCAGGATGGCGCGACAGATGCGCAGCTGGCCGCAGCTCGCACGGCACTTGAAGCAGTGGCCGCCTATGAGGCTAGCGAAAAAGCCGCAGATGATTACAAGTCCCTCTTGGAAGAGCTGCGCACCACCGAGGAAAAGCTGACGGCTCAGGTGGCAGAACGCCTAGCCGTGCTCGATGCCGCTAACGTTGCGGGCGAAGAGTATGCAGAGGTAGCCGCCAAAATTGCCGCCGCAGGATTTTCCGACGCCCCGGAATACGGCGGACTAGATGCCACGATAGGCGGCGCCTTCGGTGAGCTGAACAAGATCGCAGAAGCCGAGGAAAAGCTCCAGGAGTGGTATAGCACCCAACTGGAAATGCTCGACGAGTACCGCAAAAGCCGCGCCGATTTAACAGAACAATGGGACGAACAAGAGCGGGCGCTGAAAGAAGAGCACGAAAACGAGCTAGCGCGTATTGAAAAGGCCCGCCAAATCGCCCAGTTGGCAGGTGCAGAAAGCTTGTTTGGCGACATGGCCAGCATCACCAAGGCGTTCGCCGGTGAGCAAAGCGGCATTTACCGGGCCATGTTCGCTGTGGAAAAGGCGTTCGCTATTGCATCATCGATCGTATCCATCCAGCAAGGTATCGCAAGTGCCGCCTCGCTGCCGTTCCCGGCCAATATCCCCGCCATGGCAAGCGTAGCTGCTGCCACGGCGGGCATCGTCACAACGATTCAAGGCACCGATATAGGGCAGGCCCATGACGGCTGGGACAGTATTCCAGAGACTGGCTCTTACTATTTGAAGAAAGGTGAGCGCGTCAGCACAGCCGAAACAAGCGCCAAAATGGATAGCACGCTGGCGCAAACCGACGCGATGATGGCCAGGGTGGAAAGCCAGATTAACAGGCCAGGGGATAGTGGCGGAGCTATTACCATCAACCAGATCGAAGACCGCAACCGCGCCGGCCAATTCGAAGAACGCACCGGCCCCGACGGTGCCCGCTACATCGATATGTTTGTAGCCAATATCTTTGCCGACGGCAAAGCCCACAAAGCGCTGCAGGCGAAATATGGGCTCTCAACCAAGGCGACTAACTAATGGCAGAAATAGACTTCCCCGCCGGGTTGAAAACGCCGCTCCAGGCGGATTACGGCCTGCAGCATGTGGATGCCAACGTGCGCACGCGAATGGCGTCTGGGCGCACACGCTCGCGGCAACAGTTCACCTACACCCCGACCCGCGTCAACGTGCAGTGGCTGTTCCCCGCCGGGCAGGCCCAGCTTTTCGAGGCCTGGTACTGGGCGCCGTATAACCGTGACGCTCCCAATAAAGGCGGCATCCAGGGCGGGACGCTGCCGTTCAACACGAAGCTACGCACCCCGATAGGTCTGCGCGTTTATGAGGACGTTTCGTTCACGGACGTGTATAGCGGCCCCGTGCTGGTAGGCGGCAAGTTCTGGCGCTTCACCGCCACGTTGGAAATCGCCAAGCGCCCGGTACTGCCGCCAGCCGATCTGGAGTATCCGGAAGAGATTCTGTACTCAAGCTTGTTTGACATAACGATGAATAAGCACTGGCCCAAGCCGTGACCTAACCACTACCTCACTTTCCCCAGACCGCCCGCAAGGCGGTTTTTTTGTGCCTGGAGATAAATAACATGGCCGATTTTGACCCCGCGAGCGAACCACTCGGCACTGCCGATCCCCGGGTTCGGGATTTAAATACCCGCAACTTAGACCGTGGCGTAAATAGCAGCGAGATGAAGTGGGTGAATCGCTTTGGCGAGGAGCAAGCAACGCTACGCGCTGGATCGATCGCTTCGCAAGAGGTTGTGGATACTGCAGCGCAGGCAAAGCAGAACATCGAGGAGCAGGTTGATGGGCTTCGCGATGAAGTTGATGGACGACTGAATGGCATCCTAATTGCTGGTGGGCGTATTTTCGATAGCGAGGCTCAGGGACGTGCTGCTGTTAGTAATGATCAGTATTTCTACGCCGCCAGCGATGATCCAAACGTAAGCAAAACGCTTTGGCAGCGGGTTAACAGCAGTTCTAGTCGCTTTATAGCAGATGACCCTAGCGCGGAGTTTATAGCAGGTATCGAGTCAGCTCAGTATGTCGCAATCGATAAGGCATCTGAGCCTGACGTTTTATCTGGCGAGTTTTACAACGGCGATGATGAGTTCGTTCCTGTGATTACCGACAGCCAAGGCAATTCACTATTTGCCTTGGATGAGAACGGTTTCCCAATAGCTGCCTTGGGCGGGGAGTTCTATGGCGACTCTGATGGTTTCGAGTGGGACTTTGCGGCGCTCAATGCAGAGGGTGAAATTATCTATGCCACGCTTGACGGCCGTGTCGTTGATCGCTGGGGTTATGAGTTTTACAACTCTGACGAAACGGCTGCTGAGCTCTCGTTTGTCGATGAGTCAGGCAAGCAGCTTTTAGCGTGGGATGAGAGCGGTGAACCTTTAAATCAAGGCGTGACTTCCGGCGAGCAACCTCTTATTCCCTACCATTCAGACGATATGATTTTTGGCATGGGAGCCACTGCAAAGGCACTGGCCAGCGTTGAAGGTTTTGAGGTGTTTGCATTATCGCCCGGCAATGATCGCCATGTGCGAGCAGTGATTGATTCCCCAATGATCGATGCTAAACGCACGGTAGCAGCAGGCGGCGGTCTTCTAATTCCCGATTGCAACCGAACACTACACGCTAGAATTGGGATAGGGCAATCGCTGGTAGTCGGCGCTACCGCCGCGCCCACGCTGGTAAGCATTGATCCGATCTTTCCTGATGAAGCGCTGATGTTCGAGTCAGGTGCCAACAGTGATGTTCGTATGGGCCTAGAAACTCAGGGTGAGCAACCGGTTCTTGACCCGCGCTCCCTGACGGGCTTTGCCCCGCTAGTTGCTCGGGTAGGGCAAGGCCCAGGTTCGCGCGGCGAAACGATTATGGAGTCTAGCGCAAACGAGCTGACGAGGCAGGCGCGAGAGCTTGGGGCGAGCTTTCGTAGCCTTTCCTTTACCGCTGGACAGGGCGCGACGAACTATCAGGGGCTTAAGAAGGGCTCGCAGGTATATGAAAATATGCTTGAAGCCATCCAGCGCGCGGTTGATTTAGCCGCCGAAAAAGGCTGGCGGCTGGTCGTAGATGCCTGCGTCCTCAAGCACGGCGAAGCCGATAACACGAACGCCAATTACTTTAACGACCTCATCGAGTGGCAAAACGATATTGATGCGGATGTTAAAGCCATAACCGGGCAAGCCGGTGATGTCCCGTTCCTAATGGCGCAGCCGAGCTCATTCTATAGCGCGTTCGATTCAGTTATTGCGATGGTGAAGGCTAACAATGAAAGCCCGCGCCACCACCTAACAGGCCCAGATTATCCCTTTAGCGATGAGTATTTTACGGATCTACTGCACTTCAAAGGCCCGGGTTATTACTTGATTGGAGAGCAAGTCGCTCGTGCCCACAAGCAGGCGCTTTGGTCATCCGCTAAAACCAGCCGAATTATAGAAATTATCGGAGCTAACATCGCTGGCACGGTGGCGACTGTGTCGCTATCCGTTCCCACTCCTCCCCTTGTTATCGACACAACAACGGTGCGCGCTCAAGTAAACCACGGCTTCAACGTCTACGACGATGCTGGAGAGTTGGGCGTTACAGACGTGCGCATTACTGACGATGGCAGTTCTAACGGCATCGCAATCGTTGAGCTAACACTTTCTGATTCATCCAGCGGTCAGGGCGAGCGGGTGGACTATGCCCTGGTAGGGCATAGCGGCACGCGCAGCGTAGACACAATACCTCGGGGCAATATTCGAGATAGCGCGAAGGATGTCAGTTCACTGGATGGCAGGCCGCTATACAACTGGGCAGTTCACCAACGTTTCACTATTAATTAAGAGGATTTATCTATGCGTCGTTACCAAATGCTACAAGGTGTCCAGGTTCCTAACAGCAACCTTCCATCTATTGAAATTACCCCGGAAGGACGGGCGATGGGTGCGATCCCGTTCTGGAATACGCTGCTTGATCCTGACTATGTGTCTGATAATAAAATCAGAAACCGGGCAATAAAAGCGACTTTGCAGAACAATGAAGATCCGGGTACTTATACCTTTTCAAGTTTCGCCAATGGCGCCCGTGCATTCAATTATCCGAGCGGTAGTGAAAATCTTCTCCGCTCGCTTTCAAGCACAGATATTAACCCTGAACGCTGGACAGTGTTTGTAGTGCAGCGGCCCAACTCAGATGCGGCTCAGGCGCGAGAGGTGCTTCGGTCAATCGATAGTGCACCGGCTGACGAATTCTCACCGCGTATGGGTATTAATACCGCCAATAGCCGTGCTTCGATTTATAAAAGCAGTTCTGACGCTACCCTGCGATTGGGCTACACGCCGCCAGTGAATTACAACAATCGTACCGTGTTACTGATGTTTACGTTCTCTGTGGAGCGCGGTCTGGCTATCTTTGAGGATGGCGTGCTCGGCGCCGCCGCGCCCAACGAAACTCAACCGTTCACGTTTGGTTATCAAGCGGGCGCTGTAGGCTGGAATCGACAAATGGCGGGTTTGGTAGGCATGGCTGGATTGCTGGATGCCGATCTTTCTGCGCCTGAAAACGCTGGGTACCGCCGTTCTATTGAACGTTTCTTGATGACTAAGTATGGCATCAACTAATGACCTACCTAGCCACCGTCAACGCCTCGGCACCCGCCGGGGTAGTCAAAATCCCAACCCTGGAGCTTAGTCGCCCCGATCGCATTGATCCGCTGCGCACCTGTGTGGGCTATGAAGACCAGCAGGCCGGGCTGGAAACAGGCGAGATAGTGACGTTTACTGCCTCCGGCATGGCCGTCGCGATACCCAAGCGCGGCGACAGCGGTCAACAGAACCTGACGTTTGCCGTTGAAAACGTCATGGGCGTGGCGCAGCGCTTCATTGATGAAGGCTTGGAGCACGGCCAGCCGATCGACGTGACCTACCGGCTATATCTCTCGACCGACATGAGCGCGCCGGCAGAACCGCCGCTGCGTTTCAAACTGGTGGATGGTGTTTTCGAGGGCTCCCACGTCGAGGTCATCGCCAGCTACATGGCTGTCATCATGCAAGAGTTTGTCAGCCGTCGTTATACCGCCTCTTTTGCCCGTGGCTTGAAGTACATCAGCCGCTAGCTCTTTCAGGAAAACCCCATGATTGAACACTATCTCGACTGCCGACACGAGTTCGGCGGGCGTGGCCCCACTGCGTTTGATTGTTGGGGTCAGGTACGCGATGTGCGCGCTAACGTCTTTGGCTGGGAGTGGTTGCCCAGCTACGGCGCTATTGCTGATGGCGATAAGCGCGCGTTTACCGATGCGTGCGTCAAAGAGCGAGTCGCCTTCCAGGAAGTGGCCGCCACACCGGGGGCAATCGCAACGGTATGGCGGCACCGGCTATGCGTGCATGTCGGCATAGTGGTGCTAGTCGACGGCATATTAGCCGTGCTTGAAACCAACCCGGGCAGCGGCCCCCGCTGGCTATCGGTAGCGGATTTTGAACGGCAATACCTTAAGGTGATTTACTACCATGACCGTTAATGTCTACCCCTCAACACTGCCTGGCGAGCCGATAGAGCGGCATCAGGTGAGCGGTATTACGCTCAAGCAGTGGCTACGCGAAAACGCCCCCGGCTGCCTGGAAGGCAAGGGCGATGCACGGCCGATCAGCGCAGCGATCAATGGGCAGGTGATCCCGCCAGCAGAGTGGGGCGAGCTTATGCTACGCCATGGTCTGGATGTGGATCTGCGTGTACAGCCTCAAGGCCTGGAAGGCGCGCTGCTGGCCGCCGTCATTGCGGGCGTAGTCGCGGCCGCGTCGGCATTTCTGCTCAAGCCCAGTATCCCTGGGGTTAATAGTGGTGAATCTTCTCAGGGCGCCCGGCTGCTGGAAGCCAGCGCACAGGGAAACCAGCCAAAGCTGGGCGAAGTAATCCCCGACCAAGCCGGACGCTGCAAGAAAACACCGGACTACCTGACCGCCCCTGTGCGCCGCTTTGTCGATCAGCGCTCCCAGTCGCTTTACCTGTTTTTCTCCCTGGGGCTGGGGCATTTCGAACGCAACACCGACGACCTAATGATTGGCTCCACGCCGGTCAACTCGCTGCCAGGTGTGAGCTACCAGTTTTTCGAGCCAGGCGAAGACGTCAGCGATCACCCGGCAACGCAGAACTGGTACAACGCACCGGAAGTGGGCGCGTCTACTGGGTCGTCAGGGCTTCGGCTGCGTGGCGTGAGTGTTGAAAATGCAGAGTACCAGGGAGCCAGTAAAACAGAAGGCGCCACGCTGTTTATAAACAGTGAGTTGCCAAGCAGCTGGATGGGTGACATTCGTCTTGTCGTTAACTTGCTTCAATCTATAACGGTAGGAAGCAACCGAACCTCCTTCTTTGGGGATTTTAGGCACCTGTCAGCAGGGGTTCTAGTAACCCTTCAAGGCACTATCCTTGCGGGTATTTACCGGGTTCGCTCTGTTACCTCGGGCGGCATGCTGCTTGAAGACCGTAATAGTGGAGCGCTACTAAGCAACTTTCCACCCGGCGACTACAGCGTATATATCGACCGTACCGGCGCTAACTACGGCGTAGCTGAGCGTATAGAGGATCGCCGCGGCGTAGTCATGCAACGCTACTTGTCTGACGGTGCCATCGACAGCACGTGGAGTGCTTTTCCTGAGATCGAGCTTACGCAAGTCATCGTGCGCCCGAGTGACGCTACACCCGCCAGCTTATGGACAGGCCCATTTGCGGCCACACCCTCAAGCGAAAAGACTACCAGGATTCAGTGGGATATTTTTTGCCCCAATGGGCTAGGTTACATCGAAGATGACGGGACGATTAGCGAGCGATCGGTTGATGTGGAGCTGGAGTGGAGCGACCCCAATGGTGGATCAGGCTCTATTGTAAAAACCGTTACGGGCGCCACGCGTGATCAAATCGGATGGACGTTCGAAACGGATATTCCCTCATCATCGCCCAGCGTCAGGCAGCGCCGCTTAACGCTGGAAGACACCAGTACCCAGGCGCTTGATCGGATTGAGTGGTACGGCTTGCGCTCACTGCTGCCAACAAACACTAGCTACGATGGCGTTAGCACACTAGCGATGGTTATCAGCGGCTCCGATCTGATTGCATCGCAAACTGAAAACCAGATCAGCATCATTGATACCCGTAAGTTGCCCATTTGGGACGGTGCCCGGTGGACCGACGATCTGCATGCTACCCGTGATATAGCGCCATACGTTCGCTATATCGCCCACTCAAAGGGCTACACCGACGACGATATTGATATGCCCGAGCTGCTTCGGCTGCATGCGATATGGAAAGCGCGCCGCGACACGTACGACTTCATAACAAACACGTCAACGACCATGAAAGACGCGCTCAACACAGCGCTGCGCCCTGGCATGGCAGAAATCACTATCGAGCATGGCCGTTTACGCCCGGTGCGTGAAGCGCCACGCACCGTGCCCGAGCATAGATACAATATGTACACCCTGCAGAATATGCCCGGCGAGTTGCGCCGGAAATTCACAGGGCCACGTCCGGAGGATCCTGACGGCGTAGACGTGGAATACCTGGAAGAAAGCAGCTGGACGGTCGAGGTAGTGGAGTGCCGCTTGCCAGGTGATCAAGGTATCAGGCCAAAGAAAGTACGGCTCGACGGTGTGGGCAACCGCGACAAGGCATATCAAATCGGTATGCGTGAGCGATCACGTATGGCTTACCAGCGCTGGGAGTATGAATGGCAAACAGAGCTAGACGGCCTCAACTCCAAGTACAAAAGCTTCTGCGCCTTGGCCGATGACGTGCCCGGCTATGCCCGCTCTGCAATCCTGCTGGATGTTGATCAGATAGGCAGCGATACCCGTTTGCTTTCGTCTGAGCCGTTCGCCTGGGAAGAGGGTAAGAGCTACGTCATTGCCTGGCGCCGTCCAGACGGCACGCTCTCCGGCCCATATCCGGCACAGCGCGGCGGTAGTGACGACATCGTAATAGCGCAGATGGATGAAGTGCCGGTGATCTACAGCGACATGGAGCCACCGCACTTGCTGTGGGGCACGACTGAGCGCTGGTGTTATCAGGCTATTGTGGAGGACGTGGACCCGAATGGGTTTGATAGTGTGAGCTTGAAGGCACTCAACTACGATGCGCGGGTGTATGCGTATGATGATGCGGTAGCGCCTCCATAGGAGGCGCTTATAAAATGGTTAAGGTAAATCGCGCTTCTTGTTTTTATCGATAGTGAAATCCATATCGACGAGGGTATTACCCTTATGCTGTGCAATAGTTAAAACAGGTACAGCATCGCAAAACTCGCACCAAAAAAAGATGTTTAGCCCGTGCCGTCGAGTGCTTGGGTTTCCAGCCATTGAAGTATCTTGCACGGAACTTCCATTCTCGACTGTTACATGGATACCAGTTTTAGCATCTTCCTGTCTTTCGAAGATTTCGACGCGATCATGGTGTAAATAATTTCCTTTACAATTAGGGCATTGAAGCTCGGCGCCAAAGCCTTCGTCGTAACTCATTTCGTCAAACGTCGGTATCATGCAATGACCTCATGATTAGCAATTTTAAAATAGATTATCGCTTTCAATGATGGCCTGCAGTCTAGGTTTTGACCACTGGTATTTCATTCCACTTAGTCGTATACCTTGGCGTGCGATGCTCGCAACGTAGCTCCCAAGCGTTCTGTTTGCGGGGCATGCCAAGTCTAACAGTGCCTTTGCCGTGCTCGCGATTCAGCTTATCCAATGTAGCCATCAACCGCTCATTTCTTTCCCGCTTCTCGTCGCTCAAAGGCTCACCCAGCAAGCCTAACTGTTCATTATCATGGTCGCAGAGATCCATGAGCATAACGCCACACTTCTGATACATGATCCCCGTTTTGAATATCTGCTCAAGCCCAGCGCTTGCTGCGTGTATCAGGTCGCGGCTGTCGCAAGTTGCATGAGGCAGGGGAATAACAACGCTTTTACTGTAACTCGGTAGGTCCTGTCGGAACCTGTTCGTGCGCACAAACACCATAATCGCTTGAGCCAGGCCCGCTTGCTTGCGTAGCTTTTCACCAGCCCGGGCGGCATGCACTCTGACGGCTTCCTGCAAATCGGTTTTATTCTGTGTGAGTCTTCCAAACGAACGCGACACCATGATCTGTTTTTTAGGCTGCTGCATATCATCAAGCGGGATACAGTCAACGCCCTGCAGCTCGTAAACGATCCGCTCCATGACGACCGAGAAGTGTTTGCGCAAATGCTTTGGGTTGGCTTCTCTAAGCTGCCAAGCTGTCTCTATGCCCAGCGTATGCAGTCGCACAGCACTACGCCCAGCTACGCCCCAAATCTCAGTCACCGGCAGCTGTTCAAGGAAAGCACGGGTATCGTCGCTATCCGGCTCCATGATGGCAACGCCGTTAAAGTGGCTTTCCTTTTTGGCTCTGTGATTCGCGATCTTTGCCAGCGTCTTACTTGTGCTCAATCCGACGCTAACGGGTATGCCTGTATCGCGCTTAACCTGGCGGCGCATTAACTGGCAGCGATCGGCCAGCGTTTCAGGCTCGAATCCTTCAAAAGAAAGGAACGACTCATCGATTGAATACACATCAACGTGCGGTGTGTGCTGACTGAGCACGTCAGTAACCCGGCGGCTCATATCACCGTAGAGAGCGTAATTGCTAGAAAGGAGAATGCACTGGCGGCGAATGTGGGGGTCGATCTGGTGCGCAGGCATACCCATTGCTACGCCGAGCTGTTTGATTTCAGCTGATCGCGCGACGACACAGCCATCGTTATTCGACATCACCCCAACGGGCTTGCCTTCTAGCCGGGGCTGAAAGACCCGCTCACAACTGACGTAAAAATTATTGCAGTCGACGAGAGCGATCATACGGCGAACCCAGGCGCCAATGAATGAATATTGTGGGTGACGACGCCCCAGACTTCGCAGTCGCGGCCGGTGAGCGGGATCGGCTTAAAATTAGGGTTGGATGCGAACAGGTAAGGCCGGTTCCCCATTTTGCCGTATTTCTTGCAAGTCAGCTCGCCGTCAACACTCATGATCACGATATGCCCGGGCTTAGGCTCTATGGAGCGATCAACTACTAACAGGTCGTTGTCATAAATGCCGTCTCCTTCCATTGATGTGCCTTTTGCCCGCAGGAAATATGTCGCACTTGGATGCTGCACCAGGTGGGAAACTAGATCTAGCTCAGCCTCAAGGTAGTCATCAGCAGGAGAAGGAAAGCCGGTTCGTACAAACCCGCCAACTAACGGAATATTTAGCGCTGGCGCTGTCGTATCAACGCGGCCAAGGACAGTAAGATGCATGCTCATGCCATCGACTCCAGCGGGTTCCAGCGGATGCGCACTAGCTCACCGGCATCATCAAGCGGGGTCATGGTGACGTTCTCGACCGTATTCAGCTCGCTAAGCATGCGTTCCCAATCGTCTGTGCTGTCTTCGGGCTGGCGCTGAAGCTCCGCACAATTCTCAGACTGAGCTCGCGGGCTACCGATTTTACGCTGCACGCGCTGGATTAGCTGTTGATACGATTTTTCTGACATAAGCGCCTCCCTAAGTTGCTGGTTAGATATACAGTGTTATAGGGCGGAGTATAGTCAGGGGTAGCTACATAAATCTAGGGGCTGGTCGCAGTTTGGCCGCACACTGTGTGTAAACAATGTGCTGTGTGTAAGCCTAGTAAAAGGCTAACCGACTGATTTAGCAGCGAAGCACGGTGCAAGCGCGGCCCGCTGAAATTGCCGAAGCGGATTCAAAATCCGCCGCCTTTACGGGTGTGCCAGTTCGAGTCTGGCCACCGGCACCAAATTTTAGGGCTTAGCGTTTATCGCTAGGCCCTTTTTTGGTTTTGGCATTCCAGAAAAAAATGCCATGGAGCTTGAATAAAGATTTCTCATACCCGCATTGGTTCACACCATCACTGGCTCGACATCTAACATTTGATTAAACAAATCTGAACTACACTCGAAAGTGATCGCACAGGTGTTTTAGACGGCTCTTTCGATGCCATGGATACAGGTGCCCCATTTAATGCCTGAAAGGCTTTATAGCGAGCAGGGAGCTCAATAATGGCCGAAAACACCACGCGGGCACTCAGCGAGGTGCTTAATCATATTGAACACTCGGTTCAAGGGCAAAACGTAACGATTGGGTCGCTTGTGGACGAACTCGGCCCACACTCCTTTGCATCACTAATGCTAATGTTTGCTCTTATTTCGACGTCTCCGGCAAGTTCGATACCGGGCATCACTGCGATTGTTGCGGCCATCGAGTTTATCCTCGTCGCACAGATGATCCTAGGCCGAGACTGCCTCTGGCTACCAGGCTTCATGTCACGTAGAAATCTGTCGACCAGCAAGCTCTGCAAAGGGATTAACTGGCTGCGCAAGCCGGTGCATTTCGTTGAGCGGTTTCTCAAGCCGCGCTGGGTGTTTTTCGTCAAGCCGCCTTGGTTGTATCTGCCGCTCGCCGTTATTTTGGCGGTTACTCCTTTTATGCCGTTTATGGAAGTCATCCCTACTTCTGGTTCGATAGCTTCGGCCGCCATCGCCTGCTTCGCGGCAGGGCTCTTAACCCGGGATGGGTTGCTTGCCATGATCTCTATCGTATTTCTGGCAGCGGTGCCTTTCGTGATCTGGTATGTAGGGTTTAGCGGTTAGGTAAAGGCGATCTCAATGACCCCAAGCAAACATTTAGCGCCATCTTCGCTGGCTCGCTTTTTCGCTCTGGGTCGTTTTATAGTGCAAAGATAGATTCCAATAAGAAAGGCGATTGCCATGACCCGTTTTGAGCTGCAAAGCCGAAACCTGGCATCTGAGCATGTGGCTCACTCGCATGACTTTCATCAGCTGATTCTAGCAACCAGCGGGGTGACAGAGCTTGCCATGGAAGGGCAGGAGGAGCGTGTTACCGCCCGCCGTGGCTGTTTGATTCCCTCTTCACGACATCATGAATATGAAGGCGATGGCAGCAATCGCACCTTGGTGCTGGATATTCCGGTTGCCCAGTTAGTCAGCCTTGAAAAGGGCGATGACATCGAGCGTCTATTTGATAAGCCGCGCTTTTTCACCATCCCTCCGGCGTTAAACCAGCTGACCCACGCGCTTGCAAATCAGCTTGAGCAGTGCCCGGGGCTGCAAAATGAAATCGCCATTTTGCTACTGCGCGCGCTGACCATGTATCTGCAGGATGAGCCCGCCTCAACGGTTGCCCAGTTAGGCACGCGCTGTGTGAGTGAACGACTTGATTTGGAGCGCCTTGATGCCTGGTTGGATCGGCATCTAGCCGATGATATCCGCGTCGAACAGCTGGCCGCCCTGTGTGCACTGAGCCCTGGGCATTTTCATGCCTGCTTTCGCGAACTGACCGGCATCACGCCCTTGGCCTATGTGCAGCGGCGGCGTTTGGAGCATGCGCGCACCCTGGCGCGGCACAGTGTCTTGAGCCTAGGCCATATCGCGATGCTGGTAGGCTTTCGTGATCAAGGCAGTTTTTCACGCGCTTATCGCCGCCACTTTGATATTGCCCCTTCTTCAGACCGCTAGGCTTTTCTCCTCTTTATTTAGTTCTTTTTTTACCTCTTGTTTATCACTTCTTGTGACTTACCTGATTTACGGGCAAAACTGTCGGAGTTTGGGGCAAGCGAGTTGCCTGGCAACATCGTAGTCTCAAATGGACCCTATTATTTTCTGGAGAAACTCTATGAGCGTTACCTATCAAGACAGCAATGCGCGTATGAGCCAAGTGGCTATTCATAACGGTACCGTGTATCTCGCGGGCCAGGTGCCGGGCGATGCCAGCGCCGATATGCGTGGCCAGACCGAACAGGTGCTAACGCGTATCGATCAGCTGCTGGAGCAGGCGGGTACTTCCAAGCAGCACCTTATTTCAGCGCAAGTCTGGGTCACCAGCATGGCGGAATTTGACCAGATGAACGCTGCCTGGGATGCCTGGGTCGTGCCAGGACGCCCACCCGTGCGTGCCGCGCTTGAAGCAAAGCTTGCCAAGCCTGAATGGAAAGTCGAAATCATGGTGGTCGCCGCACTGCCGGAGGCTTGATATGCGGGTTGTTTCTGCTGAAGAGGTGGCTTGCCACCTCTCTTGGGAAGGGCTGATCAGCCGGCTGCATGCAACGTTTGTGAATGGCGTTGAGTCACCGCCGCGCCATCACCACGCCATGCACCGGCCCGATGGCGAAGCCACCATGCTGCTGATGCCCGCCTGGGAAGCCGCTGGCTATATTGGCGTCAAAATGGTCAATGTGTTTCCGCAAAACGCAGACCATGGTGTACCGGCGATTTCAGGGCTTTATCTTCTAAGTGAAGGCAAACACGGCCAGCCGCTTGCCTGTATCGATGGCAGTGAGCTCACGCGGCGGCGTACGGCGGCTGCTTCCGCATTAGCGGCTCAGGCGTTAGCCAAAGAGTCTGCCGAAACGCTGCTGGTCGTAGGCACGGGCAAGCTGGCGCCCATGGTGATCGAAGCCCACGCCAGCGTCAGGCCCATTAAGCGGGTAATAATCTGGGGGCGTAACGCCAGCAAGGCAGAAGCGATCGCCCAGGCGTACGCCACGCGCTTTACCACCGAAGTGGTCGACGACTTGGCCGTAGCCGTAGCGCAAGCCGATATCGTCAGCTGCGTGACGCTTTCAACCCAGCCGCTGATTAAAGGCGCATGGCTAACCCCCGGCACGCATCTGGATTTGATTGGCGCCTTCCGGCCGCAAATGCGCGAAACCGATGCCGAATGCCTGCGCCGTGCGGCGGTGTTTGTGGATACCTACGCCGGTGCCCAGGGCGAAGCGGGCGATATTCTTCAGGCTATTGATGAAGGGGCCTTCCGCTTTGAAGATATTCAGGCTGAGTTAGCCGAGGTGCTCTCTGGCGCTAAGCCTGGCCGAACCGCTGATGACTCCATCACGCTGTTTAAATCGGTCGGCGCATCGCTTGAAGACCTGGCCGCCGCTATTGAGGTATGGGATCGCTGTCTGGCCAGACAGGCTAAAAAGACAACGTAAGCAGGCAGGCAAGCAGAGATGGCGAGAATAAATACAATCATGCCATCACTACAAAATAACTTAAGACGTCACTCATAACGAAGACCAACCAATAATCAAAACGAGGTGTGTTATGAACGATAAGCAATCTTTTCTCTTTGCTGCTCTGGCAGCACTTCCGTTGGCGATTGCCAGTGCCAACGCTCAGGCCCAATCGTATGAAATGGTGATTGCCACCCAGATCCCGGAGGATATGAGTAACAACGAAATCTACCCGGCGCTGGTGCACTTCAAAAACCTCGTGGAAGCGCGTACCGACGGAGATTTGGAAGTCACCATTTTCGGCGGTGGGCAGCTGGGTTCTGAGGTGGAAAACGGCTCTGAAGTGCAGGCTGGCCGCACGCTTCAATCGACCATCATGTCAGCCGGGGCCATGTCCTCTTTTTATGGTGACTATCAAGCGGTCACCGCCCCATTCCTGTTTACCAGCTGGCGCCAGGCATGGACCTTCTTTGACAGCGAGTGGTTTGCCGACTTCATGTCCGGCACCGTCGATGCGGCCAACATGCGCTATCTGGGAACCTTTGATGACGGCGGCGGTTTCGTTGCGTTTACCAACAACGTCCATTTGATCGAAACACTTGAGGATCTGGAAGGGCTGAATATTCGCACCGAAGAGAACCCCGCTCACGTAGCCATCATGCGTTCACTAGGCGCGTCCGCAACGCCGTTGCCTTGGGGCGAGCTAATTACTGCGCTGGAAACCGGCCTTGCTGACGGCCAGTTCAACGCGCCTGTGCTCAATACCACCTTCAACTTCGATGCCGTAACGGACTACACCACGCTCACCGGGCATGTGTATAACAGCGCGCCCTGGATGGTGAGTGAGTCCTGGTACCAGACGCTTCCGGAAAGCCATCAACAGGCGCTGATCAGCTCTGCCCGCGAAGCGATTCAGCTAAGCCATGGAATGTCGGGTGCCTTGGCAACGGCTAGCTGGGTTGAATCCTGTGAGCGCTTTGAAGCCTGCTACCTGATGCCCGATGCCGAACGCGAACGCATGGCCGAGATTGCCCGCCCGGCTTGGCAGGCATGGATCGTTGATGATTTCGGCATGGATAGCGCCCGCGTGCAGGGGCTGCTCGATGAAGTCGAGCAGGTCGGCCAGCAGTTGGCGAATGACGACATGCGCATTTATGGCCAATAACGGTTAGCGACGGATAAACGCTGGGGAGCGGGTATGCCCCAGCGTGAGGAATCATCATGGGCGTTTTACACCCGTTGCGCCGCCTAAGTGATAGCGTCAATCAGGTGGCGATCGTGCTGTGCATTGGCTGTATTCTCGCCATGCTGGGCATCTCTTTTACCGCGTTTGTTTACAAGCTATTCACCGGCAGCACGCTGAGCTGGACATATTCGCTGGCGCGGCTGTTTTTGCCGTGGATAGGTTTTCTCTCCATGACCATCTCACTGCGCTATGGCGAACACGTGGCAATGACGCTGCTGGTACGTAGTTTGCCCAAAATCATGGTGCAGACGGCGGCGGGGTTTTGTCTGGCCGTTATCGGCCTGTTTGCGCTGATGTTGGTCTGGTATGGCTGGGGTTACTTCACCAACGCGACCCAGGTGTACATGGTCTCCGATCAGATTCGCATTCCCAGTAAGTTCACCGCCGTCGTGGTGCCTATCAGCGGCGTGATTATGCTCTTGCACCTGGTGCACGGCTTTGCCTTGTTGGAGCACTTTATAGATGAGCGCGACATGATTGATGAGCTCATTGAAACCAATGACGGGGAGAGCCGCTCATGACCCCTGCAATTTTAGTCTTCGTACTGCTGTTGTTTATTGGGGCGCCGGTGGCGGTGGTCATGGCGATGTCGGGTCTGGCGGGTGGCTTTGCGCTGGGTGGCGAGCGCATGCTGGGGATTATTGCTGACCGTATGTTCTCCGGCGTTTCCGGCTTTCTGCTGATTGCCGTGCCGTACTTTATCTTTACCGCTGAGCTGATGAACCAGGGCGGGCTAACCCATAAGCTGATCGCGTTTAACAATGCGCTGTTTGGTCGGGTGCGTGGGTCGCTTTCCCATGTCAATATTTCGGTTTCGGTGTTTTTTGCAGGCCTGACGGGCGCGGCCGTGACCGATACCGTCGCCATCGGCAAAATCATGATCCCCGAGATGAAGAAACAGGGCTACGACGCTGAGTATGCCGCCGCGGTTACCGCCTGCTCATCGATTATTGGGCCGATCATTCCACCTAGTGTGGTCATGGTGGTTTACGCCACGCTGCTGCGCGATATATCGGTGATCGACCTGTTTGCGGGCGGTATTATCCCCGGCCTATTGATGGCGTTGGCGCTACTGGGGGTGAGCTTTTTCCTGGCCTGGAAACGCGGCTACCCTAAACAGGCGCCCACCCCCTTTAAGGCCGCGATAATGGCGCTGCTGGTCGCGCTACCGGCGATGGTGGTGCCGCTGATTATTCTGGGCGGCATTCTTTCGGGACTCACCACAATTACCGAAGCCTCTGGCTTTGCGGCGGTGTATGCCATCGTGATTGGCGTGGTGTTTTACCGCAATCTTACCTGGCGCAAGATATGGGACGCCCTGGTGACCACGGTGCGCTTCTCCGGCGTGGTGTTTTTTCTACTCGCGACCTCCGCCGTGCTGGGCTGGTTCGTCACCCGCTCGGGGATTGCCCGAGACGCTGCCAGCATGATTACTACCTTTAGCGATGTCGCCTTTGTGCAGCTGATGCTGGTCTGCCTGCTACTCTTAATAATTGGTACGGTAATGGATGTGCTGCCCGCGCTGGTAGTGATTGCTCCGGTGTTGGTACCTGCCATGCTGCAGTTAGGTTTTGACCCACTGCACTTCGCCATTCTAATGATTGTGGTACTCAATATCTCCAACGTGACGCCGCCGGTCGGCATGACCCTGATGACTGCTGCGCGCATAGCCGAAGTGCCCTATGAGCGGGCTATTGTGGCGTCACTGCCGTTTTACGTATCGTTTATTGTGGTGATCGTGCTGCTTGCCGCTTTTCCAGCGCTATCCACCTGGATTCCTTCTTTACTCTAACGGGCTGCCAAGGATTGCGAACTCATTATGAAATGCTTTTACCACCCCGATCAGGCCTACCACGCGCCGCCGACCTTTCTGCTGCGCGGTCAGCCTGCGCCTTCACCGGAAGGCCCGGTGCGCGCCGAGCTGCTTACCCAGGGCCTGGCAAGCGTGGGACTTACGCTGAGCGAACCTTTAGAGGCCGATTCGCCCACGCTGCGCAAGCGTTTGGAGCAGATCCATACGCCGTGCTATCTGCAGTTTCTTGACACTATCTACACACGCTGGCAGGAACTCCCCAATGCCGCAGCGTTTGTCGCCCCCAATATTCATCCTTGCGGCGGCGGCCATCACTACCCACGTCACCCGATCGGCCAAGCCGGGTGGCATTTGCACGATATGGCCTGCCCGCTCAGCGCGACCAGCTTTCGTGGGGCGCTGGCCTCGGCAGCTACCGCTGAAGCCGCGGCAGAAGAAGTCCTGAATGGCGCGCCCAGCGCCTATGCGCTGTGTCGCCCGCCGGGCCATCATGCAGGGCCTGAACGTGCCGGTGGGTTTTGTCTACTAAACAATGCAGGGCTTGCCGCCACCGTACTGCGCGAACGCTATGCCAAAGTGGCCATCATTGATGTGGATCTCCACCATGGTAACGGTACCCAGGATATTTTTTACTCAAGAAGCGATGTGTGGACCGGCTCGCTACACGCCGACCCCAGCGACTTCTATCCATTTTTCTGGGGCGGTGCCGATGAAGAGGGCAGCGATGAGGGTGTCGATGCCAACGTTAACCTGCCCCTGCCGGTGGGCAGCGATGGCGAGGTGTATCTAGATGCACTCGCCGTCTTGATTGATCACCTGCAGCGCTATGAGCCCGAAGCCGTGGTCGTCGCGCTAGGTCTGGATGCCCATAAGGATGACCCGCTAGCCGGGCTGAAGGTGGAGACCGACGCGTTTATTGAGGTCGGCAAGCGTTTGGCGGCGCTGGCGCTGCCCACGGTGATTATTCAGGAAGGTGGCTATCCGACCGAGCATCTCAGCGCCAACCTGGCTGCCTTTATGCAGGGCTTTGCGTCATGAGCACGACTGGCTTTTACTGGCATGAGCGCTGCTTTTGGCATGACCAGGGCGCGATTGGGGTGTTTTCTGCCCCCGGCGAGTTCTTGCAGCCCCAGGCCGCATCGGAAAGCCCCGAAAGCAAGCGGCGGCTTAAAAACATTCTGGAAGTCAGCGGTTTGATCGACGAACTCCATGTGGTCAAACCGGTGGCGGCCAGCCTGGATGACCTGCTGCGTTTTCACACCCCGCGTTATTTAGAGGCGCTACAGACAGGCGACCAGGCGCAGGGCGGTAACGGCGGCGACTGTGCCCCGTTTATGCCGGGCAGTTGGGCGGCCGCCCGACACTCGGCGGGGCTGGCTATCGCGGCGGTAGAAGCCGTGGCGCTGGGGCAGGTCAACAATGCCTATGCCCTGTGCCGCCCGCCGGGGCATCACGCGGAAGCAGATCAGGGGCGGGGGTTTTGTCTGTTAGGCAATATTCCTGTCGCAGTCATGCGCGCGCGTGCTCTGGGCCAGGCGAAGCGGGTGGCAATTCTTGACTGGGATGTTCATCACGGCAATGGCCAGCAGGCAGCGTTTTACGCCGAGCCGGACGTGTTGACTGTCTCGGTGCATCAGGCGGCGAATTATCCGCTGGAAACCGGGCACTTTGCGGAGCAGGGCGAAGAGGCCGGTGTGGGTACCAACCTCAACCTGCCACTGCCTCCCGGCTGTGGCCTGGGGGCTTATGAATACGCGATGGAAAGGCTTATTCTGCCAGCGCTTGAAGCCTTCGCGCCGGATTTGATCGTAGTGGCCTGTGGCTATGACGCCTGCGCCAAGGACCCGCTGGGCAAAATGCTGCTCAACAGCGCCGCTTTCGCACGCATGACGGCTCAGCTTAAAGCGCTGGCTGAGCGCTGCTGCGCAGGCAAGCTCGTGTTTGTGCACGAGGGCGGCTATTCAGAAGGCTACGTTCCGCTATGCGGCCATGCCGTTATCCAAACTCTGGCGGGCAGCGCGCTTGGCGTACCCGACCCGCAGAATGATGAAATCGCTGCCTGGGGCTATCAGGCCTTGCAGCCGCACCAGCAGGTTCTGATCGATGGCTGGCGCCAACAATGGGAGAACATGCATGACACCGCTTTATGATCGCGACGGCTGGATTTGGCAGGACGGTGAATGGAGCGAATGGCGCGACGCCAAGGTGCATTTGTTTACCCATACCCTACATTACGGCATGGGCTGTTTTGAAGGTGTGCGCGCCTACGCTGGCGCTACCGGTACGCATCTTTTTCGGGTGGCAGAACACACGCGCCGCCTGGCGGAAAGCGCCCATGCGCTGGATGTCCCACTGCCGTTTAGCGAAGCGGAAATAATCACCGCCCAGCGCGAGTGCCTGAGTAAAAACGGCTTGAGCAATGCCTACTTGAAACCCACCGTGTTTTTAGGCGCAGAAGGCCTGGGGCTTCGCGCCCAGGGACTGACCACCCATGTGATGGTGGCCGCCTGGGATTTAGGCCCATATATTTCGCCCCATGCCGCTACCCACGGGCTGCGTGCGCTAACGTCTTCCTGGGCACGCCATCATGTCAATATCAGCCTGTGCCGCGCCAAGACCAGCGGCCACTACGTCAACTCAATGCTGGCGCTCAATACCGCCGTGAAAGCCGGTTTTGATGAAACCATCATGCTTGACCCCGAGGGCTATGTAGCCGAAGCCTCGGCGGCTAACGTCTTCCTGCTGCGCGACGGCGTACTGCACACGCCCGAGGTGACGTCGTGCCTGCAGGGAATTACCCGGGATAGCGTGATTCAGCTAGCGCAACAGATGCTGGGTATTGAAGTGCGTGAACGCAGAATTACCCGCGATGAGCTGTATACCGCCGATGAGGCTTTTTTAACCGGCACCGCTGCGGAAATACTCCCACTTAGAGAGCTTGATGGGCGCCGGATAGGTAGTCGCGCAGGCGCGCCGCCCGCCAGTGAACCGATTAGCCAAGACAGCGTGACGGCCCAGCTGCAGCGTCTATATCGCCAGGCAGTGCGCGGTGAGCTGGAGGAGTTCAGGCATTGGTTGACCCCGGCTTAAGCCGGGGTGTTAGGCAGGTCTAAGCGGGTCAGGCCTGCTGTTTAATGGCCTGTTCAAGAATCTTCAGCCGCCCAGGTGTCAGAGCATCCGCCACGGCGGTAATGCGTATTACGTTGGCAAGTTCTGGGTGTGCCAGGCGTGCAACCAGAATGCCTTCTGCCAGCAGTTGCTGATGTACCGTCGCGGCGATGTCAGCGCTGGGTAGGCGGATGCCGATAAAGTTGGTGGCACTCGGCAGCACATCGGCGCCTAAAGCGCGAAAGTGCTCGGCCAACTGCTCGCGGCGCGCTTTTACATCAGCGACGTGCTGATTCACTTCTTCAGGGTGGTCGAGCACTACTTCGGCGGCGGCCAGGGTCAGTGTCGACACTGCATAGTGAATACGTACCTTCATCATCATGGTAAGTACGGCAGGTTCGGCGATCGCATAGCCAATGCGCAGCCCCGCTAAGCCGTGGGCTTTTGAGAGCGTGCGCAGGCGAATTACGCCGGGCAGTGCTTGGGCCGCAAACTCGCTCCCCGCATCATCACGAAAATCCCCATACGCTTCATCCAACAGTAGCCAGCAGGTGTCCGGCAGCGCCTCGCGCAGTTTGAGAATTGCGCTATCGCTATGCAGATGGCCGCTGGGGTTATCCGGATTAGCAAGATACACCAGGCGCGCGTTTTCCTGATGCGCCGCTGTGGCCAATGCTTCCAGGTCAGGCGCCAACACGCCCGGCGCCTCATGGTAGCTAGGTTCAACCAGCCGACAGCCTTGCCCCTTGGCAAAATAGCCAAAGGTGGGGTAAGTGCCCGCCGTACACACGACCGTGGCGCCGGGTTCACAGGTCGTGCGCACGGCCAGTGCAATCAGGCTGTCAGCCCCGGCATCCACCAGCATATGATCAAGGAGAATGCCCTGCTGCGCGCTCAGCCGTTGGCGTACGCCCAGGGCTTCGGCATCGCCGTAGCCGTAAACGTGTTTAGCCAGGGCATCACCAAAATGCTCGCGCAGCGCCCGGTGGGGCATATCCAGGCCTTCGTTGGACCCCAACTGATGCGGGATCTCTCGGCCAAGGCGACGTTCGAGTACTTTAATACCCGGAAAGGGGTTAACCGGGCCTTCACCGGTAAGGTGCTCGGGGTAGCGAGGCATGTTGATATCCTAAAAACAGTTTCTAAAAACAGTACTAATGATTACGCCAAGACTTTTCTTGAGGTGCTTTATTTAAGAACTTTATCTAAGAACTTTATTTAAGTGCTTTATTTAAGAACTTTATCTAAGAACTTTATTTAAGTGCTTTATGTAAGTACTTTACCGCGATTCAGCAGGCAGTGGGGGTCAAGCGCCTGTTTGAGCGTCTGCATCAGGTCAATTTCAGCGCTGGTCCGGCAGGTGCTAAGCCAGGCGCGTTTTTCAATCCCAATACCGTGTTCCGCTGAAACGGACCCGCCCAAAGCCTGAAGCGGTTCATACACCAGCGCTTCGACGGCGCGGCGCACGTCAGGGTCATGGCTACCGACGCTGATAGAGATATGCAGATTACCATCGCCCAAATGGCCAAACACGACCAGGCGGCCGTCAGGCCAGCGCTGCAACAACTGTGCTTCCAGCGTATCGGTGTAGCGCTGCATATCGATAATCGGCAGGCTGACATCAAAGGTCAGTACCGGCGCTAATCCTTTGACCAATCCTTCAATATCCTCACGGATAGCCCAAAGGCCAGCGCGCTGTGTGGCTGACTGGGCGATCACGGCATCGACGATCAGTTCACGTTCCAGCGCCTGCTCCAACGCTTCACTAAACTGTGCTTCAAGGCGGGCTTCGTCACTGCCTAATCCTTCGATGATCACGTAAAAAGGGTGGTCAGTAGAAATCGGGGGAGTGTGGCGTCCTGTTGTCTCGGTGAGCAGGCGATAGTGGTTCTGCCACATGACTTCAAAGGCACCGAGGCTGCCGCCCAGTGTTTTACCCATATGGCCGAGCAGTTCGGTAAGGGCATCAAACGACGGGCAGGCGACCAGTGCCGTTTGCTCAATCGGCATGGGCGGCTGCAAACGCAACACGGCGCGGGTCACAATGCCCAGAGTACCTTCGCTGCCGATAAACAGCTGCTTAAGATCAAATCCAGCGTTGTTTTTCAGCATGCGATTCATGGAGCTGACCACGCGGCCATCAGCCATTACGGCTTCAAGACCCAACACCTGTTGGCGCATCATGCCGTAGCGAATAACCCGAACACCGCCAGCGTTGGTGGCAATATTGCCGCCGATGGTACAGCTGCCCCGTGCGCCAAGGTCCAGCGGGAACTGCAGTCCTGCCTCGCTTGCCGCTTCCTGTACCCGTTGCAGCGGGGCGCCAGCCTGTACCGTCAGCGTGCCGCCAACTCGGTCTATCTCCTCAATGGCGGTCATGCGTTCAAGCGAGATCACCAGCTCATCAGGGGTGGTTTCAGCGCCGTGTACCAAACCGGTGAGCCCGCCGTGAGTAACAACGGGCTGCTTGAGTTCAAAGCAGGCGCGCATGACGGCCGCCAACTGGTCGGTATCGGCGGGGCGTACAATGGCGCCTGCGTGGCAAAGCGCACCGGTCATCCAGTCTTCCTGGCGATTGGTCACATCATCGCCGGTGATCACATGGGCAGCGCCCACTATGTTGCGCAGTGTTTCTAGGCTTATTAGCACTGATCATCCTTAAAAATTAATGGGTCTTTCTGCTACGCGGTCGCGGCAACCGGTGCGCCTCGGCCGGGAATCGCCTCCAGCAGCGAGCGAGTATAGGCCTCGCGAGGGTGTAAAAATATCTGCTCGGCGCTTCCCTGCTCAACAATACGGCCATGCTGCATCACTACGATACGATCACAAATCTGCGCGGCGACACGTAAATCGTGGGTGATAAACAAAAGCGATAGCGACAGTCTCTGTTTGAGTTCTTCAAGCAGTTCCAGCACTTGTGCCTGGATCGATACGTCCAGCGCCGAGACGGCCTCATCGGCAACGATCAGTTCGGGGTTGAGTGCCAAGGCGCGTGCAATGCCTATCCGCTGGCGCTGACCACCGGAAAACTCGTGAGGGTAGCGTTCAACGGCGCTGGCGCCCAGGCCGACCATATCTAATAGCTCACCTGCCTGCTTAAGGGCCTGTGCTTTAGGCGTACCGTTGGCGATCGGCCCCTGGGCAATCGCCATGCCCACCCGAGTACGCGGGTTAAGCGAGGCGTAAGGGTCCTGGAAAATCATCTGCACCCGATGACGTTCACGGCGCAGGGCATCGCCTTTAAGCTGCGATAGGTTAACACCATCCAGCAGTAGCTCGCCGTCATCCGGGTGTTCCAATCGCACCACGCAGCGCCCAAGCGTTGATTTACCCGAGCCGGATTCGCCTACAATGCCCACCGTTTCACCCCGGGCCAGGGTGAGTGAAACGTCATCCAGCGCGCGCACTTCACGAGACGCTTTAAACCACCCCCCGCGGGAGCGGAAGACCTTATTAAGCCGTTTGATGTCGAGCAGCGGAGCAGTGGTGTTCGCCTCTCGGTGGGGCGGTACGGCATTGCTGGGAATTGCGGCAATCAGCGCTTGGGTATACTCGTTCTGAGGATTACCCAGCACCTCGCTGGCTTCACCGATTTCGACAATCTGACCGTGGCGCATCACGCAAACACGGTTGGCTATCTCGGCCACTACGCCAAAATCGTGGGTGATAAACATTACCGCCATGCCCCGGCGGCGTTGCAGATCGCGAATCAGCTCAAGAATCTGCGCCTGTGTGGTGACATCTAGCGCTGTGGTTGGCTCATCGGCAATCAACAGCACTGGCTCTAGCGCCAGCGCCATGGCAATAACCACCCGCTGACGCTGCCCGCCGGAAAGCTCAAAAGGGTAGGCGCGGATGGCTTTCTCGGGCTGGGGAATCCCCACTTCAATTAAAAGCTCCAGAGCACGGGCTTGGCGCTGTTTAGGCGTGAGCTTGCCGTGGGCCTCGAACACCTCGGCAATTTGCGCCCCAACGCGCATCAGCGGGTTGAGCGCGGTCATCGGCTCCTGAAAAATCATGCCGATCTTGAGCCCGCGCAGCGCCCGATGCTGCTTTTCGGTCAAGGTGATTAGATTCTGCCCCTCGAATATAGCCTCGCCCTGAACGGGCCGAACGCCCTTGGGCAGCAGCCCCATGACCGTATTGGCAGCCATGGATTTGCCCGAGCCAGACTCACCCACTACGCACATGATTTCGCCGCGCTTAACGTCGTAACTGACGTCTTCAACCGCGAGAGCCCGGTCGGCGCCCTTGGGGAGTGCCACGCTAAGCTGACGGATACTTAGTACGGTCTGTGTCGCTGTATCAGACATAAAAAGCTCCTAGCGCTCGCGGGAAAGTTTGGGGTTTAAGGCATCGTCCAAGCCTTCGCCCACTAGGTTAAGCGCCAGTACGGTCAGCAGAATGGCCACGCCGGGGAAGAAGCTTAGCCACCATGCTTGACGAATCACGGTGCGCGCCGCCCCAATCATATAACCCCAGGACATGACGTTAGGATCGCCCAACCCAAGAAACGATAGAGAGGATTCCAGCAAAATGGCGGTGGCCACCATCAGCGATGCCAGCACAATAATCGGGGAAAGCGTATTGGGCAGGATTTGGCGCAATATGATGGTGCTGTTGGTTTGCCCTACCAGGCGGGCCGCTTCTACATATTCGCGATGGCGCAGCGACATAAATTCAGCGCGCACCAGACGAGCCACGGGGGGCCAGCTCACCAGAGCGATGGCAAGCACTATAGAGGTAACGCTGGGCTGCATAATGGCGACCAGCACAATGGCCAGGGCAAAGTTGGGAATGGTCTGAAAGAACTCGGTGAAGCGCATTAGAATGTCATCAATCAACCCGCCGTAATAGCCTGCAATGGCGCCTAGCGGTACGCCAATCAACAGCGCCACGCTGGTGGATACCAGGCCAATCAGCAGCGATACCCAGGCGCCATGCATCAGGCCTGCGGCCACGTTGCGGCCCATGGTATCAGTGCCTAGCGGGAAACCATCCTGAGATAAGGGCGGCAGGAAAGGGCGTTGCACCATGCGCCAGGGCGATTCAGGAAACAGCAGCGGGGCAAGAATCGCCATAGCGATAATCATCAGCAGGATAATCAGCCCCACCAGGGCGCCACGGTTCTGCGCAAAGCGTGCGAAAAAGCTCATGAGGCCCCCTTGATACGCGGATCAGCCAAGCGGTACACCAGGTCGGTAATAATATTGAAGACGATGACCAGGGCGGCCGAGAAGAAGAAAATGCCTAATAGCAGGTTGTAGTCACGCTGTTGAAGCGCCTCGAACATCAGCCGGCCGATGCCTGGCCAGGCAAACACGGTTTCCGTCAGAATCGCACCGCCCACCATTTGCCCCGCCTGCAAGCCTGCCAGAGTGATAATGGGCAGCAGCGCATTACGCAGCACGTGGCGACGCTGGATAATCCCCGTTTTCAAGCCCTTCGCCCGGGCGGTTTTAACGTAGTCCTGCTGAGCGGCGTCCAGCATGGACGTACGAGTCATGCGGGTATAGATCGCCATAAAGAACAGCGCAAGGGTCGTGGCGGGGAGTATCAGATGTTTAGCGACATCCAGAATCAAGGCAAAACCGGTGTAGCCAGCGCCCACCGTATAAAAGCCGTAGGCCGGTAGCCAGTCTAGATAGACGGAAAACACCAGCACCGACATCAACGCGACCCAGAACAGCGGTGTGGCGTAGAACACCAGCGCCAGCGCCATAATGATCGAGCCAGAGGGTTTTTTAACCCGCGCCGCGGCCATCGAGCCCGCGATAATGCCCAATACCAGCGAGATCAGAAAAGCCGTGCCGGTGAGCAGTAAAGTGGCAGGTAGCCGCGCCATGATCAGATCAAAAACCGGCACGCCAAGCCGATACGAGTAGCCGAAATCGAGCATCGCGATACCCGAGACATAGCGCCACAGCTGAACGTACATGGGCTGGTCGAGCCCGAAGCGCTCGCGCAGCTGGTTGAGGAACTCCTGATCGGCGGCGCCCGCTTCACCGGCCAGAATGGCAGCGGGGTCGCCAGGGGCCAGCTGAATGAGCAGAAAATTAAGAATAACGATCAAGAACAGCACTATCACGGCTTTGAAAAGCCGCATGATAATTAAGCGGGCATAAAGCATGAGCATTTCCCTGACAGCAATCGAGCGCCCAGGCAGCTTGCGCTACCTGGGCGGGCTTGGCTTAGCGGTCTAGCCAGGCATCCCTGAAGCCTTCGTTCAGCCCTACGCTAGAGTTGACGAGATCTTTCACATCACAGCGGTAGAGGGTCGGAAAGCCCAGTTCCATCAGCCAGCCAACGGGCACATCCTCATGCAGGATCTCTTGCACTTCTTTATAGAGCGCTTCGCGTTCTTCGTCTGGGTAGGCGGTAGCGGCTTCGTTGAATAGCTCATCAACGCGCTCATTTTCATACCCTTCCACGTTATTCCAGGGTGAACCTTTGGCGATATTGTCGGAAAGGTAGGTGCGCGAAATGCCGAGTGCCGGATCGCCGTACTGGTACAGGTAGGTAAAGGCGAGATCGTAATCCCAGTCCCCCAGGCGCTGGTTCCAACCGCCAACGTCAGTGGCTTGCGTGCTGACATTAATGCCTACTTCACGCAGGTTTTGTTGCACGGCTTCGGCCCAGCGGGTCCAGGTTTCGCCGTAAGGCAGCGGCAGGATAGTGACTTCTTCGCCGTCGTAACCCATTTCCTCCAGCAGCTCACGGGCGCGCTCGGGGTTATAGTCGTAAGGTTCCAGCGAGTCATCCTGGAAACGAGCATTAGAGCCGAACGACGACAGAGGCACCTTGCCTAAACCATTCCACAAAACATTCCGGGCAAACTCCCGGTCCATGGCGTACATCACCGCCTGGCGGAAGCGTTTATCGGCCGTGGGGCCTTCGCGGTTGTTCATCCAGAGCATGGAGTAGGGGCTGAAGTACTCATGGCCCTCTTCGGTGACACAAACGTTATCCATTTCGGATAAGCGCGGAATATCGAAGTTTTCAACTGTGCCGCTGGGCAGCACATCAATCGTACCGTTTTCAAACGCCACCGCACGTGAACCGCCGTCAGGAATGATGTGCCAGTTGACGCCATCAAGGTAGGGCAGGCCTTCCTCGTAATAGTCGTCGTTTTTAACCAGCTCAATCACCGTACCGCGCTCCCAGTTGGCAAACTTAAACGGGCCTGTGCCGATAGGGTGGTCGTTATGTTCGTTGTTGCGGAAGTCGGTGCCTGCGTAAAGGTGTTCCGGCACCATGGTGAAGGTGCCCGCTTCAAAAGAGAGCAGGAACGGGCCAAAAGGCTCGGCCAGGGTAAACACCACCGTATGCTCATCGGTAGCTTCAATGCTTTCCACGTGCTGCAAAACAGCCCGCGCACTGGGGTTTAGTTCGCGGTGGAAAACATCGGCAGAGAAGACGACGTCGTCAGCGGTGAACGGCTCACCGTCATGCCAGGTAACATTGTCGCGCAGGTGGAACGTATAAGTGCGGCCATCGTCGCTGACATCCCAGGATTCGGCCAATTGGGGGATTGGTTCCAAGTCGGTGGTGTAGCGCAGCAGGCCTTCATAAATATTACCGGCCACGACCCGGGTGGGGGCATTTTGAATCATGCCCAATACCAAACCAGGCGGCTCTGGCTGAACGATGGTATTAACGATGCCGCCCTGTTTAGGGTCGTCGGCTAGTGCGGTGGTCGTAAACGCGAGTGCTGCAGCGGAAATTGCCAAAGCCAAAGGGTGTTTCATTGTTCCTGCTCCTCGGTTATTAGGACGTAATTAAATTTACGTTATCGTTAGGCGAGCGAGGCGTCGTATTGCTTAAGCTAAGAGCTAAAGCCCGATTGTGTTGGTTATTGGTGGCTTTTTTGACCATAGCACCGGTTTATAAAACTGTCGACAGTCGGCAGTCGTCCATCGACAGAATGCTTTTTTGCGTCATACTGAAATACGCAATAATTTTCATGAGTAATGTCGATGGCCTTATCACACGTGGCTCCCAAGGCCTTTATTCAACATCAGAACCTGGTCGAGCAAGTTGCTGACTATTTGACCCAAGCGATTATTCAGCAACACTTTTTACCTGGTGAACGCCTTTCGGAAGTACAGCTTTCCAAAGATTTAGGGGTGAGCCGCGCCCCGGTGCGTGAAGCAGCCAGGCTGCTTGAAAGCCGAGGGCTTTTGATCTCCAAACCACGCCGTGGCTTCTTTGTCAGGGCGTTGAACGCCGTTGAATTTGAAGATGTCTTCGATCTACGCCTGTGCCTTGAACGTCACGCTATTGAACACCTCGCCGAGCGCTATAGCGTTGAAGCCCAGCGCGCCCTGGAGCAGCAGGTAGAGGTATTGTGTGAAGCCGCTCTTGGCAATGATGAGACGCGCCGAATCGAGGAAGATCTGCAGTTTCATCGCTTAATGCTGCACTACGCAGGCAATGAGCGTTTGCTAAAGGCATTTGATGGGTTAACCCACGAGCTGCGCCTGTGTATCGCCTTGATTACCAAAACCCATGACGCGCCGGACACTATTGCCACCAGCCATTTCAAACTGCTTGAAGCGCTGGCAAGCGGCAGCCCCGCGGCCTGCCGGGAGGCAATTGATTACCATATCGGTGTAGCACGAAAGTTCGTGGTGCGCGGCGTCGGGGAGCCAGGAGAGCCAGGGAGCTAGGAGAGTCAACGATGAAGACGTTTTACCACGTCGAACAAGCACTTCATCATCCGCAGACCTACTTCTCGCGGGGGAAAATGCGTACGCCCCAGGAGGTGCCTGAGCGCACTATGCACCTGCTAGCGGCGGCCAAACGGCTGGGGTTTGATGTGCAGCCACCGGTGGATTATGGCGTGGCGCCGCTGAGAGCCGTGCACTCGCTGGCTTATCTTCGCTTCCTGGAGAGCGCCTATTCCCGATGGCGCGCTCTGGGAGAAGACTGGGGCGAAGAGGTGATCTCTAACATCTTCGTCCGCTCGCCTAACGCCCTACGCGGTATTTTGGCGGAGGCCGCGCGCTACTTGGCAGACGGCAGCGCGCCAATAGGCCGCGATACCTGGCAATCCGCCTACTGGTCCGCCCAAAGCGCGGTCGCCGGTGCCGAGGCGTTATTAACGGGCGAGCGGTTTGCCTATGCGCTATCGCGCCCGCCCGGCCATCATGCAGGCATCGACTCGGCGGGTGGCTTCTGCTTCCTCAACAATGCGGCCATTACGGCCCAGCATCTTACCTCGCGCTTTGCGCGTATCGTCGTGCTCGACCCAGACATGCACCACGGCCAGGGCATTCAGGAGATTTTCTATGCGCGTGACGATGTGATGTATATCTCGATCCACGGCGATACCACCAACTTCTACCCGGCAGTCACCGGCTTTGAGAGCGAACGCGGCGAGGGTGCCGGGTTGGGCTATAACCTCAATTTGCCGATGCCCCATGGATCAAAGGAGTCGGTATTTTTTGAGCGCTTGGACGAAGCCTGCCAAGCCATTCGGCTGTTTGAGCCTGACGCGATCGTATTGGCGCTGGGGTTTGATATTTACGAGCGCGATCCACAGGCCAAAGTAGCCGTCTCCACTCCAGGGTTTGCAGAGCTTGGCCGCCGGATGGCGGGGTTGAATCTACCCACGCTGGTAGTACAGGAGGGCGGCTACTACCTAGAAGGATTAGAGGCTAATGCGGTAAGTTTCTTTGAGGGATTGCTGGGCACACAGCAACGCTCGCCGCTAAACGTGTGAGAAGAGTAGGACAAGCCATTCAGGTGTCTGGCAAGATAGTCGCTTTCGAATTTCTATCGATCAAGGACACGGCATGGCCCACCTGCTACGCATCGTGATGATTCACGGCCACCTGGAAGGCGTGGTTGAACTCAGTGTGGACGGCCACACCAATATTTGCGGCACCAATGCTTCGGGTAAAACCACGCTTCAGCGCCTGGTGCCGGTGTTTTACGGCGAACTACCCAATAAGGTGGTGCCCAAAACGCGCATGAAGTTTGATGCGTTTTACCTGCCGCATCGCAATAGCTACTTGGTGTATGAATACCGCCGCGAGGCTGGCAACATCTGCCAAGCGGTGCTGACCCGCAAAGCCGAAGGCGGGGTGGAGTATCGCTTTGTGGGTGGGCCCTATCGGCCGGAAGATTATCTGGTGGAGAGCGAGGCGGGCGTGGCCGCACTCGACTACACCCAGTGGGCCAGTGGCCTGCGCCGAAGCGGCACGCCGGTATCGCCCAAGCTCGGTGCTACGTCTGAATTCCGCTCGGTTATCCAGAACGACTTTACCCAGCTGCACGGCAATAGCCGCGATGGCCTCAAGCTGCGCCAGATCGCCGCGCAGTTCAGTCTGGTCAAACCCGAGCGGCGCATTCGCCATATTGAAAAGCTGGTCTCGGCGGTGCATGCCAAAGAGGGCAAGATGGATACCCTCAAAACCATGCTGGCAGCGATTTTCGAAGAGGATGGCGTTGAGCTGCCGGTCACGCGGATTCGTAACACCAAGGCGCGTGAATGGATTGCCCAGATGCGCCAATCCATGCGCCTGGAACCATTGCAGGCGTCGCTCGCCCGGCTTGCCGGGATTGATCGAGAGCTTGCCCATTTGGATGCCACCCTCTGGCAGCTTAAGCCCCAGCTTGAAGATGACCGCCAGCAGGCCGAGCGGCACATGGCCGATGTGGACGCCGAGCTTGCCCGCCATCAGCGCGATTTTCAGCAGCGGGAAAGCGATTACGCCCAGGCGCGGGACGAACTCAACGATCGCCACAGCGAAGTGGTCAGCGATTTACAGCAGACCCAGCGCCGCCTCAATGATCTGCAAACCCAGTACGAGCACTATTTCGAGGCGGACATGCCCGCCCTGGAGCGCGATATCAATGCGCTGCCCCAATGGCGTGAGCAGCGCGATCAGCTGCGTGCCCACCTGAACGTCATGCAGGATGCGGTAAAAGAGAGCCAGGCGCGGCTTGATGGGCGCCTGCGCGAACTTTCCGAGGCGCTGGCCCGCCAGACCGGCGAAGCCCAGGAACTGATCGACGCCCTGGTGGAAGAGAAAGCCCTGCGCCGTGAACAGCAGTGGGAAGCCGAGCAGCGGCTTAATGAACGCTACCAGCAGGAGCGTCAGCGCCTGGAAGGCGAGTATCAGGCGCAGCTTGAATTGGGCGTTGAGCAGTTGGCCGAGCTAAAAGCCCAGCTCTCACTTTCAACACAAACCGCCGAAGAAACTGCTGATGCTGAGCTTGCCCAGGCGCGTCTGGATCAAGCCCAGCAGGAGCGTAACGCATCGGCCGCGACGCTAGATGGCCTGCGCCGCGAGTTTGAAAGCAACCGCCGCGCCCGGGACGACGCCGAGCAGCAACTGGTTCAGCTTCGCCAACAGCTTGAGCGCGCCGAACAGCGCAGCTACGCGCTCTACCAGCAGCGTGACCCCGAGCAAGGCAGCCTGCGCCATTTTCTGCGCTATCACCGCCCCGGTTGGGAGCAGCAGTTAGGCAAAGTCATTGCCCCGGAGCTGTTGGAGCGGCGCGATTTAGCACCTCAACTAGCCGACGGCGGCAGCGACGACCTGTTTGGGCTGGCGCTGGATCTCTCGGCCATTGCCTTGCCCGACTACGCCCAGGACGAAGCCACGCTGCTCGCCGCCATTGAAGAAGCGGATAGCGCCAAACGGCGCGTGCAGGCAGAGTGCCAAGCGGCCGAGAAAGCGCTTAAACAACACAACGAGCGCGTCCAAAAAGCCGATGAAGCTCAAGACCAAGGCCGTATGGCCCATAAGCGTGCCGAGCAGGAAGTTGAGTTTGCCCTTGAGGCGCGCCGCCAGCAGCAAGAGCGCCACGCCAAGCATCAACAGAAGCGTCGCGCCACCCATCAAACCGCGTTAGCTCGCTTGGAACAAACACAAACCGAGCTGCGTGAAGAAAAACAGCAAGCCCTTAACGCGCTGGGTGAAACCCATCAAAGCCAGTTGTTAGAGCTAAAAGCCGATGGCCAAAGCCAGCTGGACAGCCTGGATGCTCAGCTGCGCCAGTATAAGCAGCAGTTAAGCGACGCCAACGCAGAACACCAGCGCCAACGGGCGGAGCTGGAAGAGGCCTTCAGCCAGGAACTGGCCGAACAGGGCGTTGACCCCGCCAAGCTAAAAGATACCAAGGCGCGGCTGGCAAGCCAGGAGGAGCGCATCCGCGTTACCGCCGCCCGTCAGGATGAACTTACCGAATACACCCGCTTTATGCGCGTGGAGTGGGGGCAGCATAAGCCGCAGCTGGTCACCCAAGAGGCCGAGCTGGAGCAAACTGAACAGCAGCTTCAGCGCGATAAAGAGCGCTTGAAAAACGACTTTCAGGCCGCGCGCAAAACCCACCAAAGCACAGTAAGTACGCTTAAAACGCAGCGCGAGAGTGAACACGCCAGCCTGGAAGCCTTAAAGCCTCTGCTGACACAGTTGGAAGGCCTCGCCATTGAGCCCGACGGCCAGGCCCCGGCGGCACCGCTTGGCGATGTAGACGAGCGCATTGAGCGCGCCCGCCAGGCGCTGGGCAATCGCCACCAGTTGATCGAACAGCTGCGCCGTGGCTGCCTGGAGGTTGAAAGCCAACTGATCAAGGACGCCAGCAGCGGCTTTGCCGAAGCGCTAGAGAGCGAGCGCAGCAAGCTGCAAAGCGACAACCCGCGCCTACAGCTGCCGCTACTGCGCGACATGCTCAAACTGCTCGAAGACCAACAGCAGCAGTTGATTCAGGAAGGCCGCAACCTGAGCGACGACCTGGATAAGTTCTTTACCGTATTCCGCGATTTGAACCGCCGCATCAGCGCCCAGAGCCGTCGGCTTTCGGAAGAAGTCGCCGACGACCTGCGCCTGGAAGGCATCACCAAAGCCGAAGTGCGTATTCAGTCCACCATCGATGAGCTGGGCTTCTGGGAGCCGCTGAAGCTGTTCGCTCAGCGCTATAAAGAGTGGCGCGAATCCGGCCAGACACTGCCCAGCGACGACTACCTGAACACCCTGGCGGACGTGGTCGACTTGCTGCGCAGCGACCAGCAGTACAGCTTTGAAAGCCTGCTGCGTTTGGAGCTGCACTTAAACGAAGGCGGCACGGACCTGGTGATCAAGAACGACCGCCAGCTGCTGGAGTCCTCCAGCCACGGCATGGCCTATCTGATTCTGTGCAAGTTCCTGCTGGCGTTTACCCGCCTGCTGCGCGGCGATGCAGAAATCGCTATCCATTGGCCCATCGATGAGATTGGCACGCTGGCCTATCACAACGTCGAAAAACTGTTCGACGCCTGTGACAGCAACCGCATTCACATCGTCGGCGCGTTCCCTAACCCCGAGTCCGACGTGTTGCTGCTGTTTGCCAATCGCTACCTGATTGACCGCGATAGCGCTAACGCCAATAAGCGGGTGTTAAAACGTATTGAACCGCGCCTAAGCCGCCTGGCCGAGCGGCTCCAGGAACGTCAGCAGGAGGTGACGGTATGATCGAACATGGCCCACTGCTTGAGCGATTGCTGGCCGGGGAGTTTGTCTGCCCGGTGAGCGATGAGACCGGCTATCGCCACTTGAGCAACGCAGAAACCCGCGAGGAGATCGACACCTACCTGCGCCCACTTAACCGGCGGCTGGCAAGCAACGAAGAGGGCAGCGTGTATTTTCTGGCCTGGCGACAGCTCAATGACAGCGCTCGGGATCAGCTCTCGCGCCAACTGGGTGAGACGCTCAACAGCCTGCTGCCGCTGCTGGAATGGCTGCAGCTGGTTCAAGAAGCGCTGGGCCGCGATACCCTGGCGGCCCCCGGCGATGTGCTCAAACCGGCCGAATTCAGCGCCAAGTGTGAAGACAACCAAAGCCTGCGCGAGCGCCTGGAACGCCTGGCCACCGACAGCTTTTTTGGCTCGCAAAGTGACCAGCTAGATGCCCAGGTAAAGCAGGTCTTCAAGCGCCTGAAAGAGCACGGCTACCTGCTTCAGCCGCATTCAGAGCGTCAGGTATTCGTGGTCACCGGCAAGATCGACTACCTGGTGGACCTGGTGCGCTTTATCCGCGATGAAGAGAACCTGCCGATTGATGCCGAAGGAGAAGAGGGCACACAGGAGGCCCTCTTGTGAACGAGCTGGAGAGTCGTCTGCTCAAAACAGGCGCTGAGCGCTTGGCGCTATTGGGTAAGCATTCTGAAGCGCTGATGCAGGCCTACACCCGTGATGAAGTGCCGCTGGAATCACTCAGCGATAGCGCGCTACGCAAGCTGCTGGCAGCGCGCATTCTGTGGCGCCCGGACGAGCAGAGCGGTGTGAAGCTTTCGCCCAAGGTGCGCGAACTGATCGCCGAAATGCTCGCCGACGAGACCCGCCGCCATGTAAACGCTGATGTGGCAGAAACCCTGGAGTTGATTCGCTCATTGGTACACAGCTACCGCGAGGCGCGCAGCCGGGGCGAGCACTGGCGGCTGGAACAGCAGCTAATGCGCCTGCGCCAAGAAGTTGACGACTTGAACGGGCGCTTTGCCGATGCCATCGACAGCTTATGGCAGCGGCTGAATAGCGACTTTGGTTTTGTCAGCCAGCTCAACGATAAAATCCGCGAAAACGACCGCGCCCAGAAACAGATCGCCAGGCTTCTGGATGGCCTGGCACTGATTAACTTTGACGAGTTGATAGAGCTGGTAGGTAGCGACGGCAGCCTGCGCAAGCTATTGATCAGCCAGCTTCAACAGCAGTTAAGCCACCACTACACCGGCCTGCGCGAGGTGCAGCGTCGCTTGATTGAGCTAATGGCGCGCTTTCGCAAGCAGCAGGCGCGCAGCCGCCTGATCAGCGGCATGGCCGCGTTTATGCGCGAGCACCCAGGCTTTGTGCCCGGCAACTATGCCCGGCGCAGCGAGGTACCCGCGCTGGTCAACCAAGCCGCCCCGCTAAACGCCGCGGCCGCCCCAGCGCTAGACCGCAATCTGGAGTGCCAGGTACTCGCCGACCTGCTGCATCAACTGCCTCAGCCGCGCCACACCACGCAAACGGTGGAAGCCGCCGCACCTGCCCAAGCGCAAGAGAGCAGCCTGGCCGCCGCTCGCCAACAGGCACTCAAGCAGGATGTTGAACACTTCTATTTAAGCGTGATTGACCAGCCCCAGGCGGAGCCGGTCAGCGCCCTTAAATACCTACACGAAAGCCCGCTCGAATGGCCCGATGAAATCTGGCTGTTCCAGGTGATTGCCGAGTACCAGGGCCTGCCGCGCAACGACCAGCGCGCGTTTCGCCTTAAACAGCAGGAGACCCAGGCGAGTGCCTTCAATCACCTGCGTCTGATCCACGACGTTGAACTACAGCTGGCCGTATGAACCTACCCAGCCGCGCCCGCAATGGGCTAAACGGTGTGGCCCGCGAACTGCTCCGCCAGCCCACGGTGGAGAAGCCCCGCGGTCAATGGGTAAACGACGTGGTCGCCTGGTGCCACCAGCACGATATTGACCTGGCCACGCGAATTAACAGTAAAACGCTGCGCTTTGACTCCGCCTTGCTCGCACAGATAAACGATGTATTAGATAGCGCCCGCATAGCGCCGCTAGGCCGCTCACTCAGCGGCCTGACCAGTAGCGCCCAGGCAAAAGAGGGCGTAGAAGAAGATAAAGCCACCCGAGAAAGCCCCCGCGCACGGCGGGTACTCGTAAGCTTTCCCCCACAGCCAATAGCAGGGCTTGCCATCGAACCACGAGCTATTCGCGATGTGGATTTACAGACGCTAAAGCTGAGCGCATTCAGCGCCCTGATTCAGGTCGAAAACCTGGACAGCTTCTATGAGTTCTCGCCGGAACTACCAGCACTAAGCGGCTATGCCAACCCGCTGGTCGTCTACCGCGGCGATAGCCACTACGGCGGCGGCTTTGCCTTACTCGCTGAGGCTTGGCACAAAACCCGCCGAACACATATCTACGCTGGTGATTTCGATATAAAAGGCGTCACACTAGCGCTTGACAGCAACGCCACCCACTTACTCCTGCCCACCATCGAATGGCTCACCCAAAATGCCACGCCATTGCATGTGCCTGCGGAACAGTTTCCTTATCAGCGCAGGCTACGCAAACACCTTGCTGCGCTGCCAGTTGCCCATCCACTGCGCGATTACCTGACGCTTCTGCTAGAAAAGCAGCGGGGGTTGAAGCAGCAGTGGTTTGGTGGGGAGGTGAGATTTGTGGCGTCAGCCTGATGGTGAAAATAGTCAGACGTGAGGGAACAAGAATATTCGATGGGCAGCAAATATTTACTTTGCCTAGCGGCAAATCAATGGGATAGAGTTGGATAAGTTGGCTTCATTGCTTCAGCGGCTAAACGTAACTGAGTTTTTGATAAGCCATATAGTCACTTTCGCCTGCTATACGACATCGAAAATAATAAGGAGATAAAGTGCCGCCAGAATTGCAGATAAAATTAAAATACCTTGAGAATAGGAGTAACCCTGCTGAAGTTTTTGAAGCGATGGCCCTATATATTAATGCATACAAAGACTTTGGGCAGTTACTTACAAATTCTGTGGGTCTAAAATTAGATTTTCAGTTTCAACTCAATGATATTGAGAAAAGCTCTATATTGAGCAAGCTTTCTGCATTGCCGAACAGTATTGACGCTATGTTGGAAAAAGCATTTTATACATCAGGGAATAGTTTGTTTCAAATTCTAACAGAAACAAATGAAACAAAAAGTGAAGATCAGGTTGAATCTATTGCCGCAAGTGTTGAATCAGTATTAGCGGATGATCTTGAGTATAAAATTGCTGATCCTTATATCGATAGACAGAATTTAGCGTATGTTCTTAAGGGGTTTTCTGCTGCAAACGAAAAAATAAACCCGGGAGAAAGTGTAATAATAATATCTGGTCACGAACCTGGTCAAGAGTGCAGTTTAAATACTAAATGGAGGTTTACTGGTAACCCTAGAGACATGTTTAGAGGATATACAGAGCCCCAAGAACATAGAGACAAACTGTCTGTGAAAATTTCAGTGAATGAAGGCAATTCAGTGTGGTCTTTTCGCAGTCACTCATTAGACAGAAAGTTCTGCGCTCGAATAACCCATAAGGAGTGGCTTGAGAGTTATCAAAATGGGTTGATACAAGCAATTGGACCAAAAGACGTTATCGAAGCAGATATTTCTTATGACATTTATACGCCTCCGAAAGGAAAGGGACAGCCACAAATAAGAAATGCTCGGATAAAAGAAATTCTAGATGTGCACCGAGATAATGGTCATCAATATGAGTTATGAGCCAACTAAGCTTGAAATAAAGTCCATATACGCTGATTTAAAAACTGAATTTATTTATATAGCTATTCCCTTCATGCTTCTCATTGGTGTGAGGCTTTATATAGGTACGTGGAAAGATATAGTTCTATCTCCAGATTGGTCTCTGGCATCATGTTTAATATTTGGCCAAATAACATCGAAAGTTTCTAAAGCGGTAGCAAGCACAAGCAGTTCAATTAAGACCAGTCAGCAGTATTTTGGTTTATATACAGCAAAACGATTTTTATTTGTTGTGATTGCAGTCGCATTTTATTTTGGTATGCTTGCAAAGCCAACTATGGGGTTAGGTTGCGCTCAGATAATATTATTTTTCATAGCAAGTTATTTTCATTTTTCAGATGGTTTTACAACAAGTTTGTTGCAAAGGCATAGTGTTAAATGATTTGAAAATAAAGCTAAGGTGAAATTTATTTGATTGTTGTAACTTCATCCGTTGTTAAACAATTAATTGGGAAGGCTTAAAGGGATGTGAAATAAATTTTAACCTTGAGTTTGTGTAGTCATCCATGTGATAATTTTGAGTAACAATATAAGGTGGTTTTGAATTTGGTCTTTTTAATTCCTTACATCGCATTTCTTTACGGTGCAGCGTATAGCGTTCAGCAGGTCTTAGAGGGGGTCGGATTAGCATCTTCGAATTTTTTAGAGCTAAATAATGATGAAGTTATAGTTGGAAGTTACTGGTCCCCAGCAGAGGCAGTAACTCCGATTCTCGGCCTTCTTTTGGTATACTCCATTATCCTAATTGGTGCGCTTTTAGCTGCAGGATTTGTAATTGCCCGGTGGCGGGGCGTTATGGTTGTATTTTCTGTATTAGCTCTCCCAGGATTATTGAATATTGCTGGGAAGTGGCCTCAAATAAACTACCTTCCTGATTCCTTTTTTATTGGCGGAGGTGGGGCGCTAGGGAGTCCGTTGGGTCTTATTCCTCTCTTGATTATTAGTCTGTTAACGGGATGGTGCATAATAGTAATTGCCTACGACACTCTCAATCTAAACGATAAATTTCGTGGCTACTATGATCATCTTTGGTATGCAACTGCGCTGTT
The DNA here is from genome assembly GCF_014897985.1 of Halomonas colorata. Taxonomy (GTDB): domain Bacteria; phylum Pseudomonadota; class Gammaproteobacteria; order Pseudomonadales; family Halomonadaceae; genus Vreelandella; species Vreelandella colorata. The sequence continues at coordinate 99,734 of NZ_JABUZA010000001.1, forward strand.
TGCTGGGATATTCTTTGTGGCAGATTCTGTTGGAAATCGCCATGCTTCAAACCTTGCGGAAGGAAATCGAGTAAGTCGAGAAGCTAGCTTGTATTTATTGAATCAAGTGCGGAGCTACGATCATTTTTGTAAGGGAGAAGACCTGAAAGAAACACCTTCGTGTATATGGGCTTCTGATGTGCAACAAACATTGAATGAATACGCGGCCTACGGTTCGGGCACTTTTCATCTCTTCGGTCCTACTGAGAGTGCTGAAATCTACGCTGGTATCAGAAGCTCAGTGTCAGAAAAAGAAATCATCGAAATCCGTGATGAGATCGAACGTTATAACCGTACGGTTTGTCCTGTCGAAGAGCTTGGAGAGGGAATTCGGCGATACGCTAGACCGTCTGGAGTCTGTCAACAAGTGCCATCTGAATTCTGCACCTCTTTTCCCGATCCACCGGAAGGGTTAGTAGATAAATATATCATGACGCATTCGGTTGCTCTCGCTAGTGAATGCATCATACCAACGCTGGTTGTTTCTAGGGCTCGTCAGAAAAATTCGAGCGCAGCTATCGCAAGCAATCAGCAAGGTCGATACCAACGGTGGTGGTTATATATAGCTCTAGCTGCCGTAGTTGGTGGGAAAATAGCTAATTCGACAACAAAAGTCGCCAATCTAGATCAACGTAGTGCATATGATAGGCGGCGGTTAGTGCTTTCAACCCTTCGTGCGTTTTCCCGCGGCTCTAGGAAAATAACTGAGATTTTTAAAACGCTTGGTTGATGGCTGACGTGATCGCTATCTCATATGTAATTCTTAGGTGGCGCGTGGCAGATCTGCATTACAGTATGCCAAGCTTGGCCGTCAAGAGCGAGTAACGCTTGCCCCTTAAAATATAATGAGAGTCTCAAGACAGTGAGGTTTTGATAATTGAGTGAAGAGCAACCACTTAGAAAGGCACTTAAGCAACGACTAGAGTTCAGGACGATTTTAAGCATTGTGAGTGTGACGGCTGCTGTCGCTGCCGCCACCATTGCTGTTTGGCAAACTCTCGAAGCCAAATCAGCGTCCCGAGATGCAGCTAAGTATGCCTTAGCTTCAGAACGTCTGGGCAGTTGCATGAAGATGAATGAGCTGGTTGCAAGTGCGAGTTACGACGCTTCATGGTATGAGTTTGCGACAAAGCCATACCGAGAAAACCAACGGTTTCTTCGTGTCGTAGTTGCAGTCCATAATCTCGAAGAAGAGGTAGGCCAGTTTCGGCAGATGACACCTGGAATGGGCGCTGAAGAGTTGTGGGACATGACTATGGTTATGGAAGCCCACCTGAAAGATATGGTGGCGGATGGTGGTGATTACTTAACAAAATCACAGATTAGGGAGGAGTTATCAAAGATAAAATCGGCGCAGGAGAATATTTGCAGTAGGATGCTGGGGCCGGATGGTGGATTCTAACAATCTCAACAGATTCTCAAGCGTATTAGTTAGGGATTAGTTTCAACAGCTAAGCTCAACGAAGGCTTCGAAACGGACTAGTGCAAAGCGCTTCGCGCTTGCCCTAGTCGCTGAGCTCGAATAGTTAATCCTTTAATAACAAGTTGTGTCAGTCTAACTAGGCGGATTTAGGTAGGCCTCAACTGCATAATTATGCGCCTAATATTCATTGTAAAACCACATTGGTTACATTTAACGAACTAGCAGTCCACCTTCTTATTCCGAAAAAAAGTGAGTAAAAGGGCTTTCGTAAGAAATGAATTTACTGTTCCTAGGCACTTCCGCAGGTGTACCCACCAAAAGTAGAAACGTCTCAGGTGTCGCCTTACGCGAGAGCAAGGGGAAAGGCTGGTACCTGATCGATTGCGGTGAGGGCACCCAGCATCAGGTTTTGCATACCAAGCTGTCGTTTCATTCACTGAAAGCCATCTTTATTACCCACGTACACGGCGACCACTGCTATGGGCTGCCGGGCATACTGGCGAGTGCGGGAATGGGAGGCCGGAAAGCGCCGCTGACCATTGTGGCGCCCGCAGGCATCAAGGCATGGTTGGAGGCTACCTGTGAGGCCACGCAGCTTTGCTTGCCCTTTGCTCTGGAGTTTATCGACTCGGACAAGCTGCCCAGCGTTGCGTTTGAGAGCATCGCGGTTAGCACTCACAGGTTTTCACACCGGGCGCCGTCCTATGCTTATGGGTTTACGGAGACAAAGGTCGACGCCGCCTTGGATGTGGATAAACTAGCGCAAAAGGGGATTCCAAGAGGGCCGTTGTGGGGGCAGTTGAAGCAAGGGGTTGATGTTGAGTTTGAGGGTGAGCGGTTAAAAAGCCATGACTACCTGATCTTCAAAAATAAGCCGAGGAAAGTGCTGATTGCCGGGGATAATGACCAACCTGACTTGTTGGTTAAGGCGTGCGAAGGGGCGCAAGTATTGGTTCATGAAGCCACCTACACCGAAGAGATGGCCCAGAAGGCCGGTGATGTAGGGCATAGCTACGCCAAGCTTGTCGCCGCGTTTGCCGAGTCTGTACAGCTTCCCAATCTGGTGCTGACGCACTTTAGCCCCCGTTATTCGCTTCATCCCCTTGCCTCGACGTCCATAGAGGACATCCGAAATGAGGCCCAACGCGTCTACTCGGGTTCGCTTTATCTGGCGCGTGATTTTGGCGAATACACCCTGGATAAACGGGCCATTTTTCTGAGATAGAGGCAAAGTGGCTTTTTCTAGGAGTGGAGAATGGTGATAACAATGCTGAGTAGCTCATGACTCCCTGCAGAGCTAATCCCTTTTAGTGTTGATCGTAATGACCGCCGATAGCAAAGATATAAATGGCAGTATCGTCGAATCGGTATATCAAGCGGTCTTTTTGCGAGATTCGCTTAGACCATAGCCCCGTCAGGTTGTGTTTGAGCGGTTCAGGCTTGCCCAAGCCAGAGGCGGGGTCGTCAGTACGTAGCATTTCCTTGAGCAATTTACAGAGCGCTTTGTGCAGGCGTTTGTCCTTTTCACGCATGGCTTCATACGCATCCCAGGTATTCCCCTCAAATACCAGTGATCTCATCCATTTGCTCTTTGGTCGGTTGATAACCTTGGCGGCGTTGGTTTGTCTCAAGAGAGTCAGCAATTTGTTGCATAAGGTTATTGCTTTGCAGTACGTGGAGCGTTTCTTGCTCCCTCTCCCAGTCATCCGCGCTGATAACCACAAAAGCCTCACCAGCACGCCGAGTTACCTTCAGCGGTTCGTGACGGCTGATGACTTGCTCTACGACGCTTTTTAGATTGTCTCTAAACTTGTTAACGCTAATAGTGTCCATAAGGCCACCTTTATGTACGGGTATTCCGTACAAATATACACCCAGATGGTTTGGCGGACCAAGCCGTTTATTGACTTTCTATATGAGGGGAAGGGGGATGGTAGCCTTAGCCAAGGTTATGTCTTTCGTGATACAAGCCAGGGCTTGGCGTTTTAGCCTTAATGACCGAAGCTGACGAGGAGATCCATCATGCAGAAATTGAGAATTGACCTGGTATCCGATGTCGCCTGCCCGTGGTGCGCCATCGGCTACCGGCGCCTGGAAAAAGCGTTGGAAACCCTGAAGGGCGAGATCGAAATCGAACTTCACTGGCAGCCCTTTGAACTCAACCGCAACATGCCGCCCGAGGGCGAGCCGATCCTTGAGCACCTGTGCCGCAAGTACGGCAAGGACGCGGCCACTATGGAGCAGTCCCAGCGGGAGATCATGCAGGTCGCCGAAGAGCTGGGATTGAATTTCCGTGGCGCCCAAGAGCGGCGGGCGAACAATACCTTCGCTGCCCACCGCGTGCTGGCGTGGGCCGCAACGCCAAACCGAGAGACGCCCCTGCAATTGGCCTTATTTGATGCCTACTTCGGTGAGGCGAAAAACCCTTCAGACCCAGAGGTTCTGCGTGAGAAAGCCATTGAGGTCGGGCTAGACGGCGACATCGCCGAGGCCATCGCCCGGTCGGATCAGTACGCAGATGAAGTGCGAGCGGCACAACAGCAGTTCATGGAGGCAGGGGTGAGCGCTGTACCGGGGTTTATCCTAGATGGGCGCTACCTGATTTCCGGCGCCCAGCCCGCCGAGGTGCTGGTCGATGCGCTTCGTCAGGTGGCTGAAGAAAACGCTAGCCGCTAATGCTTTAGAAGCCCCGGCCTGAACTGGGGCTAATTAGGCTGGTTCATATCGCAACTTCTTAAGCGCTGGCTTTAAGACTCAAAGCCAGCGCTCCCGCCTTACTGCAAAAACGCCCGCAACGTATCACTCGCTTGGTCAATGGATAGCACGCCATCCAAGTGGCCGCGATTGCCTTCCAGGGTTTCCAGCGTCACTTCAGTGCCATCCGCTTCAATCAGCTCGGCGGTGCGGCGCACGCCTTCAGGAGCGAATACCAGGTCGTTTTCGCTATACAGCATTAGGGTAGGGGCTTCGATGGCGGCCAGGCCTTCTTCTAACGAGTCGCCGTGGCCTGCCATAAAGGTTTGGTTGGCGCGTACCAGGTAGAGCAGGTGGTTGGCATCGGAAAGCTCCGCACGGGCGGCGGCAATGTCATCCAGCGTTTGCTCAATGGCATAGCGGGCGCTGATATCCTGGGCGGGATCGCGTTCTTCATCGGCCCAGTCACGGTTAAAGGTTTCGTTGGCCCACTGCCAGTGGTTGGCGTTGAGCGTAACGAGTTTAAGCGCTTCTTTTAATCCATCGGTAGGCGGTTCGCCGTTGTAGTAGTTACCCTCGTTCCAATTGGCGTCCACGCGGATTGGCGCGGCCCAAGAGCTCAGCGTTGCCAACAGCCACGGGTCGGCAATGCCACCGCCGATAACGGGAATCAAGCGCTCAACCCGGTCAGGATAGGCGCTGGCCCATTCAATCGCTTGCAGGGCCCCCATGGAAGCACCCATCACCGCATGCAGCGATTCAATCCCCTGGCTTTCCAGTAGTTCGCGCTGAACTTCGACGAAGTCCCGAATGGTGACTACCGGGAAATCCATGCCCCAGGGTTCGCCGGTGTCTGGGTTAATAGACGCGGGACCGGTGGTGGTAACGTTGGGGTCATGGGCTCCGAGGTTCACCAGCGTATCCGAGGAGATGATGTAGTACTCGTCGGTATCTAATGCTTTGCCGGGGCCGATAATGGCATCCCAGTAGCCGGTGGGGTTACCGTCAGCATTGTAGCGGCCTGCTGCGTGGCTGGTGCCGGAGAAAAAGTGGGTGATCAGAATGGCGTTATCGCGGGCTTCGTTGAGTTCACCGTAGGCTTCCCAGCCTACCGTCACGTTGGGGATCGTCTCGCCGTTTTGTGTCGTGAAGCTGTCGATCTCAAAGGTTTGCTTCTCGACGACGCCGTCCCACGCCCATAGTGGGGAGGATATGAGCAGGCCAAGGCCCGCTATCATGAAAGAGGACTGTTGTATGAAAGAGGATAGTTGTGTGCGACGCATAGGGCTTCCTTTGCTGAGAGGTTGTGATTGTTATTGGCGGCTGGTGGCGGCCCTAATCAGCATAGTCAGCGCTCGCCTATTTTGAACGCATTTCATCTGCTAGCTTGCTAAAGCAGCAGGGGCTAAAACAGTGTGGGTTCAGTGGTGAAGGGAACGCGGTATGCGGGCGGAAAGTAGCAAAACATACGGGTATAGGGATTTACGCTATGCTGGGAAAACTATTTTTTCTTAACGTTGCATCCTGCCGCTCAAGGATAAGATGACATGAGCCTAGAAATAACCATGATCGTATTGCTCGCGGCCATCTTTAACGCCAGCTGGAATGCGATTGTTAAAGTGAGTGGTGACAGGATCGCCGTTATGGCGGTCATCACTTTATTGGGCAGTTTGGTTTCTGCGCTCGCGTTGCCTTTTGTAGCGCTCCCTGATCCTGCCAGCTGGCCGCTTCTTGGCTTGGCCATCTTGATTCATACGGCTTATCACTTCAGTTTGCCCATGGCTTACCACTATGGTGATTTTGGCCAGGTCTATCCCATCGCACGTGGCTCAGCGCCGTTACTCGTGACTCTTGGCGCTGCCGCGTTCGCGGGTGAAATGTTGGGTTTTCTCCCGTTACTCGGTGTGCTGTTTCTTGGAGTTGGCGTGATGTCGCTGGCATTTGATACCAGCACCGGTATTACCAGAAATCCCCGCGCTATCCTTCTTGCGCTCGGTACGGGCGCCTTTATCGCTTCCTACACGCTGGTGGGCGGATTGGGCGCTCGGCAAGCGGGTTCGGTGCTCGGCTTTGCGGTGTTGTTGACGCTCGGCAATGGCTTGCTGACGTTCGCGATTGCGCTTATGTGGAAAGCCAAGGAAATAAAGAAAGTCGTATGTGGCAACCTGGCACCCGCTATCGCTGGCGGTGGAATGCAGGTCGGTGCGTATTGGATCGTTATCTGGGCGATGGCCTACGCGCCTCTCGGCATGGTTTCGGCGCTTCGCGAAACCAGCGTGCTGTTCGCTGCGCTTATTTCTACCATCATTTTGAAAGAAGGCTTCGGCGTATGGCGGTTTGTGTCTTCTGGCCTGATCGCTTGCGGTATTGCGCTGACGCGTTATAAGCCTTAGCCACTGCCCATCAGTAGTAGGGCGAAAGATGATCTCCCTGGTATCGAATGTGAGAACATGGCGGTTGTGCATGCTTGGCCAGCACCTTATGTGCGTTTGAGGAAAAAATGAAAAAGTGGCTACTCATAGTGCTCGCTTCGCTATCGCTTGCAGCCGTGGCGGACGACGAGGCGCTTGATTGCAATAATATAAGGAACACGCTCGAGACTAATCGGTGCGCGGCTATCGAGTTAGAGGCCGCCGAGGACGTACTCACCCACTATCTGGAAACGAGCGTTGAACATAACGCGGCTGACCCTGAGCTAGTCGAAGCTATTCAGGTAGCTCAGAAGCAGTGGCACGCGTATAGCGAGGCCCATTGCGGCGCTGTCTATACGCAGTGGCGCGACGGAACCATTCGCGGCGTCATGGGCATTACGTGCCTTACCCGGTTAACGAAACAGCGAACGTACGACATCTGGCAAGACTTCCTGACCTATATGGACAGTACGCCGCCGGTGTTACCGGAACCCCCCGTCGAGTAACGTCTTGATTCGTTACATGACGGTACTGCCGTTACGCCCGATAGACACGTACCATACTTTCTTCAGTTTGATCGAATGAGGGGGTACCCAGTGAAGGCGTTGAGAATTGACTTGGTGCGCTGGAGCGTCGGGCGAACAATACCTTCGCTGCTCACCGTGTGCTTGCCTGGGCGGCCACGCAGAACCGGGAAACGCCCCCTGCAACTGGCACTATTCGGGTGGCGCCTACTTCGGTAAGGCGGAAAACCTTTCAGGCCCACATGTGTTACGCGAGAAGGCCATCGAAGTAGGGCTTGATGGCGACACCGCTGAGGCCATCGCCCGGTCTGATCAGTACGCGAACGAGGTTCGAGCGGCAGAGCAGCGGTTCATGGACGCCGGGGTGAATGCGGTGCCGAGGGACATCCTCGACGGACGTTACCTGATTTCCGGCGCCCAGCCTGCCGAGGTGCTGGTCGATGCGCTGCGTCAGGTGGCGGAAGAAAACGTGAACGGCTAACGTCTCGCCTTAGAGTGGTCACCGAGCCTACTGACTTCAATTCAACTGTGAAAAATGCCCATGACGTCATCACTTCATCGCCTTTACTCTTTTCGTCGCTGCCCCTATGCCATGCGTGCCCGGCTCGGCTTATTGTTTGCTGAGTTACCGGTGGAGCTGCGCGAGATCACATTGAAGAAAAAACCGGCCCAGATGCTAGCGATTAGCCCGAAAGGCACTGTGCCTGTTTTACAGCTTTTTGATGGTACTGTGATCGAAGAGAGCCGAGAAATAATGGTGTGGGCGCTTGAGCAACAAGATGCGCAAGGGCTGTTAGATGCGAAGGTTAGGACTCAGGCCAATGCCCTTATCGAGCAAAACGATAATGAATTTAAACATTGGTTGGATCGCTATAAATACGCCGACCGACATCTCGAAATGACCCAGGCAGAGTACCGGCAACGGGGTGAAGCTTTTTTACAGGTTTTAGAGGAGAAGCTGACTCAAAAGCCTTATCTTCTGGGAGATAACGCGACCATTGCTGATATTGGCATCATGCCTTTTATCCGCCAATTCGCCCATGTAGATCGCGATGTTTTTTATAGCCTACCTTACCCGCACCTGCAGCGGTGGCTACAGCACTGGTTGGAGCACGCGTTTTTTCTGCAGGCCATGACCAAGTTTCATCCATGGCAAGAGGGGGATGACGTGGTGGTTTTTCCATCTTGAAAAGCGCTACCTGCTTACTAGGGGAATGCCATCCATGTATCGCTCAAGCTATACCAAGGGGATAGAGATATATGGACGTTGAAATCAGAAAAGCCGAGCCGTCAGATGCTCGCGCTGTAAAAGAAATTTACGAATGCCCAAATGCCTATTCGGGCACTCTTCAACTTCCCCATCCATCTGTTGCCCTCTGGGAGCAGCGTCTTTCGAATACACCACAGAATGTTTACGGGTATGTTGCTCTGGTTAATGGAGAAATCGTGGGCAATTTGGGCTTTGAGGTCTGTCAAAACCCAAGGCGCAAGCATGTGGGGTCGCTCGGTATGGGGGTGAAGGATAAATCCCAAGGGCAGGGGGTTGGCAGTGCGCTGTTATCTACGGTGGTCGAGCTGGCGGATAATTGGCTTAATCTCAAGCGCATCGAACTCACCGTATACACAGACAATGAGCGCGCCATTAATCTATACAAGAAATTTGGTTTTGAAATTGAAGGTGAGTCGGTGGCTTTTGCTTTTAGGGGTGGTGAATACGTGAATGCATACCATATGGCCCGCTTTTCGAATAATGCATGACGCGACGTTGAAAGATAATCCACATTATATTACGAAGAGCAGAGTCAGCAGACCTCACAACGGTTTTAAGCTGGCTCCACACGGAACAAGCATTCCGTAAACGCTTTTACGCTCAAGGTTTACGAATCAAATAAGCCTGCTTTCCATCTGTATCATTCGTTGGGTTTTGAGTTCAGCGGCAAGGCGGATTCAGGCGTTGTTGCTATGATTAAACGTGTAGTAAAGGTTTGATCCGATATAGGAAAGGGCTATGAAAACGAGACGCCGCAGCGCCCCGTCTTATAGACTTTACTCGCTCACCCCCATCTTCTCCATAAACGCCCGCGCATGCACATCCACCGCTTTAATGGCGTGAACAATCTGCTTGGGCGTTAGCTCATACGCTAGGTTATGGCTTGATTCGCCTTCCTTCAGCGCCGCTTCGGCTACACGATAAAGATCTTCTTCGCTTGCCTGATCAAGCTTCAGCGCTTTCAGGGTCACCGGTAGGCCCAGCGCCAGGTAGAGGTCCAGATACTCTTCTAATTCCGCCTGGGGCGTCTGATCGAGAACCAGTTGGGCCATCGTACCGTAGGCCACTTTCTCGCCGTGGGTCAGGCCGTGAATCTCGCCGTGCAGGGCGGTGAAACCGTTATGAATGGCGTGGGCGCCTGCCAAGCCGCCGCTTTCGAAGCCTAGTCCGCTGAGCAAGGTGTTGGCTTCTACCACGGCCTCGAACGAGGGCGTGACGATCTGCGCCTGGTTAGCTTGGTAGGCCAGCATGGCGTGCTCGAAGAGAATCTCTTCGCACTTCTCGCCAATGGTCGCGCCCAGTAGGGTGGCTTTGCCTCCCGCCATGTTGTTGGCGTTGGCGCGAATGGCGGCACGTGCCTCGACCCAGGTGGCCAGTGCATCGGCAATGCCGGAGGCCAGAAAACGCGGCGGCGCTTTGCAGATGATGCCGGTATCCACCAGCACCAGGTCGGGGTTCTTGCTGTAGAAGCGGTAGGACTCAAACTCGCCTTCATCGCTGTAGATGACCGATAGGGCGCTGGTGGGCGCATCGGTAGAGGCGGTCGTGGGCAGTACGGCACAGGCCGCTTCGAGCTTTTCAGCCACACCCTTGGCGGTGTCGATGGCTTTACCGCCACCAAAGCCAATAACAACGTCTGCCTGCTGCTTGCGGCCAAGCTCAACGAGGCGGTCGATTTCGCGGTTAGAGGCTTCGCCCTCAAACACTGCGCGCTCGAAACTGATACCTTCGCTTTTAAGACTAGCGCTAAGCTCCTTGCCCGCGATGTCCCAAACCACATCGTCGGCAATCAGCAGTGCCGTTTTCCCGAGTGCCGAGACGTAGTGACCGGCGCGTGCGGTAACGCCTTCTCCCTGCACGTAGCGGCCGGGGCTGATGAAGACTTTCTCGTTCGTGGCTGACATGGCAAATCTTCCCTAACAGAGAGTGGGTTGCCTAACCATTGGTATCACATGAAACGCTAATATGCTTGCGTTAATGCAACTTATTAGCGGTTATGTTGATCGCTGTCAGCTATAGGCTGAAATAGGAAAGCTGAGAATGTTGAAGAGGCTTCAGCGCCGGTTTTGAGAAACCAGCGCTTACCGCCTTACTTCAAAAGCTTACATCGCGTATTGAAGGCTTGCTGAATAGCTACTATGTCTTTAGGAATACGTTTTCGTCGAGCTAGTAGCCGTAATGGGCTAATGCCAATGAGTTATTCTCTTCGCTAACCTTGAAGCGGCCCACCATATTGGCCATGTCGCCTGCCTGGTCATCCAGTGAGCGGCTTGCTGTGGCCACTTGCTCGACCAGCGCCGCGTTTTGCTGGGTTACTTCTTCCAACTGAGTCAACGCTTGGTTGATTTGCTCAATACCCGATGATTGCTCAGTGGTCGCGGATGATATTTCTGACACTAAGGCAGCGGTATGCTGTGCGCGTTTTGCAATAGTTTTTAGCGTTTCGCTGGTGGACGTTACCAGATTTCCGCCTTCTTTTATGCTGTCGACATTGTTGCTGATAAGCTTTCGGATCTGCTTGGCTTCTTCTGCACTTCGGCTTGCCAGATTACGCACTTCTGAGGCCACTACCGCGAACCCACGGCCTTGCTCGCCAGCGCGCGCCGCCTCTACTGAGGCATTCAACGCCAGGATGTTGGTTTGAAAAGCAATATTATCAATAGCCTCGACTATCGCCGTTACTTGCTGGTTGGCTTCTTCGATCTGTTCCATCGCCACGCGTGCCCGTTCGGCTATATCGTTCGCCTCATTGGCCTGGTCAGCCATTTCCTGTGTGGAAAGCCGTGCTTGTTGAGCGGTATCTGCGCTCTGTTTTACGGTCGCTGTTATCTGCTCCATGCTGGAAGCCGTTTCAACTAACGAAGCGGATTGTTCTTCAGTGCGCTGTGCTAGATCTGCGTTACCTTTCGCAATTTCCTTACTGGCTAACTCAACAGACTGAGCACCCTGTTTAATGCTGGCAACTAACTCTTCTGTTTTAAGCGTCGATTCATTGAATGCGTGATACAGCATAGAAAGCTCATCGCTTCCTGGAACGGCTAGGCGCTGAGTGAGATCACCACCGCGTGTTTGGATGTTTTCCAGCGCTACTTGTAACGGGCGCGCAATACTGCGGACAATAAGTACTGCTAGCAGTATGGCTAGAATTGCAGCGGCTAACGAAAAAATCAGGTAATAAGTCAGTTCACTGACCGCTTTATCACGCAAGCTCTGGGTAGTATCAAGCAAGGCTTCGGCCGCCTTCTGACTTACTTCTGCTAAGCGATCAATCAGCAGGGTCTGCTGCTCAAACCATTGTTGATGGTCGATATTAAAATTGCCCGCAACGCCTTGTGTTATCGCGACGCGCCGCATATCCGCCAGGTTGCGGGCAAGATCACTTGCCAATACCGCTGCAAGTTCGCTTTGAATACTTTCATCCGAAAAGCTATTGAAGCTGCTGATATAGACGCTGGAGCGACCTGTTAACGAGAGCAGGCTGGTGTACATCGTTGGAGACAGCGTGTTGGTACTAAAAGCCGTGGTTAGCATGGCGCGCTCTATGCCCGCTAATTCTTTGACGTTTAAAAGGTTATAATAAGCGTTGAGCTGTCTGATAACTTCGCCTTGCTCAACACTAAACGTCAATTGGCTAACAATGCTAATTAAAAAGTTATTAATATCTGTGTAGTAGGCGTTTGACTGCTCACCTGCTATTTCCTGTCGGTCAACGCGCTGGCGATGGCCGGCTAAAGCACTCAACAGGTTATTAGCCTGGCTCACTTGTGCCTGTACCGCGGCATCGTTGCCAGAATAAGTTAGGCTATTTGTATATGTGTTGAACTCGTTGAGACGCTCATCAGTTTTTCGACGCTGGCTAGGTAGTTCCGTACGGAAATTTTGACCATTGCTGCCTAAAAATGCGGCTGTCATTCCTCGCTCGCGCTGAAGTTCATGAACCAGAACCCCAGCATATTGGCTCAGCACCGTCATTTCCTGAAGATGTCCCATTTCAGAGACAAGCTCTTTTCGTTCCAAAATCCCCGACATGGCTAACCACGTCATGGTCACCAATGGTAAGGCGAGAACTAGTACAAATTTACGGCCCAAGGAAACACGGTGTAGTGCCTGCAGCATTATGTTTTCTCACATGGAAAGGTTAATTCATGAAGCTTGCGGGGCGGGGCCTGTAGTCAGTATGCGGTTGAGCGCTAAAGGATCCTTTCTCTTTTATCGGCGCCAAGGATTGATACTAAAGTCTTCATAAAAGATGTCTGCGATAAAGTTGATCTAAATCAAATTTATGGGGGTGGCGGTACTGCTCGTCGCACGGATATTGCCAGTTATCGGTTATTTCTTTTTAAAGGAAAGGGCATGCTTGCTGACCACTCAGCCGTGAAAAAACCTGAGAAGCGGAGCTTACTATGCGGTAGCCCGGAGCCTTTACAGAGCAAGCGCAAGAGAGCATAAATAAAATATGAATCTATTATTCCTAGGCACCTCCGCTGGCGTACCCACGAAGACCCGCAACGTCACCGGCATCGCTTTGCGCGAGAGCAAGGGTAAAGGCTGGTACCTGATCGATTGCGGGGAGGGTACTCAGCATCAGGTCTTGCGCACGAAGCTGTCGTTTAATTCACTAAAAGCCATTTTGATTACCCATGTACACGGCGACCACTGCTATGGGCTGCCGGGCATATTGGCGAGTGCGGGGATGAATGGCCGTAAAGCGCCGCTTACCATTGTGGCGCCCGCAGGCATCAAGGCGTGGTTGGAGGCGACCTGTGAAACCACACAGCTAGGCTTGCCTTTCGCCCTGGAGTTTATCGCCTCGGACGACCTGCCAAGCGTTGAATTTGCGAACATGGCGGTTGCCACGTTCAGGCTTTCCCATCGGGTGGCGTGCTACGCCTATTCGTTGACGGAGAAAAACGTCGACGCTGCCTTAGATATCGAAAAGCTAACCCAAAAGGGCATCCCGAGAGGGCCGTTGTGGGGGCAATTGAAGCAAGGGTTTGATGTTGAGTTTGCGGGTGAGCTATTAAAAAGCGCTGACTACTTAATCTTCAAGAACAAGCCCAGGAAAGTGGTGATCGCGGGAGACAATGACCGGCCTGAGTTGTTGATTGACGCATGCGCGGGTGCTCAAGTGCTGGTGCATGAAGCCACCTATACCCAAGAGATGGCCCAGAAGGCTGTAGAAGTGGGGCATAGCTACGCTAAGCTTGTTGCTGATTTTGCCGAATCGGTAGCGCTGCCTAACCTGGTGCTGACGCACTTTAGCCCGCGTTACCAGTTCAACCCCCAGTCGTCGCCTTCCATCGAGGATATCCGTAAAGAGGCCCAGAGCGCCTATTCGGGCGCGCTGTATCTGGCGCGGGATTTTCTCGAATTTACCCTGGATAAATCAGGCCACTTTTCTGAAATGGCGAGCGAATAGATTTTTTCGTGTTTCAATCATTCTTGCAGTCATGCGGCTACCCGAAAGCGGGTAGCCGCGACTAGCGATTGCCGGGAAGATCAGTCGCGGCAGTAGCCTTCGCCCGCCTGCACTACCAGGCAGTCTTCTTTGTCCGCTAGCCATTTCAAGCCGGTGGCTTCGCCATCACTGGCGCGAAGCAGCTGTGGGCCGTCATCGCGGCTGAAGCTTATGCCTTCGTCTGTGGCTTGCCCTTCGAATGTTCCGCTTTGGTTGGCATCCAGGCCGTACTGCATCTCAAGCAGATAATGGCCGGGGCCTGCGGAATCGTCCTGGCTGACGTCCAGGACTAACCCTTCCACGCCGACCCAGCGGCCGACCCATTGATCGGTCACCTCATGAGGGGGCTGGCTTTGCTCGGCTACCGTATCTGCATCCGCTGTGTTTGAGGCGGTGGCATTGGTGTCTTGATTACACCCGCTGATCAGCATCGTGGTGCATAGGGTTAACGATAGGGCTAACGCTGTTTTCATCATGGCTAGTGTCACCGGCGGTGGAAAAAGTTGAAGGGAAATCAGTCTTGATCAAGCGCTTGAGGCGTTTTCTGTCATAAATAGGACAAGCGAATAAGGCGCAAGTTTTGCTGATTACTTTAAGGGGCGGTTATCCGGTCTTTTTTCGAGCCCGGTGCGCGGCCGCCTTCATTCTATTTCCGCAAGACGCCATGCTACACCAGCGGCGCCGGTGAGATTTTGTTTGATCGTGAAACAGGAGAATGCAATCCGAGGCTTCGCACTCTTTAACAAGTTGCACATCTTCTTCGGTAAGCAGCTGAACTAACGCCCACGCGACAGGCTGCAACAGGCTCTCGCTTTCTAGGTTGCGCCGATAGGTTTTTTTCTGAAATGCCGCTTCCGCTGGCTGCCATTCAATTTTTTCCAGGGGGCAGCCCCGTTCCAGCACGTGATTTATCACTGCGGGATCCGCACTCCTTCCTTGCTGGGCCGAGATAAGCAGCTCTCGCATGTTGTCACGCAATTCACGTGCAAGGTGGGCTAGCCCAGGCGGCGGGCTTTCACGGTATTCCGACAGCACGCCCGCCTGTTGAAGCCAGGTGATGACACTGCTGCTGTCGGTCAGACACTCCTGATGCTCTTCCCCTACGCCAAACTGTGTATTGATGAAATCGATGGCGAGATTGCCTGCGATTAACGGAGAGGTAATGTGTGATGGCATATTTGGGTAACCTTTAAAATGTAATTTGACAGGTTACTATTATTTTAACTAACCTTCAAAATTAATTATTAACGGTTACTAAGGAGTCATCCATGACAACGCAAAACAAAACGTCCTCTGCCAATACTCAGGAAGCAATGAGCGCCAATGCCGCGCAGGGCGCTGGCTCGACAACTCAGCAGGTTCATTATCGTTTCGAGAAAGTGGGCGATGTCGATGTCTTTTATCGCGAAGCGGGGGATCCGGCGGCGCCGACGGTATTGCTGCTTCATGGGTTTGCTGCCTCATCGTATATGTGGCGCGATGTGATTGCGGCGCTTGCCGATGAATATCACGTCGTGGCGCCGGATTTGCCAGCGTTCGGCTTTACTCGATCACCGCCGCGCGGCCAGTATGAATACACCTTTGCCAACCTGACGAAGACGATTGATCAATTTACTGATCAGTTGAAGCTTGATCGCTACGCCATTGCCGTTCACGACTATGGTGCGCCTGTTGGCTGGCGTTTGGCGGTGGCTCATCCGGCAAAAATCACTGCGATCATTTCGCAAAACGGCAATGCTTATGAGGAGGGGCTTTCAACAGGGTGGGAGCCGATCAAAACGTATTGGGAAAATCCTTCAAAGGCGAACCGTGATGCCCTTAACGACTTTCCGACGCCGGCGTCTATCAAATGGCAGTACCTGGAAGGAGTCAGCGATACCAGTGCTGTGGCACCCGACGCCTATACGTTGGAAGGCGCGCAGATCTCTCAACCGGGGATGGCCGATATTCAGCTCGACCTGTTGCTGGACTATGCAACCAACGTTGAGAAGTATCCCGAATTTCAGGCCTATTTTCGTGAGCATCAACCGCCGTTACTCGCCGTGTGGGGCAAGCACGATCCGTTCTTTCTTCCGCCGGGGGCTGAAGCCTGGAAGCGGGATATTCCTGAGGCAGATATTCGCTTTTACGACACGGGGCACTTTGCACTGGAAACCCATGGCGATGTGATGATCCCGGTGATACATGAGTTCTTGAATGAGCGCATCAAGGGGTAACTAGCGGTTTTAACAAAGCCAAGCTCAGCGGCTTGGCTTATTCGCGGCTAAAACACCTGGTTGTACCAGCTACTAGCGCATCTTGAACGGATTTAACCCATTGGCCTGCTGCATCATCATGCGTTTGGCAAACGGGAAGCGCTCGGCCAAGTGCAGGCTTAAATCGCCCAGTTGGCGCAGCGGTTTGGCGCCGGTGAACAGGTGGTGGAAGCTGTCGGTCGCGGCGATCATCGCCTGGTTGGCTGCTCGGCGCTGGCACTCGAAGCGGAGCAGGTTGAGGTAGTCACCCGGGTCGCGACCCTTAGTGATGATTTCCGCCAAGGTGTCGGCGTCGTGTAGGCCGATGTTTAGGCCTTGGCCGGCCAGCGGGTGCACCACGTGCGCAGCGTCGCCCATCAGGGCAAGCCGCTTACCGATGTAGCGCCGGGCGTGCTGGCGCTTGATGGGAAAGCTTGCGTGTGCCACGACCCGGATAAGGTTGCCCAGGCGTTTCGGAAAAGCCGCCTCAATCGCTGCCTTGAGCGCCTCATCGTCGAGCTGTTCGCGGGCCTGGGTGTTGTGGGTCGTGTCATACCACACCAGTGATGCCCTATGGCCGGGCAGCGGCAGCATGGCAATCGGGCCAGTGGGCGTAAACACCTGCCAGCTCACATCCTGCTGGGGAAGCTCGGTTTCCACGTTGATGATCATGGCCCGCTGATGATAATCGTGCTGGGTAACGTCGATATCGGCCAGCTTGCGCAGGGTCGAGTGGGCACCGTCTGCGCCGACTACAAGCCGCGCACTCAATAGTTTGCCGTTTTCGAGCTCTATGCTGCGCGTCTCCCCTGAAGCCAGTGTATTAACCGGGGCGCTGTGGGTATAGCAGGTAACGCTGGGGAGTTCTTTCAGGCGCTCCCAAAGCGCGTATTGCAGCGTGCGGTTTTCGATAAACAGGCCGAAGTCGTCCATATCGCTATCGGCGGCGGAAAACACGCTATGGCCGGTGCCGTCCTGATTGGAGACATCGATGTGCCGAAACGGGCAGCAGCGATCCTCAGGCAGTTCGGTGCCGCTGAGCTTGATAAGTGCAAGCGAGCGCGCATTCAGTGATGAGATGCGCAGGTCATAGTCACCGCTGGGTGCTTTAAGCGCGTCGCCACGCTCGATCAGCCCGATGGAGTAGCCCGCATTACCCAGCCGGGCAGCTAGTGCCGCTCCTACCATGCCGCCGCCAACAATAATAATATCGTGATCCCTCTGCATGAGGCGCTCCTTGAATGCTGGTTGGGCACCGCTTTCGTGCATGGCATTAGCCGTTGCATGTGCCCTGAATGTCCTACAGTATCGTCGAGATAGTAGAAACTTGCCTAGAGTGAACCATTGACGCAGGCCGTGGAAATGCAAAAAAGTGTGGCCCAACTGGGTGATGAACTGGCCCGTTTTATCGAGCAGCACCCAAAATTGTGGGTCATTACCGGTGCGGGTGTGAGTACCGACAGCGGCATTCCCGATTACCGTGATGAAGCGGGGCAGTGGAAACGGCCACCGCCTGTTCAGCACGGTGATTTTATGGCATCGCCCAGCGTACGTCAGCGCTACTGGGCGCGCGCGCTGGTCGGGTTTAAAGCCCTACGCGAAGCCCAGGTAAGTGGTGCCCACCAAGCGCTGGCGGCGCTTGAGGCGATGGGGTTTATCGAGCTGCTAGTGACGCAGAACGTGGATCGTCTTCATCAGCGTGCAGGCTCCCGGCGGGTGGTTGATCTGCATGGCCGGGCAGATCTTGTGAAATGTATGACCTGTCATTACCAGATGATGCGCCACGCCATGCATAGCGAAATGGCGCGCATGAACCCGGCTTTTGCCGCGCTTGATGCCACACATGCGCCGGACGGCGATGCGGATCTTGAAACCGATTTCAGCACGTTTCAGGTATTGGACTGCCCACGCTGCGGCGGCATTCTTAAACCTGACGTGGTCTATTATGGCGATGTCGTACCGCCAGAGCGTCGGCTGGCGGCCGAGGCGGGCCTGAAAAATGCCCAGGCAGTGCTTGCGGTAGGCACTTCGTTAATGGTGTTTTCAGGCTACCGTTTCTGTCGTGAAGCGCATGCCATGGGCTTGCCGATTGCCTCGCTGTCGCTGGGCGTCACCCGGGCGGACGCGCTGCTTACCCATCAATGGCGTGCGCCATTAACGCCCGTACTCACCCATGCGGTCGAGCAGCTAGCCTCTACTCAACGTGCTTTGGATACCCAGGGGTTGCCCTCAAGCCAAAACCGCCAGGGCGCATCGCGGTCATGCGGTTCGGCATAGTCGATACCCACGCGAGGGCCGCTGGCAATCGGAATGTCGTGGCTGCCTGCACAGATCCAGAGCCGCTCGGCGCGAGTCAAATCGTGCCCGTAGAGCGCTTTATCCACATCAAGCGCCCGCGTTAGCTTGCCGGGCCCATTGCTCAACTGTTTGCCTGGGGTGAGGCGCCGTTCACGCATGGCCTGCTCGTTTAATACTGGCTCAACGGCGCGCACCAACAAGGCGCAGGGCGAGCCTTCGGGCTCTGTCACGATATTGAATAGCCAGTGCATGCCGTACACCAAATAGATATACGCGTGGCCGGGCGCGCCAAACATGGCGGCGGTTCTTGTCGTCAATCCACGGTGGGCGTGGCATGCCGAGTCGTGCGCGCCGCAGTACGCTTCGGTTTCAACAATCCGTGCGCCCATCAAGGCGCCGTCCACCTCACGCACCAGCCAGCAGCCGAGTAAATCAGTGGCCACCGCCACGGTGTCGCGCTGATAAAAATCACGCGTAAGAGGAAGCAGGGAAGATTCAGGTAGTGATGACATTATCTCGCCGTCTACTTGAGGGAGCTGCTAGGGTATTAGGAGATCACACTCAATGAAAGTGGAGGCGAACATGCTGCCCTTTGAACACCATTACGCAACGCTACCCGCGCCACTTTGGATCGCCAGCGAGCCGACTCCCGTGGCTGAGCCTTCCCTTATCGCGTTTAACCGCCCGCTTGCAAAAGAGCTGGGGGCTAGCGACGTGCCTGATGATGCCACCCTGGCCCAGTGGCTGAGCGGCAATACGCCCATGCCCGGCGCCGAACCCAAAGCGTTGGGCTACGCAGGCCATCAGTTTGGCAACTTCGTGCCGCAGCTGGGTGATGGCCGTGCGCTGTTGCTTGGTGAGGTGATTGATCAGCAGGGCAAGCGCCGGGATATCCAGCTTAAAGGCAGCGGGCGAACGCCTTTCTCGCGCGGCGGTGACGGCCGTTCTCCGCTAGGCCCTGTGCTGCGTGAATACCTGGTCAGCGAGTTTATGGCCGCCGTGTGCATCCCGACGACCCGCGCTTTGGCGGCGGTTGCCAGCGGCGAGCGGGTGGTGCGCCAGATGTCCGAGCCCGGCGCCGTATTTACCCGGGTTGCGAGTAGCCATGTGCGCGTGGGGACGTTTCAGTTTGCCGCCGCGCGCCAGGATGAGGTAGCGCTAAAAGCATTGGCGGACCATGTGATTGCGCGCCACTATCCAGAAGCTGCCAACGCGGAAGATCCTTATCTGGCGCTGCTTGAAGCGGTGGTGGCCCGCCAGGCCGTGCTGATTGCGCGCTGGATGAGCGTGGGTTTTATTCACGGCGTGATGAATACGGATAACTGCAGCATCGCGGGTGAAACCATCGACTACGGCCCGTGTGCGTTTATGGAGCAGTTTGACCCGCAGAAAGTGTATAGCTCCATCGATCAGGGGCGCCGCTATGCGTTTGCCAACCAGCCGGCAATTGCCCAGTGGAATCTGGCCCGCTTTGCCGAAACCCTGCTGCCGTTGATGCGTGAAGAGGGCGACGCTTTGGTAGAACAAGCGACCGATGCTATCCGCCACTTTGAGCCTCTGTTTAGCGCCGAACAGCGCCGTTTGCGTGCCGATAAGCTGGGCCTTGCGATGGAAAGCGCCCAAGCCGATGCCTTAATGGAAGCCCTGCAAAGCCATATGTATCAGGGCCGTATGGATATGACCGCGACGTTTGATGCGTTAACCCACTGCGCGGCCTCGCCAAGTGACGCAAGCCGCGAAGCATTGCTGGCGCTGACGAGCCAGCCCGAGGTCTTGGCCGAGTGGTTGGATACATGGCAGGCGGAAGCGGTGGCTGCAACGGATACCGCAAGGCTTGATGCCATGCGCCGGGCAAACCCAATCATTATTCCGCGCAACCACCGCGTACAAGAAGTGATTGATGCCGCTTACAAGGGCGATTTCGCGCCGTTCCATGCTCTGCTTTCGGTGGTAACGAAGCCTTATGACGAATCAACCGAAGCTCGCCGCCTGGCGGCGCCAGCAAGTGATAGCGAGCAGGTATTGCGCACTTTTTGCGGCACCTGAGTGAGCGCCACCTTAATGAGTGTCACCTGAAAGAATAAGTAACTCCTGTGATAAACTGTGGTTTTTTACAGGTGAGAAGGGTGGCCAGTGCGCAAAATTATCCACTGCGACTGTGACTGCTTTTATGCGGCGGTTGAAATGCGCGATAACCCTGCGCTCAAGGACATCCCTATCGCCATTGGCGGTAGCGTCGAGCAGCGCGGGGTGGTCGCTACCTGCAATTATCCTGCCCGCGAATACGGCATTCACTCCGCCATGCCCATGGCCCAGGCGCTTAAGCGCTGCCCGCATCTAACCCTTATTCGTGGCGATATGGCCAAGTACAAGGTCGTGGCGCGTCAGGTGTTTGCGATTTATCGCGAGATCACCGATTTAATCGAGCCGCTGTCGCTGGATGAAGCCTTTCTAGATGTGTCGGACGTGACTCTGCATCAGGGGAGCGCTACGCGCATGGCTCAGGCGATTCGCGAACGCGTCAGCCAGGAAGTGGGCATTACGGTGTCGGCAGGCGTTGCCCCCAACAAGTTTCTGGCCAAAATCGCCAGCGACTGGAACAAGCCCGATGGCCTGTGTGTGATTACCCCCGACGAAGTAGAGCGCTTTGTACAGGCGCTTCCGGTCAAAAAGATTCATGGCGTTGGCCCGCGCACGGCCGAAAAAATGGCCCGGCTGGATATTCATACCTGCGCCGATTTGCGTACCCGCCCGCTGACCGAGCTGGTGGAGCACTTTGGCCGCTTTGGAAAACGCCTGCATGAGCTAAGCTTTGGCTACGACGAACGGCCGGTAAAAACCCACCGTGAGCGTAAATCGGTAAGTACCGAACAGACCTACGCCAAGGACTTGCCGTCGCTTGCTGCCTGCCGCCAGGAGCTCCCTCTGCTTTTAGAGGATCTGGAACGTCGCTATGCGCGCCTTGACCCACCGCCTGGGGTCAGAGGGTTAATGGTTAAAGTGAAGTTTAACGATTTTACCCAAACCACCGTAGAACACGCAGACCCGGCACCCAATCTTGAGCAGTTCGAAACGCTGCTGAACGTCGGCTGGGCACGCGGCGAGCGCCCGGTGCGGTTGCTGGGTGTCGGCTACCGCTTGGCTGAGGCCGCACCTGCTGAACAGCTTTCGTTGTTTTGATGTGCAATTCGTTAGCCTGTTAAACCTTATGTCGATTGACGGCTTTTCAAGGGCGCGTTAAAACAGACGTATGATAGATAAAGTGCTACCGGCATTCGCAAGGGCCGGTTCAAAGACCAAAAGCGAAGGTTAAAAAGCCAAGCTCAAAGAACACAGGCCCAAGAGCTGCACTATGACAACAACGACCGCTTCACTCCCTCAGTTGGTATTTGCCCATGCCAATGGGTTTCCAGGCCTGAGCTATAAAAGCCTGCTGGCGCCCCTGGCGGATACCTTTGAGGTGTACCCCCTTGATCGGCTGGGCCATCATCCGGACTACCCGGTAAACCACAACTGGGCCAATCTGGTGGATGAGCTATTAAGTTACCTGCCGAAGACCGAGGCGCCGCTTTTGGGCGTGGGCCACTCGCTGGGCGGCACGCTGATGGCTATGGCCGCCGACAAACAGCCTGAGCGTTTTTGCGGGGTGATCATGCTTGACCCGCCGCTTATGCTGGGGCCAGACGCCTGGGCCATGAAGGCCGCCAAGCGCTTTGGTTTTATTGACCGCATAACGCCTGCAGGTAAAACGCAGGGGCGGCGCAGCGTATGGCCAAGCCGTGAGATCATGGCCAAATCGCTAAGTCAGCGCGGGCTTTTTCGCCGCTTTACCCCCGCCGCGCTTAACGACTACATTGAAGCAGGTACCCGGCTTTTAGAGGATGGCAGCGCCGAGCTGACCTTCGACCCACGTGTTGAGGTGGAGATTTTCCGCCATTTGCCAGATCACCTATCTCGGCTGCCAAGCCGGGTAGGCGTGCCGCTTGAGCTGGTGGCGGGGCAGGAGTCGCATCTGATGACCGCTTCGCGCATCAAGCGTTTAAGGCGCAAGGGCCTGAAGGTCGAGGAGGTGCCTGGTACGCATATGTTCCCCATGGAGCATCCGGATGAAACCCGCGCCGCCATTCTGGCCGCCTGGCAGCGCTTGTCGAGCGTATCCGGCAGGCCATCACACACAGCGTAAGGAGGCGTTATGTATCTTTCCGTGCAGCTTAGCTACTACCCACTGGCCCACGATTTCAAGCCATTGGTGAAGGATGTGGTAAAGCGCTTCGAGGCGTCAGGCCTGGAGGTTTATCCCAACCGAATGAGTACCCAGATATTTGGCGAATTCGATGCCGTGATGAATGCGCTGAGCGAGGTAATGAAGTGGTCCTTTGAGACTTACGGTAAAGCGGTATTTACGGCGAACTTTCTTGAGGGAGACCGTCGACCGCGCTAGCACAGCCAGAGGATGATCGTTTTATCTAAAGCGCCGCTCCAATAGCGGCGCTTTTTTATGCCACGTGGTTATGGCCATATTTGATGCTTACGCTGCTCTTTTTCATGCGGGAAATCGTTGTTTCGACCCTGACGCTATAGTGTTTAATTACCGTATAAAGTAAATAATACTTTAGTTTTTGACTATTTAGATGTCGCGTTCAGAAGCGCCTAAGTCGTTTGTAAAAATAAATAGCTTGCCGATAAAGGTACATTGAAAGCTACATTTAATAAAAATCGGCAGGGAACCTACGTCATGACAACGCTAAAATTCCAAAATCATCGATTCATCGCCGGTAAAAGTCTCATCGCCGCGCTGGGGCTCGCGATTGTTAGCGGCCAATCGCATGCCCAGTCGTTCAGCCTGGATTTTTCAAATGAATACAACGCAAGCTCAATCCACGCTCAGGGCGACGCCTACTTTATCGACAAGGTAGAGGAACTGACCAACGGTGACATCAGCATTACCCTGCATACCGGTGGCGCGCTAGGGTTTAACTCCGGCGATCACTTCTACGCTGTGGCGGATGGCGCTGTCGATATCGCGGATACGCTTTCAGGCACCATGAGTGGCGTAGACTCCCTCTTTTTGCTCTCCTCCTTGCCGTTTTTGGTCAACGATATCGAGGATGCGCGCCAGCTTTACGATATCGCCAAGCCTTATTACGAAGCGGTGTTTGAAGATAGTGATCAGGTACTGCTTTACGCCTCGCCCTGGCCGCCCAGCGGTATCTGGTCGAAAGACGCGATCGACAGCGCCGATGATCTGAAAAATCTCAAGATTCGCACTTTTGACCGCAGTGGCACTGAAACCTTTAGAAACGTCGGCGCCTCGCCGGTGAGTCTCTCTTGGGGTGATGTAGTGCCGCAATTGGCCACCGGCGGTATTAGCGCCGTGCTGACCTCCGCCGAAGCCGGCGCCAACGGCAGCTTCTGGGAGCATCAAAACCACTTCTCTGCCGTTCAATATGCCATCCCGCTCAACATGGTGCACATGAACAAGGCCGTGTTCGATTCATTCAGCGAAGAGCAGCAGCAGGCAGTACTGGAAGC
Organism: Halomonas colorata; assembly: GCF_014897985.1. Classification (GTDB taxonomy): domain Bacteria; phylum Pseudomonadota; class Gammaproteobacteria; order Pseudomonadales; family Halomonadaceae; genus Vreelandella; species Vreelandella colorata. The sequence continues at coordinate 123,617 of NZ_JABUZA010000001.1, forward strand.
CGCTCGCCTGACCGACCAGCACAACTGGGCCGCTGTTGAAACGCGCACCGCAGAGAACTACCAGACGCTTGCGGAGAACAACGTTGAAGTGAGCGACCCGGTAGCCCAAGACCTAACCGACGCGCTTTCTGATGCCTCGGAAAGCGTGATCGATAACTGGCTTGAAAGCACTGGCGACACCGGCAAGACGATCATGGATGAGTTTCGGAGCCAGCAATGAGGTTTTTCGAACCCATAGAAAAAGCCTCGAAATTGCTTAATCGGGTGGGCGCCTTGATTGCCGTGGCGCTCATCATTTACATGTTTGGCCATATCATCCTCGAAATCGTGATGCGGTTGTTTGGCCGCTCGACCTTTATTTTGGATGAGTATATCGGCTACGCCGTGGCCACCATGGCGTTTATGGGGCTTCCCTACGTGCTCGAAAAGGGCGGCTTGATTCGGGTGTCGCTGCTCATGGAGCGCATTCCCGCATCCAGGCGGTGGCCGCTGGAGCTGTTTAGCAGCCTGGTCACTGCCGGCTGCTTTTTATGGCTCTCCACGTTCTGGCTACAAAACGTCCAGCGCAGCTACCAGCGCGGCGTGGTGAGTGAGACGCTGGCCGAAACGCCTATCTGGCTTCCCGAAGGCGCTATCCTTATCGGCATGTGGCTAATTTCCTTCACGCTGCTGGTGAGATCAATAAAAATCATCTTACTGCGCTCGCGGTATTCACCCAACACGGCCTAGGCCTGGCTAACAGGAACGGACTATGGATATTTTCTGGACGGCCGTTGGTGTGGCGCTGCTGCTGGTGTTTTTCCTGTCCATGGGTACGTGGATATTTGCCTCGATGCTGGCAATTTCCATCGGCTCACTCTGGATTTTCGGGGACTTCAGCGCTGACCGTATCGGTTTGATCTTCTCGCGTATTTTGTATCGTGCCAGCAACAGCTGGGAGCTTTCGGCGATCCCGTTGTTCATCTTGATGGGCGAGCTGATTTTTCGCTCGAATCTTTCGGAGCGCTTGTTCAAGGGGCTGGTGCCCATTACCAGCCGTCTGCCGGGCGGCATTCTGCATACCAATGTGCTGGGCTGTACGCTGTTTGCTGCGGTAAGCGGCTCAAGTGCTGCCACCACCGCCACTATTGGCAAGATAACCACGCAAGAGCTCAAGCAACGCGGCTACGACCGGCACCTGTCGATTGGCTCGCTAGCCGGTGCTGGTAGTCTGGGCCTGCTGATTCCACCGTCGATCGTCATGATCGTATACGGGGTTCAGGCGGAAGTATCGATCAGCCGGCTGTTCATGGCGGGTGTGGTGCCGGGGCTTGTAATTGCGCTGCTGTACAGCGGCTATATTGGCATACGCGCCACGCTTTCACCGGCGCTTGCGCCTAAACAGATAGCGCACGGGCAATCCATCGGCCAGTCGATTCTGTTGCTGTTGCCGATCCTCATATTGATCGCGATCGTGATCGGTTCGATCTACAGCGGTATCGCCACGCCCTCCGAGGCGGCGGCGGTGGGCGTGGCAGCCACGCTGGTGCTGTTGGGCATCGAGCGGCAAATCACTTTGGCCATGCTGACCGAGGCGTTTCGGGGCACGCTGATTACCTCGATCATGGTATGTAGCCTGTTGATTACGGCAACCCTGCTGTCGACGGCGATGGGCTATCTGCACTTGCCGCGCGAGCTTGCCAGCTGGATCGCCGAGCAGAACTTCAGCCCGACCATGCTGCTGCTGGCACTGGCGGTGTTCTACATCGTGCTGGGGCTCTTTCTGGACGGTATCTCGATCACTGTAATGAGCTTGCCCATTACGCTACCGATCGTGCTGCTGGCAGGGTTCGATCCGATCTGGTTCGGCATTTTCCTGATCATCATGATCGAGCTTGGCCAGATTACCCCGCCAGTGGGCTTCAACCTCTTCGTGCTGCAGAGCCTGACCGGAGAGAGCATCGGACGTGTGGCTTGGGCGGCGCTGCCGTTCTTTTTGCTGATGTGCCTGGCGGCTATCATCATCAGCGTATGGCCTGACTTGGTGCTTTGGCTGCCGCGCTACATGAACGGCTGAACCGTTAGTGCCGGGTAAATACAAGAACGCCGCCCCATCGGGCGGCGTTCTTGTATGCAGGCTGCATTCAGGGCGTGTTAAATCAGCGACTCCAGGCAGGATTCGATGATATCGAGTCCTTCGTTGAGTACGCTATCGTCGATGGTGATGGGCATTAAGAACCGAATGGTATTGCCGTACATACCGCAGGAAAGCAGGATTAAGCCCTCTTCGCGGGCTTTTTTACATAAGGCACCGGCAAGCTCGGCGTTAGGTGTCTTGGCGTGTTTATCAGATACCAGCTCAAAGGCGGCCATGGCGCCCATATGGCGTACGTTATCCACCGCGTCGTAACGTGCCTGCCACTGGTGGAAACGCTTGGCGAGCTTCTCGCCCAGGGCCTGGCTTCTCTCCAGGATATTTTCTTCCTCAAAAACATCCATGACGGCAAGCGCTGCGGCACAGGCGGTAGGGCTGCCTGTGTAGGTGCCGCCCAGCGAGTTCGGGCCAGAGGCATCCATGATCTTGTCAGTGCCCACTACGGCTGAAATCGGCATGCCGTCGGCCATGCTTTTTGCCATGGTCATGATGTCAGGCTCAACGCCGCTGTGCTCGATGGCGAACATCTTGCCGGTGCGCCCAAACCCTGACTGTACTTCGTCGATAATCATCAGGATGCCGAGTTCATCGCAGATGATGCGGATCTTTTCCAGAAACGATGCCGGTGCGGGATAAAAGCCGCCTTCACCGAGCACAGGCTCTAAAATGATAGCCGCCGTATTTGCGGGGCCAGCGTCGGTTTTCAGCGTCATCATCAGGCCGCGAATCGCCTCGTCTTCACTGACGCCGTGGTAGTCCACCGGGTAGGGCGCACGAAACACGGTGCCGGGCATGGGGCCAAAGTCGGTCTGATACGGCGCGACCTTGCCGTTCATCGCCATGGTGAAGAAGGTGCGGCCGTGGTAGCCGCCATCAAAGCAGATAACGTTGGAGCGCCCGGTGGCGGCGCGAGCTATCTTGACCGCGTTCTCCAACGCTTCGGCGCCGGAGTTAGCGAGCATGACCTTGGCATGGCCGCGAACGGGCACTAGGTGGCTAAGACGTTCTGCAACCCTGACGTAGCCTTCATAGGGCATTACCGTTTGGCAGGTATGCATTACCTTATCGAGCTGTGCTTTCACCGCCGCAACCACTTTTGGATGGCGATGGCCGATATTCAGCACACCGATGCCGCCGGCAAAGTCGATAAACCGGTTGCCGTCGGCATCCCACACTTCGGCATTTTCGGCATGGTCGGCAAACGCTGTGGCAGGGCTCGCTGCGCCGTTGGCAACGTATTTTTGCTTCAGTTTGTTTAGCTCAGCATTGCTCATAACGTTACTCCTCAGGCTGGAGAGTCGATTTAGCATCGCGGGCGCCGATGTTGATTCACCAGGTATGATGATTTACTAGGCAGTGACGGCACCGTTTCCACCGGCCTCCTTGGCTTGATACATGGCGTTATCTGCACGATCCAATAGGCAGCGGTTGGAGGTATCAACGTAGCACGCAATACCGGCGGATACAGTGACGATTAATTGCTGCTTAGTAAAAGGCGTGCTGGCAACGGCATTACACACCCGTTCAATCGCCCGCTGCGCTGCTCTAATATCGACCTGCGGCATGATCACCAGAAATTCTTCACCGCCCAGGCGTACCTGAATATCGGTTGTGCGCAGGGTTTGACTGACCAGCGCGGTGACTTCCTTGAGTACGTCGTCACCAATGCCGTGGCCGTAGGTATCATTGATCGTTTTAAAGCGATCCAGATCGAAAATAGCAATGCTCAACGTGCTTTCATAACGCTGGCAGCGCTGAAGCTCTTCTTCCAGGCGCTTAAGCCCGGCACGGCGGTTGAACAGGCCGGTTAATTCATCGCGATGCGCGAGTTGATCCAAACGCTCGTTGGCCAGCTTTAAACGCTCTTCGAGCTGCTTGCGCTCCGTAATATCGACAATAAAGGTTACCTTGCGCGGTAGGCCGTCATCGCCTTCGATGCGCGCCGCTTCAGCGATGATGGTGCGTGCCTCACCTTTTTTGTTCAGCACTTCCCACTCCTGGCGTAATTCCTGGTTGCTGTCGCCTTGGATAAATTCGTCGTGTAGTGCTGCTAATCTATCACGATAGGTAGGGGAGACCATTTGGGTGAAGTGCTTGCCTATAAGCTCGCTTTCCGTGTAGCCATAAAATTGGCAATAAGCGCTGTTAACCATCTCAAAATAGCCATCAGGGCTGGTAACGCAAATGCCTAGCGGGGCGGTTTGGATAATATTCTCAGTATTGCGTTTTGAGCGGGTGAACAGCTGATAGACTTGCTCAAGATTTATATCAAGCATGTAGACCCCCTTGTTCCCGGCCTAATCGCACCTCTTCGCGTAGTGCACTCAAACGCACGGAGAGGTCATCCCCCAGTGAGTTAACGACTGGTTTGGCATAATAAAAGCCCTGCTGGCGCATGATGCCGTTGCTTGCCAGCCAAAGCGCCTCGGCGTGGGTTTCTACACCTTCAGCGATGACGACAATGCCCAACTGTTGGGCCAGGGTAATAATTGCTTGCAAAATGGCTTGGCGACGCAGGTCTTGATCGCAGTTCATGACTAGTTGGCGATCAATTTTTAACTTATCGGGGGTAAGGTCGGTCAAGATATCCAGGTTGGCATAACCACTGCCAAAATCATCCAGCGCGGTTTTGAAACCCATTGAGCGATAGGCGTCGATGATATTGCGCAAATGCTGACGATCGATAACGCGCTCGGTTTCAGTAATCTCAAAGATAAGTCGCTTGGATGGCCAGCCTACCTGTCGCGAGATATCCAGCGTTGCCTGAATGCAGGCGGTTGGCTCGTAAACCGCGTTGGGAAGAAAATTAATCGACAGATTGGTCTGCATGCCAAGGTGGCTTGCCATTTCAATGGCTTTGACGCGGCAGGCTTGATCAAACTGGTAGAGCAGATCGTCCGTTACCTGGGAAATAATGCTACAGGCGGATTCACCATTGGGCCCGCGTACCAAGGCTTCATAGGCATCTACTCGGGCAGTCGAGAGATTAACAATAGGTTGAAATGCCATGGTGAACGCAAAGGGCAATTCACCTTCACAGCGTTTGCAGCTGCCGTTAATGCGTGCACAGTTCCCCATAAAGCCTCCTAGCTTACTGTGTCCGCCCAATCCTTTGTTGCAAACCATTGCTTACAAACGGACACATGGTTGTAAAACAGTGAATAGTGTAGCGGATAAGCGTGGCTTCTGATGGACTTCCTAGCTTTATTGATGGGATAAAGATTAGGTGGCAATAAAAAGCGCCCCGTTAAGAGCGCTTCAAACGTTAAATCTAGTAATAGTCAGTGCTCGATCAAATAATGCCTGCCTCGCGCAGTGCCTGCTGTTGGGCTGGCGTAATGCCTATATCGTTTAATACGTGCTCGGTATGCTCACCCAAACTCGGCGGCGCGGTGGTAGCGCTTAGCGAATGCCCGTTAATGCGAATGGGGTTGGCGACAAGGTCTACCTGGCCTGCCTGAGTGTGCGGTAGCGACTGCTTCAAGCCGCGCGCTTTGACATGCGGATCATCGAACACGCGGTCAAGCGTATTGATGGGGCCGCAAGGCACACCCACCACTTCAAAGGCCGCGAGCCACTCATCGATAGTGCGCTGAGCCAGTGCTGCCTCAAGCATAGGTACCAGGCTTTCACGGTGATGGACGCGCGCCCCGTTGGTGGCAAACCGCTCATCAGCGGCCAACTGTCCTAACGCAAGCACTTCGCAAAAGCGTCTGAACTGTTCGTCATTACCCACCGCGACAATGATGTGGCCATCCCGAGTGGCAAACGCCTGGTAGGGCACAATGTTGGGGTGGGCATTGCCCAGGCGCTGCGGCACGTTGCCGGAGGTTAGGTAGTTAAGCGCCTGGTTGGCCAGCACGCCTACCTGAACATCCATCAACGCCATATCAATATGGCAACCCACACCGCTGTCACGGCGCTGATAAAGCGCTGACAAAACGGCGTTGGTGGCATACAGGCCGGTGAAAATATCGGTAAACGCCACGCCGCTTTTTACCGGGCCACCGCCGGGCTCGCTATCGGGCTTGCCGGTCAGGCTCATGATGCCACCCATGGCCTGAATCATGAAGTCGTAACCAGCGCGGTGGGCGTAGGGGCTCTCCTGACCAAAGCCGGTGATTGAGCAGTAGACAAGCTTGGGGTTCAGCTCTTTCAGACTGGCGTAATCCAGTCCGTACTTCTTCAGCCCACCGACTTTAAAGTTCTCAAGCAGCACATCTGACTGACTTACCAACTGCCTGATAAGCACCTGACCTTCCGGCTTGGCCATATCAATGGTGACCGAACGCTTACCGCGGTTGGCGCACAGATAATAGGCCGACTCCGCCGTGCCGTTAAGCCAGGGTGGGCCCCAGTGACGCGTATCATCACCGGCGACAGGGCGCTCGACCTTGATCACATCGGCGCCCATGTCGGCGAGCATCTGGCCACACCACGGGCCAGCCAGCACGCGTGATATATCGAGTACCTTGATGTCAGCCAGCGGTTTGGAAGGAGTGCTCATGGTGATTCCTTTGGCCTATAAAATAAAACGGCTTAGTAGAACGACTGAATGCCGGTCTGTGCACGGCCCAAGATCAGCGCGTGTACATCGTGGGTACCTTCGTAGGTATTCACCGACTCCAGGTTCACCATATGTCGAATTACGCCGTACTCATCGGACACGCCGTTACCGCCGTGCATATCCCGCGACATGCGCGCAATATCCAGCGCCTTGCCACAGTTGTTGCGCTTGATCAGCGAGACCATTTCCGGCGTCCAGTTGCCACTATCCATCAACCGGCCTACCTGCAGGGCGGCCTGAAGGCCCAGGGTGATCTCGGTTTGCATATCGGCGAGCTTTTTCTGAATCAGCTGGTTGGCGGCCAGCGGGCGGCCAAACTGCTTGCGGTCCAGCGTGTACTGGCGGGCGGCGTGCCAGCAGAATTCAGCCGTGCCCATAACGCCCCAAGCGATGCCGTAGCGCGCTTTGTTCAGGCAGCCAAACGGGCCTTTCAAGCCGCTGACATTAGGCAGCAGGTTCTCTTCGGGCACAAACGCGCTATCCAGCACGATTTCACCGGTAATCGAGGCGCGTAGCGACACCTTGCCTTCAATTTTCGGGGTGGAGAAACCTTCTGTGCCGCGCTCTACGATAAAGCCTTTGATCTGGTTGTCGTGGGCAGCAGACTTGGCCCATACCACGGCGATATCGGCAATCGGGCTATTGGTAATCCACATCTTGGCGCCGGTTAGTCGGTAGCCGCCGTCGACTTTTTCAGCGCGGGTAATCATGTTGCCGGGGTCGGAGCCGTGGTCTGGCTCGGTCAGGCCAAAGCAGCCGACCATTTCGCCGCTGGCAAGTTTGGGCAGGTACTTTTGTTTCTGTTCTTCAGAGCCGTACGTCTCGATGGGGTACATAACCAGCGACGACTGAACGCTCATGGCCGAGCGGTAGCCGGAATCAACGCGCTCTACTTCGCGGGCGATCAGGCCGTAAGCCACGTGGTTGACGCCCGCACCGCCGTACTCTTCCGCCACGGTAGCGCCCAAAAGGCCAAGCTCGCCCATCTCAGACATGATCTCGCGATCAAAGCGCTCCTCACGAAAGGCACTCAATACGCGGGGCTGAAGGTTTTCCTGGCAGTAGTCATGGGCCGCGTCGCGAATCTGGCGCTCTTCGTCAGTGAGCTGGTGCTCCAACAGTAGCGGGTCATCCCAGTTGAAATGTGTCATTACGAAGCTCCTGGCTAGTTCTTAAGAAGAATTCTTGAGGAAAGCATTTCGCGTAGACACACCCAGGCGCCCACGGCGATCTATTGATCTAACGTAGTTAAAAATTGATCTACTACGTAGTTAAAAACGGTGTAATTAAACTCAATGTATCGCCGTTATTTAAAAATATCTACATTTTTTTAAAATGCAGAATTTAGCTGATTCCCCGGTTCTGAAGTACTCGGGTGATAATGGGAACAGGCGTCATCAGGTGGTCGCGCATCAAAATCGCGGCCTTTTCGGCATCGCGCGCTAGAATTACGTCGACCAGCGCGGCGTGCTCCTGGCGCTTTTGCTCAAGCGCGGCCGGCGACATGACGGTTTCCTGGAGCCACAAGTGGCGATAGCGCTCAACTTGATCAAACAGCGTATTGCGCATCTGCAGCAGGTGAGGGGAGTTGCAGCCGCTCGCGATGGCGGTATGAAAAGCTTTATGGCGCAGGTCCCAGCCATCCAGCAGCTCATCGGGGGAGCTTATATCGGTCACTTTGGCAAGCCGGTGGGCTGTGGCCAGCACCGACGCTTCCCAGTCGTCGTCACCCCGCTCAATGGCAAGGCGTAGAATCAGGCCTTCCAGCTGGGCGCGGGCGTCGTAAATATCGTTGAGTTCGGCAAGCGACATCGGAGCTACGCGGTAACCGCGCTGGCTAATCGCCACCACCAGCCGGTCGGCGACCAGTTGGGAAAGGGCTTCGCGCAGCGGCCCTGTGCTAACTCCGTAGCACTCTTTCAGACGGCTCATTAATAGCTTTTCTTTAGGCGCGTAGCGGCCACGGATAATATCGTGCTTGAGCGTGCTATAAGCGCTAATCGCTAAGTTCTGACGCGGCGCATCTGGCTCCATGGCAACCTCCCTATCAATCACCATGGCAATCGCCATAACAGTTTCCATAACGACGCGACTCCCTGGTGATCTTGTAGCAAATAAGTGAAAGTAGAAGAATAACGGCTATTATCAATAAATTTTAACAATTTGGCACAGGAAGCGTTATTAATGTGGGATTTCATCATTATTGGCGGGGGAATTCTGGGCATGTCGACCGCCATGCAGCTGCAGCAGACGTACCCCGACAAGCGCCTGCTTGTGCTGGAAAAAGAGAGTGGCCCCGCGCAGCATCAAACCGGCCATAACAGCGGCGTCATTCATGCCGGGGTGTATTACACGCCGGGAAGCTTAAAGGCCAAGTTCTGTCTTGAAGGAAACCGCGCTACCCGCGAGTTTTGTGATCAGCACGGAGTGGATTACTCCATCTGTGGCAAGCTTTTGGTGGCCACCAACGCGCTAGAAACCCAGCGTATGCAGGCGCTTTGGGAGCGCACGGCGGCCAATGGGCTTGAGCGCGAGTGGCTAAGCGCTGAAGCACTCAAAGAGCGCGAGCCGAATATCCGCGGGGAGGCGGGGATTTTTGTGCCTTCAAGCGGCATCGTCAACTACGCCCAGGTTACCCGTGCCATGGCGGCGGAGTTCGAGCGCCTGGGGGGTAAAATCCAGTATGGCGTTGAGGTTAAGGGGCTGGAAGAGCGGCGTACTGAGGTGGTGGTGACCACCACTAACGATACCTTCTCAAGCCGTTATCTGGTGACCTGTGCCGGGTTAATGGCCGACCGAGTGATTCGCATGCTGGGCCAGGACCCTGGCTTTACCATCTGCCCGTTCCGAGGCGAATACTACCTGTTGCCCGAGAAGCATAATCACATCGTCAACCATCTGATTTACCCCATTCCTGACCCGGCCATGCCCTTTCTGGGTGTACACCTGACCCGTATGATCGATGGCAGCGTAACGGTGGGCCCCAATGCCGTGCTGGCACTTAAGCGCGAAGGTTACCGCAAGCAGGATATGTCGCTGCGCGATATGGGGCAGATGTTCACCCACCCGGGAATTTTAAAAGTGTTGGGCAGACACCTGAAACCAGGGCTTGGAGAAATGAAAAACTCGTTTTACAAACGTGGTTACCTGGAGCTTGTACGCAAATACTGCCCGCAATTAACGATTGAGGATCTCAAGCCTTATCCGGCGGGCGTTCGCGCACAGGCGGTTTCTAAAGCGGGAAAACTTGTGGATGACTTTGTATTCGTGAATACACGCCGAACGGTGAACGTCGGCAACGCACCCTCACCGGCGGCCACCTCGGCGCTACCCATTGGTGCGCATATTACTCAGCAGGTCGTCGCACTATTGTCCCATTAACATCAACGCACGAGCCGTGCTAACGTCACTCTATCGCTTCTGATGGAACAGGGGCGGAGCTTCATACCTCCCTATCGTCAAACCATACCTATAAGTCCAAGCAGGACGGAGGCAATACGCATGAAAACATTAAAATATGCAGCCGCAGCATCCATGTTAGCCGTCGCTTTACCGGCCAGTGCTCAACAACTTTCAATTGCAACGGGCGGTACGGGTGGCGTTTATTACCCCATCGGTGGCGGCCTTGCGGAAATGATTAATAACCGTATCGAAGGTGCCCAGGCGACCGCTGAAGTTACCGGCGCCTCGGTTGAAAATATGGGTTTGATCATGCGTGGCGACGCCGACCTTGCCTTGGCCCTGGCCGACACCGTGTATCAGGCGTATACCGGTACCGGTGATTTTGAAGGCCGCCAGATTGAAAATACCCGTGCGCTGGCCTCGGTATATCCCAATGCTGTCCAGCTGGTAACCCTTGCCGAATCGGATATTGAGTCGATTGCCGATCTCGCCGGTAAACGTGTATCTGTTGGTGCACCGGGAAGCGGTACGGAACTTAATGCCCGCGCAGTGCTTGAAGCCAACGGTATTAGCTACGAAGACTTTACCCCCCAGCGCCTTAACTTCAACGAAACCGCCGATGCTATTCGCGACGGCGATATCGATGCCGGTTTCTGGAGCGTTGGCCCGCCGACTAGCTCGATTCTTAACCTGGCAGCCACGCGCGATATCCGCCTGATTGGTTTGTCGGATGAAGAAATCGCCAATGCTCAGGAAGAAGAAGCGGTTTTCGCACCTTACGAACTGGCCGCCGGTATGTACGACGGCATGGATGAAGCGGTTCAGACTATTGGTATCCCCAACGTATTGGTGGTTAACGCCGATATGGATGAGGAGCTTGCGTACCAATTGACCCAGCTGTTGTTTGAAAACACCGATGAGCTGATTGCGGTACACCCGGCCGCTAATGACACCACGGTTGAATTCACTATGAAATCAACGCCAGTACCGCTGCACCCGGGCGCTATTCGTTATTTTGAGGAAATGGATGTCGAAATTCCGGACCGTCTTCGTCCTTAACGGATGGCCTATACAGCTGCTTTTATTAAGCGGCTGTTTTGCAAATAGCTAATAAAGGGCATTTCGCCATGCAGTGGCAACAACGACGACTGATGGCGCTCTTGTTCATATGCTTACCGTTCGCCGGAGCAGGGGCTTCCCCCGCTCCGGCGACTGCGTCTACGCGGTTAGCAGTGGTGACTGAGCGGGGTAAAGCGTTAGTGGACGAAGTGGCGCCCGCCGGGGCACGCTGGTGTATTCAATGGAATCATTCCGTTGAGAAGTTCACGGTGCTGGATTGCTACCGTAATGTGGCAGGCGTGATGCAGTTAGAACGCTCCCACCAGCCAGATTTTGCCGCAGGGCTAGGACATATATTTGGACGTGGTGAACAGGTGTCCGATGGTCACGGTGGATATTGGATCAACGCGATTGATGAGCCGGTTGCCAATAACCGCTACGTTCTCCGGGTCGGCTCGAAAGCGGTCAATCATCAGGTGGTGTGGCCTGACGGCGAACACCCAGCCATTAGTTTAAGCGAGCAGGCAGCCGGCCAGCGGGTAACGATCCAGCTCACAAGCAATGCGCCACGGGCTAACAGTTCGCCGCGCTAAATACGCAAAGCTTAATAAATATGCTGTAAATAAACCCGCAGATAATAAAAACTGCAGCACTACACACTAAGCCGCTAGAGCTTAAGCAACCAAAACACTGGTCAGTACAAACAAGCTAGACAACATTTTCCGAGGACTTCATGAGCGAATCCAATCCACCGCCGGTATTAATGCCAGGCGGTAATGCGATTCAACCGCGCGTGGTGCTGTGGCTTATCACCATCGTGGCGGTAGGACTTTCCCTGTTCCAACTCTACTCCGCCGGCATTCAGCCGTTGGGACTGTTTTATCAACGCGGTATTCACCTTGCGCTAATCATGCTGCTGGCGTTTTTAATGTTCCCAGCGTTTGGGCCCAAGCGTAAACGCGGTGTGATTGGCTGGGGAATTGATCTCATATTTTTTGCTGGTGCGTTGATTACCGGCGGCTATTTGGTGTTCTTTTTAGACGAGATTATTAATCGCGCTGGTTTCTGGAGCGAGACCGATATTCTGGTCGCCTGTATCGCTACGGTCACGGTACTGGAAGCCAGCCGTCGCGCGGTGGGCTTTGGCATGACGATTATCGGTGTGTTAGCCATCGTGTATGCGTTTGCCGGTCCGCGCGGTGAGCTGCCTTGGCTTGGCGAGTGGCTGCCTGGCATCTTGAATCACCGTGGCTATACGCTCGACCGGGTCGCCGGGCAGCTCTATCTGGGGCAGGAAGGTATCTTCGGCCTGCCGCTGGGCGTGGCGGCTACCTACATCTTTATCTTTGTGTTGTTTGGCGCCTTTCTGGAAAGTACTGGGGCGGGCAAGTTCTTTATCGATATGGCCTACGCCGCGACGGGCCGTCAGCGTGGTGGGCCGGCCAAAGCCGCTGTACTTGCCTCGGCGGGTATGGGGTCTATCTCAGGCAGCGCGATTGCCAACGTGGTAACGACCGGCGCCTTTACTATCCCGCTGATGAAAAAACTGGGCTATAAGCCCAAGCAGGCGGGCGGTATCGAGGCAGCCGCCTCAACCGGTGGGCAAATCATGCCGCCGTTGATGGGCGCAGGCGCCTTTTTGATTGCCGAATATACTAATACGCCGTACCTGGATATCGTCAAGATCAGTATCCTGCCAGCGATTATGTACTTCGCGACGGTTTACCTGTTTGTACACATTATTGCCCTTAAACAGGGTATGCAGGGCATGCCCAAAAGCGAGCTGCCGCAAATGCGCCAGGTGATGAAAGAGGGCTGGCATTTCCTCCTACCGCTGGCGGTATTGGTGTGGCTTCTGGTGATGAACCTGTCGCCCATGCGGGTAGGTTATTACGCGGTCATTACCATGGTAGCCGTGGCCGTCATACGCTATGCGCTATGGTACTTTTTCGTAGCCCCAGGGCAGGGCCAGCCTGTGACGCTTAGCCGGACCAAGGGCGTTATCTGGGCCGGGTTAACCAAACTGGTGGAAGGGCTTGAACTGGGCGCCCGTAATGCCGTGGCGGTTTCCATGGCCTGCGCAGTGGCGGGTATTATCGTCGGCGTTGTGGGTTTGACGGGCCTGGGGCTCAAATTCTCCTCTATGATGCTGGCGTTCTCGGGCGGTAACCTGGTGCTGGCGCTGGTCATGGTGCTGTTGGCGAGCCTGATACTGGGGATGGGACTTCCGGTAACCGCCAGCTATATCGTGCTGATTGTGCTAGTTGGACCCGCGCTTACCTCTGAGTTTGGCGTGCCGCTACTGATTGCACACCTGGTGGTGTTCTGGTACTCCCAGGACTCTAACGTGACGCCGCCCATTGCCCTGGCAGGGTTTGCTGGGGCGGCCATCGCGGGCAGTAAACCCATGGAGACCGGTTTTCAGGCCTGGAAATTCGCTAAAGGGCTTTATCTGATTCCGCTGTTTATGGTGTTTAACCCTGAAATTATTATCGGCGGGCCAGTATTGGTCGTGGTGTGGAACGCGGTGATTGCCATTCTGGCGCTATGCGCCTTTGCGGCGGCGCTGGAAGGGTATCTGTTTACCCGCATGTCATGGCTGCCGCGCCTGGCGATCAGCGCCGCGATCTTTGGCGTGTTCTACCCAAGCCTGCTGACCGAGGTGGCCGGTGCTGTGGTCATGGTGATCGCCATAGGCCTTAATTGGAGAGCCAGCAAGCATGAAGCGCCTATAGCTGCAGCTTAAAGCTTGCAAATAGGCATCTGTCAGTAAGACAGGCGTATAAAAAAGCCCGGAGACCATTAGGTTTCCGGGCTTTTGCGTTTCTTGAGCTAGCTGCTAGCGCTAGTTGTTACTTAGAAGATCGATTCCGCGGTGCCAGAGCCTTGTGAGCCGCTGGCTTCCTCTAGCTCACGGCTGATGCCACGTGGCTGGTAGTCGGGCAAGTGATCTTGGTGGAAGAACTCGCTAATACCTCCCGGCTGGCCTTCATGTAAACGACGACCAGAGTTGGGATCTATCCGAGCAGTTACAACAGTAGACGGGCGTTCCGGTATCGCCGACGGTGTGCCTTCCAGCGCTTTTCCCATAAAGTCCTTCCAGATAGGTAGCGCTGCATTTGCCCCATATTCCGCAATGGTTTCGTTGCTGTCTTTACCCACCCACACGGTGGTCACCAAATTGCTGTTAAAACCGGCAAACCAGGCATCACGCTGGCTATTGGTGGTACCCGTCTTACCCACGATATCGTCACGGTTGAGGCTTAACGCGCCGCGACCGGTGCCCGAGGTAATAACATCACGCAGCATATCGCGCAGAATATAGGTGGCCGCCGCATCGGCAACGCGCTTGGCAACCGGATATTCACGCCCATCGATCTCGACGGTTTCCTGGCCTTCTGCACAGCTGGGGCAGGCAACCTGGGGGGTGGCTTCATCAATAAGCTCGTGATCGTCATTGCGAGTAACGCGTTCGATAAACCAGGGAGCTACCTGGAAGCCACCGTTGGCAAGCACGGAGTAGGCGTTGGTCATTTCCATAGGCGTCAGGCTTGCGCTGCCCAGGGCCAGAGAAAGGCCGTGCGGTAGGCGATCCTGAGAGAAGCCAAAGCCTTTCAGGAATTCGATCGTATGATCCAGCCCCATGGTTTGTAAAACGCGAATGGTGACTAGATTGCGCGAGCGAGCCAGTGCCGGGCGTAAACGCATCGGTCCTTGGAAATCACGGCTGGAGTTGACCGGGCGCCATAGTGAGTTGCTGCCATCATCGAGCACGACCGGTGCGTCGTTGACCACGCTTGCTGCGTTCATTTCACCATCTTGCAGCGCCGCCAGATAAATAAACGGCTTGAAGATGGAGCCTGACTGGCGCTGAGCCTGAACCGCACGGTTGAACTTGCTGGCATTGAAATCAAACCCGCCCTGCAAGGCCAGAATAGCGCCGGTACGCGGGTCTTGGGCAACGATTGAGCCTTCTGCATCTGGCCGCTGTGAAAGGCGTACCGTGCCGTCCTGGGTTTCTAAAATACGCACCAGGTCACCACGTACGGCAATTTGGTCGGCAGAGCTAGGCTCAGCGCCGCGGCTACGCGGGCTTTGATAGGCGCGTGCCCAGCTTAAACCCTCCCAGTTAATGGTATGCAGCTCACCGCCGCGAGCCAATACCTGCATTTCACGGCCACTGCTTTTGACCACAATCGCTGGCTTCAGCAGACCATAGTTAGGTGTACGCTCCAATACTTGCAGCCAGTTACTAACGTCGCCTTCAACGCCAGTGATTTCCGTTTGACTACGTTCGGCGGCTTGGCGGGCGGTTTGACGAATTTCGGGCGACTCGGAAAGCTCCTCCTCAAGGCCCTGTGTCGCGGTGCGTTCTTGCGCTTCGACCAGGCTCGGGGCGATATCGCGTTGCTCGGCACCGCGCCAGCCGTGACGCAAATCATACTCACGCAGGCCATTGGCCAGGGCGTCACGCGCAAACGGCTGTAGCTTGCTATCCAGCGTCGTATAGATGCGGTAACCGCCGGTGTAGGCCGTATCACCAAAGCGCTCAACCGCGTACTGGCGTGCCATTTCAGCCACGTAAGAGGCGTCTACTTCGGTCTGGGTAAAGTGACGACGTGCGGTGACGGGGTCCTGTACCGCTGACTGATAGGTGGTGTCATCGATATAGCCCAGTTCGCGCATGCGGAACAGAATCCAGTTGCGGCGAATCAGCGAACGCTCGGAGTTGGCCAGCGGATTAAATGCGGAAGGCGCTTTGGGCAGACCCGCAATCATCGCGGTTTCAGCCAGGGTAAGCTCGGAAAGCGGTTTGTCGTAATAAGTGTCGGCGGCTGCTGCAATGCCGTATGCTCGATTTCCTAAGAAAATTTTGTTAACGTAAAGTTCGAAGATTTCCTGCTTGCTCAACACTTTTTCCATCTGCAAGGCAAGCAGGATCTCGCGGATTTTACGGGTAAACGTCTGGTCCAGCGTAAGCATGTAGTTACGCGCCACCTGCATGGTGATGGTCGAGCCGCCTGACTGTATGGCACCGCCGCTCTGGGCAAGCTCTACCGCCGCTCTGGCAAGCCCGCGGGGGTCAACACCCGCGTGATCAAAGTAGTTGGTGTCCTCGGCGGCTATCAAGGCGTTCACCATGTCCTGGGGAATTTCATCAAAATCCACAACGACCCGGCGCTCCTCACCAAATTCACCAATTAGCTTGCCGTCATTGGTGAAAATGCGTAGCGGTGAATGCAGCTCAAAGTTTTGTAGCTGGCGCACATCAGGCAGGCCGGGAGAGAAATAGATAGCAGCGCCCACCACGGCGAGCGCGGTGGCCCCTACTAACGACACGATAAGAAAGAACAGCGACAGAATGAGGGTTCGCAAAAACGTCATGAACAGAGGGCACCCATGAAAAGGAGAATAGGATCGGCATCTAAACGGCCGTATCACGCAATTGGCTGCCATTATAGGAAGGCGAGGCAGCCGCCACCAGTGTTGATATGCCGTAAATTTAACTGCGGACTATTTAACTAATGTGTTTTATCGCCGCACAGCAGGCATATCACAAGGCAGGGCTAAACCGACAATGCGCTTATTGAAAGCCAGTAAAGAGTTGATCGGTATCGATATTACTTCAAGATCCGTCAAGCTGCTGGAACTTAAAAAGAGGCCTGATACCTACCAGGTAGAAAGCTTTGCGATTCACCTGCTGCCGGAGGGCGCGGTGGACGAACAGCGTATTAATAATATAAACGATGTCTCGAATAGCTTAAACCGCGCAGTTCATCAGGCTAAGCCCACCACTCGCAAAGCCGTTGTGGCAGTACCCGCCAGCGCTGCTATCACCAAAATGCTCACCTTTCCTCGGACTTTGAACGAGCAAGAGATTGAAGAGCGTATTGTGGTCGACTCAGACCAGCATATCCCTTTTCCGTTCAATGAGGTGGCTTTTGATTTCACCTGCTTGGGCGCTGTACCGTTGGCCCCACATTTACAGCAGGTCCTGCTCGTAGCCTGCCGCCAGCAGGATATTTGGCAGATGACCGAAACGCTCGAGCGTGCAGGCCTTGAGCCGGTGGCGGTTGATGTCGACACCTTTGCCATTGAGCGTGGATTTGCCGCCATGCGCGCCTCGTTACCTGTGGACATTGCCGCAGGCATCGGTCTTGTGGATATAGGCACGCATAAAAGCGCGCTACATGTTATTCACGAGGGCCGCATCGTCTACTCGCGCACTCAAACTAACGCGCACGATGACCTGCCTGATGACGTTCCAAAAGCGATACTCAGCTCTTTTGGAGATACGCTGGCCCGGCACATCGCTCGCGCCCTGCAGCTTTATTATGTAAGCGACTGGCAGTCGAAGGTGACGCACCTGGTATTAACCGGACGCTTCAGCGCTATTCCGGGGCTGGCCGCCTATCTGGCGAAGGCCACCGACATGACGGTGACGCTGGCCAATCCGCTTCAGCATATGCAGATCAACAAACGTCTGGATCGCCAGGCGCTAGCCCGAGATTTGCCGGCGCTGCTTACCGCTAGTGGTCTTGCCATGCGGGTGAGGGCGTGACTATCGATATCAACCTGCTGGCGTGGCGCGAAGCGCGCCGCGAAAAACACACGCGCCGTTTTTACGCCGTTATGCTGTTGTTGCTCATCATCGGTATTGCTCTGGGTGGTGTGATCGCCCATGTCTATCAGCGAGCGCTTGCTATTCAGGAGCAGCGCAATGCACATATTGCGGCCCATATAGAACGCTTTGACCATGAAATTGCCGAGGCGGAGCGTTACGTTGAGAAGGTAGAGCAGTTAAGCCAGCAGTTAACCCAGTTTCAGCGCCTGTTTGATGAACGCGTCCAAACGCCCCAGCTATTTAATGCGCTTGCTTCAAGCCTTACCGAGGGCGTGACTTATCGGCGCCTTGAACGGCAAGCGCATCAGATAAGCGTGTCGGCGGTGGCGGACAATGAGCGTCAGGTGTCGGAGCAGCTGCGCCGCCTTGCTGAGATGCCGGGCCTGGGTGTTCCTCTACTATCTGAAGTAAGCAGTGGTCAGGATGGCGGAAGTGTTTTTCACTTTGAAGTGACGCAAACCGGCCAACGCTCAGCATCGGTTGATGGAGGTGGCTCGCCATGAAGTTTAGTCGCCAGCGGTGGCCGAGTGAATGGCAAGGTGAGTGGCAGCGGCTGCGTGCGCTTGACTGGCAAGCGCTTGATCTGCGCGATGCGGGAACCTGGCCGTGGCTTGTGAAAGTGCTGTGTGGCGTACTGGTGTTGGTAGCGGCGCTGGCAGTCAGCAGCGTGTGGTGGGTTAGCGATTACCGCTCGGCATTGATCAGTGCGCAGCGTCAGGAAGTAAGGCTATTAAATAACTACCGCAGCAGCGTTCATGCTGCCGGGTTGCTCAACAACGTGCGTAGCCAACTGACGGATCTGGCCGCGCAGATGGTGAGCATCCACGGCATGTGGACCACCCGCGCCGAGATCCCGTCGCTGCTGGACAGTATTAGTAGCGCCGCTGAACAGAACCAGCTGACCATTGAAGCTATCCATTTACGGCCCACCGTCATCCATCACTTTTATAGCGAGCATCCACTCGATATCAGGGTGCTGGGCAGCTACCACCAGTTGGCGCAGTTTATTAATGATATCAGTTCATTGCCTCGTCTTGTCACACAGCACACTATCACTCTGGCGCCAGCTGAAGGCCCTAGTGATGGATTAACCTTGAGTCTGGTCGCCAAGGCGTACAGCAGCGCTGCGAGCGAAGATTCGCGTGAAGAAGAGCTGAATAGCGGAGTAACAGCCCCATGAAGTGGCTGGCCAGCCTGCTCGCCGCCCTGTGGCTTACAGGGTGTCATGGGCCTGAGCTTGATCAGCTAGACGCAACGCTTGAGGCGCTGCGTCTGTCCCCTAATCCCCAATCTGTTGAAAGTCATGAGCCATTCAGCGTGCCTTCAGTGCCGGGTTATCACTTCGCTGAGCGTCGTAGTCCCTTCCAAGCATCTGCCCGTGTCCCCGAACAAGCGCTTGTTCAAAGCGGTACGCCGGCGCCAGACCCGCAGCGCCCATTAGAGCCTCTTGAATACTATCCGCTTTCTGCGCTGCGCCTGGTAGGCACGCTTACCATGCAAGGGCGGCGAACTGCTCTGATTGAAACCCCTGGAGAAACCGTCATCAGTGCCCAAGTGGGGGCTTTTATAGGCGAAGAGTATGGGCGTATTACCCATATTACCGAGCAAGACATTCGTATTACCGAACGTATCGCAACGCCGCAGGGATGGCAGGAGCATCAGACCTCACTTGCCCTGAAGACATCGCCTTAACCTCTTGCCGGAGTACGCCATGGCCATTGTTATTCGCCGCACGCTGCTAATACTGCTCGCTTTCATGCCTTGTCAGGTTCTGGCATCGGAGTTGACGGATATAGATGTGCATCAGGGAGAGCACGGCGCGCTGGAGATGGATCTGCATTTCAGCGGTGGAGTGGCTGAATTGCAGAGTTACCGTCTGGATAACCCCCCGCGTCTGACGCTAGACCTAATCGCTACGCAAAATGGACTGGGGCGCCGTCATATCGAGGTAAATCAGCCGGGGATTGAGCACATTAATGTAGCCGAGGGTAACGGCCGTACCCGGCTGGTAGTCGGTTTAACCCAGCCGATGATTCAGACTTCGCAGGTGATGAGGGATCGGCTGAGAGTTTCTCCGGTGGAACCTGCGGCTACTCGTGCCTTCGTTGCTCAAGAAAGTCCGTCTTTTAGTGAGGCTCAGCAAGAGCATTTTACAGGCGAGCGGCTGAGTTTAAATGTTCAGGACATGGATATTCGCGCCGTACTGACAACGCTTGCTGAGTTCAGCGGGCTTAATCTTATCGCTAGTGAGAGCGTGACCGGGCGTATCACGCTGAGCCTGAATCAGGTGCCCTGGGATCAAGCGCTGGCGTCGATTTTACACAGCCGGGGGCTTTCAAGTCGTGAGCATGGCAATGTGATACTGATCGCCCCAATGGGCGAGCTTGCCGAACTTGAAAGCCAGGAAATAGCGGCGCGTAGCCATCACGAAACGTTGTCGCCGATCGTGAACGAGTTTATTGAAATAAAGTATGCCCGCGCTGAAGACCTGGCCCAATTGTTGCGCGGAGACGATGGCCTGGGGGTTTTGAGTGAACGAGGGCGGGTGAGCGTTGATTCCCGAACCAATGCGCTGATAGTGCGGGATACGGCCGAACAAGTGCGCAGCATTAGGCGCACACTGGCGCGTTTTGATGTGCCGGTACGTCAGGTACAGATTGAGGCGCGCATTGTGATAGCCCGGGACACCGCCTCCCGCGAGCTGGGGGTTAACTGGGGAGCCTCCAGTACGCGCGGTTTTAAGGATCTGCCCGACGGTACTCAAGGGCCGCGCAATATCAACCCGCGCGGCTTGAACCGGGCACGCGGTGGTTTGGCGGTCGATTTAGGTGCGCCGTCAGGGGCCGGGACCGGGTTTAGCTTTGGCTACTTGTCCGGCGATATTCTACTCGACCTGGAGCTTCGCGCGCTGGAAAGCGAAGGTAAAAGCCAGACTATTTCGCAGCCCCGGGTAATCACCGCGAACCAGCGTACGGCGATTATTCGCCAGGGTGAAGAGCGGGCGTTTCAGAGTGTGGATGTGCAGGGCAATCCGGATACCCAGTTTAAAGAGGCGGAACTGTCGCTTGAGGTAACGCCGCAAATTACCCCGGATAATCGTATTATCATGGATCTGGTGATAAAAAATGATAGTTTCAGGGAGTCGGGTTTTGGCGGTGAACCGCCTATTGATACCAATCAGATTGAAACCCAGGTACTGGTGGATAATGGCCAAACGGTGGTGTTGGGTGGGATTCTAACCACTGAACAGCTGAGCCAAATGGCAAAAACTCCGCTTTTAGGAGATATTCCTTGGCTCGGACGGCTGTTTCGCTATACCGCAGAGAGCAATGAGAAGGTAGAGTTGTTAGTCTTTATTACTCCACGATTACTTGACGATGGCTTGGCGGTTCGCTGATGCAGGATTTACCCAACCTTTTTCTGATCGGCCCCATGGGGGCTGGTAAAAGCACGATAGGTCGCCTGTTGGCGGCAGAGCTATCGCGCACCTTCTATGATAGCGACCACGCCATACAAGATCGCTGCGGTGCCGATATCCCATGGATTTTTGATGTGGAGGGTGAGCCAGGCTTTCGGCTGCGTGAAATGCAGATGATCGATGAGCTGACCCAGCTTTCTAGCGTAGTGGTGGCCACCGGAGGCGGCGCCGTGCTTCGCGAAGATAATCGGCGCGTACTGCGTGAGCGGGGTACGGTGGTTTACCTGATGACCACGGTCGACCAGCAGCTTAAACGCACCGCGAAAGATCGCAATCGCCCGCTTCTCCAGTGCGCTAACCGAGAGCAGGTGCTCAACGATATGTTTGCCACCCGCGACCCTCTTTACCGTGCTACCTCGGATATTACCGTGCGCACTGATCGGCGCAGCCCGCGTGCCGTGGTCAATGAAATCCTGCGCCGGGTACACCGTTTGACCGACCCGCTAGAGCACGCCGTCACGCTTAACTCAAAGGTATCCCCATGACTCAGCCCGCCACTGCCCAGCGTACGTTAAATGTTGCGTTGGGTGATCGCAGCTATCCGATCCATATTGGTTCTGGCTTATTAGATGATCCCCAGGCGCTAACGCCTTATCTGGCGGGCAAGCAGGTAATGGTGGTAACCAATGAAACGGTTGCACCGCTTTACCTGGAAGCGCTCTGCGCACATCTACCCAGCGATGTGGACGTGCGCACGGTCATCCTGCCTGACGGCGAACAGTACAAGACCATTGAGCAGGTTAGCCGCATTTGGGATGCGCTTCTTGAAGCCGGCTTCAATCGTCGCTGCACGCTGGTCGCGTTGGGTGGCGGGGTGATTGGCGATATGGTGGGCTATGCCGCGGCGTCTTATCAGCGCGGCGTTGCCTTTATCCAGGTGCCTACCACGCTGCTTTCCCAGGTGGACTCTTCGGTAGGCGGCAAAACCGGCGTTAATCATCCGCTCGGCAAGAACATGATTGGCGCTTTCTGGCAGCCTAAAGCAGTGCTGATTGATATCGCAACGCTTGCGAGCCTGCCTGCGCGTGAGCTTTCTGCTGGGCTTGCCGAAGTCATTAAGTATGGGCTGATTCGTGATGAGCCGTTTCTCAGCTGGCTTGAAGACAATATGGCCGCGCTACGCCACATCAGCCCAGAGGCGATCATCGAAGCCATTGCGCGCAGCTGTCAGATAAAAGCCGACATCGTGGCGGATGACGAAACCGAGCAGGGCGTTCGGGCGCATCTTAACCTTGGGCATACGTTTGGCCATGCGATTGAGGCCCATCAAGGTTACGGCAACTGGCTGCACGGCGAGGCGGTTGGGGCAGGCATGGCGTTGGCTGCCACGCTCTCCCAGCAGCTGGGCTTTATCAGTGGCGCTGATTTAACGCGTGCCCAGGCGGTGATTGAGAGTGCCGGGCTGCCGCTGGCGGCGCCAACTGATATGCAAAGCGATGACTTTTTAACCCGCATGCGTCTGGATAAGAAAAACGTGGACGCCAAGCTGCGGCTGGTACTGTTACATGCTATCGGCAATGCGTGTATTGATGACACGACCTCGGAGGAGGTCTTGCGCGCTTTGCTGGATAGCTACCCGCGTCTGTAACTCGACTGTAAAAGCGTTGTGTGTTCAATAAGCCCACCTTCACGGTGGGTTTTTTTATGGCTCAACGATACTGCAATGCACACATGTATAATGCAATTCGCATGGCTTATGCGCTATCGGCATGGTGTTTTTAGTGCTCGTTAGACTAAAGTTTAATTCTTGTGGTTTTTCGTTGAAATAACGTTATATGGCTTTGCAAGTGCTTGAAGTGTATATCTTTTTTCCTGTTAACTGGGTTGCAACTGTAGGATTTGAAAAGACTTTCTGTTAATTGTCGTTTTGCAGTGATTGCGCAGGAAGGGGGCGAATCGCTATGCTGAGCGACCATTTTCTTGCAGCAGCGGATCGGGCGGGCGCCCTGTTCTAGGCGGTTAAAAATCTTCATAAAAAAAGAAAAACCTGCCATTAAACCATAAGAACGCTGCTAATAAAATACCTTGACTAGAGGCACGCCCATGAATAGAGGTCTCCACCAGCCTGGCGAGTTTCGCGATAACTGCGGCTTTGGCCTTATTGCGCATATGGAAGGGCAGGCCAGTCACGACTTGCTGAAAACGGCGATCGAATCGCTCACGTGCATGACACACCGGGGCGGTATCGCTGCTGACGGTAAAACCGGCGACGGCTGTGGTCTATTGCTCAAAATGCCGACCCAGTTTATGCGTGAAGCCGCCCAAGAAGCCTTGGGCGTGGCGCTTAATGAGCAGTTCGCGGTAGGCGTTGTATTTCTGCCTAGCGATGATGCTCAGGCAACTGAAGCGCGTGACACTGTCGAGCGCGAGCTGAGCGCACGTGGCCTTCAGGTGGCGGGCTGGCGTGTGGTGCCTACCGATTCAAGCGTATGCGGCCCGATGGCGCTGGACTGCCTACCGCGTATTGAGCAGGTTTTTGTCGAGCCAGGCAAGAGCGAGCAGTTCACCGTGGACCTCTTCATGGCCCGTCGTTACGCCGAGCAGGCGTTGCGCGGCGATGAAGATTTCTATGTGGCGTCGCTCTCGGCGGAAGTGGTGTCTTATAAGGGACTGGTAATGCCGGAAGATCTGCCGGCATTCTATAAGGACTTGAACGACCCGCGTCTGGAAACTGCTATCTGCGTGTTCCACCAGCGCTTCTCGACCAATACCGCACCGCGCTGGCCGCTGGCGCAGCCGTTCCGCTTATTGGCTCACAATGGTGAAATCAATACCATTGAGGCTAACCGCGGGTGGGCTAACTCGCGCAAGGCTAACTTCGTGAGCGAGTATTTGCCCGATATCGATAAGCTCGATGAAGTCGTCAATACCACCGGTTCCGACTCCTCCAGCATGGATAACATGCTCGAAGTGCTGCTGACCGGCGGTATGGAGCTGCATCGTGCCGTGCGTATGATGGTGCCGCCGGCCTGGCAAAACGTTGAAACCATGGACGCGGAGCTGCGCGCCTTTTACGAATACAACTCCATGCATATGGAGCCGTGGGATGGCCCTGCAGGCGTGGTAATGACCGATGGCCGCCAGGCGGTGTGCATGCTGGACCGCAACGGCCTGCGCCCGGCGCGCTGGGTAATCACTAAAAACGGCTATATCACCCTGGCGTCGGAAGTCGGCACCTATGGCTACAAGCCTGAAGACGTCGTCGCTAAAGGGCGCGTGGGTCCGGGGCAAATGCTCGCTGTCGATACCCAGACCGGCGAAGTGCTGCATACCCAGGATATCGATGACCGCCTGAAATCGGCCTACCCCTACAAGCGTTGGCTCAAGCAGGAAGCCAACTACCTTGAGTCGGCACTCACCGAACTTGCAAGTTTCCAGTCCATGGAAGCCGATGCGCTGAATGTGCAGCAGAAAATGTTCCAGGTCAGCTTTGAAGAGCGCGACCAGGTGCTGCGCCCGCTGGCGGAAAGCGGCCAGGAAGCCGTAGGGTCGATGGGTGACGATACGCCCATGGCGGTACTTTCAAGCCGCCCGCGCCTTTTGACCGACTTCTTCCGTCAGAAGTTTGCTCAGGTAACCAATCCGCCGATTGACCCGCTGCGCGAAGCGATCGTGATGTCGCTGGAAACCTGCTGTGGCGCGGAGCTCAATGTCTTTAAGGCAACGCCCGAGCACGCCCATCGCCTGATTCTTACTACGCCGGTGCTTTCACCGCGTAAATTTACCGCGCTGATCGACCAGGACGACCCGGCGTTTGCAAGCTATACGCTGTCCATGGGTTACGATCCCGAGCAGCAAAGCTTGCAGCAGGCGGTCAATGCGCTTTGCCAGGAAGCCGAAGCCCAGGTAAAAGCGGGTAAAGTACTGCTGGTGCTTACCGATGCGGACCTGCCCAAGGGGCTGATTCCCATTCAGGCACCGCTGGCTGTTGGCGCGGTGCACACGCATCTGGGTCGTCTGGCGTTGCGTCCTAATGCCAATATTATCGTTGAAACCGGCTACGCCCGTGATGCGCACCAAATGGCCGTGCTGTTTGGGATTGGTGCCACCGCCGTGTACCCATGGCTTGCCTATCAGGTTATGGCCGATATGCACCGCACCGGCGAGCTTTCCGGTAATCCGGCCGACGGCCGGGAGAACTATCGCAAAGGCCTGCAGAAAGGGCTGTTCAAGATACTCTCCAAAATGGGTATCTCGACGCTGGCTTCATACCGTGGCTCCATGCTGTTTGAAGCCGTCGGGCTTTCAGATGAAGTGATGAACACCTGCTTTGTGGGTATGGCCTCGCGTATACAGGGCGCAGGCTTCGCTGAACTACAGATGCAGCAAGAGCTGTTGGCCAAGGACGCCTGGATTACCCGTAAAGGTATCTCCCAGGGCGGTATGTTCAAGTATGTGCATGGTCATGAGTACCATGCGTACAACCCTGATGTAGTAAAGTCGCTGCAGGCAGCCGTTCAGGAAGGCAGTTACGCCAAGTGGAAAAAATTCGCGCAGCTGGTGAACGAGCGTCCTGTCGCGACCATTCGTGATCTGCTCACGCTTAAAGCCGCTGAAACGCCAATTCCGCTGGATGACGTTGAGCCGGTTGATGCGCTGCTGCCACGTTTTGATAGCGCGGGCATGTCCCTGGGCGCACTCTCACCAGAAGCCCACGAAGCCCTGGCCCAGGCCATGAACGAAGCCGGCGGACGCTCCAACTCCGGCGAAGGCGGCGAAGACCCCGCACGTTACGGCACCATTCGCAGCTCCAAGATCAAGCAGATTGCCTCGGGCCGCTTTGGGGTCACGCCGGCTTATCTGGTCAATGCCGAAGTGCTGCAGATCAAGGTGGCCCAAGGCGCCAAGCCGGGCGAGGGCGGTCAGTTGCCGGGTGGCAAGGTCAACGCGCTTATCGCTCGCCTGCGCCATGCGGTGCCCGGCGTCACGCTGATTTCACCGCCGCCGCACCACGATATCTATTCAATCGAAGACCTGGCACAGCTGATTTTTGACCTCAAGCAGGTTAATCCAGAGGCGCAGGTATCGGTGAAGCTGGTATCCGAGCCGGGTATTGGCACTATCGCCACGGGCGTTGCCAAGGCTTACGCCGACCTCATCACAGTATCTGGATACGATGGCGGCACCGCTGCAAGCCCGCTCACCTCGATCAAGCATGCTGGTTCCCCCTGGGAGCTGGGCTTGCCTGAGGTGCATCAGGCGCTGCGTATCAATGGCCTGCGCGACAAGATTCGTCTGCAGACCGATGGTGGCCTTAAAACCGGCTTAGACGTGGTCAAGGCGGCCATCCTGGGGGCGGAGAGCTTTGGTTTTGGTACCGCGCCAATGGTAGCGCTGGGCTGCAAGTTCCTGCGTATCTGCCACCTGAACAACTGCGCTACTGGGGTTGCCACCCAGGACGACTTCCTGCGCGGCGAGCATTTCCGCGGCACGGTGGATATGGTCAAAAACTACTTCCGCTTTATCGCTGAAGAAGTGCGTGAGCTGATGGCCATGCTAGGCGTGCGCCAGTTGACCGACCTGATCGGGCGTACCGACCTGCTGGAAGTGTTGGAAGGCAATACGGCAAGCCAGCGCAAGCTCGATTTAATGCCGCTGCTGACGAACGATTTTGTACCTGCTGATGCGCCGCAGTTCTGCAAGGTGGGCCGCAACGTACCTCACGACCCGGGTGCTAAAAACCAGGAAGTATTGGCAGCGCTTAAAGAGGCTATCGAGAGCCAGTCGGGCGGTGAGTTCAGCTTCAACATCACTAACTGTGATCGCAGTGTGGGTGCGCTTAGCTCAGGCGCTATCGCCAAGCGTTATGGGGAAGAAGGCCTGGAAAACGCGCCCGTTACCGCACGCTTTACCGGGGTGGCAGGGCAGAGCTTCGGCGTCTGGAATGCCCGCGGCCTGAATCTGTACCTGGAAGGCGATGCCAACGACTACGTGGGCAAGGGCATGAACGGCGGCAAGATCGTGATCGTGCCACCTAAGGTTAGCCAGTTCGAAAGCCATAAAACCGCGATTATCGGTAACACCTGCCTGTATGGCGCAACCGGCGGCACGTTGATGGCCGCGGGCACCGCAGGCGAGCGTTTTGCGGTGCGTAACTCAGGCGCCACGGCGGTGATTGAAGGCGCTGGCGACCACTGCTGCGAATACATGACCGGTGGTCTGGTATGCGTGCTGGGTGAAACGGGCGTTAACTTTGGTGCAGGTATGACCGGTGGATTTGCCTACGTGCTGGATGAAGACCGTACCTTCGTGGACAAGTACAACCACGAGCTGGTCGAAATTCATCGCATTAGTACGGAAGCCATGGAGGCGTATCGCCGCCATCTTCGCGAGCTGATTACCACCTATGTCGAAGAGACGGGTTCCAGCCGTGGGGCCGCGATTTTAGAAGACTTTAGCGACTACCTGCGTCATTTCTGGCTGGTGAAGCCAAAAGCGGCAAGCCTGGGCAGTCTGCTGGATCAATCTCGGCGTCAGCCGCAATAAACCGCCTGTGTCTACGCTTCGAGGAGAGAAATCATGGCTAACCGTTTAAACAACGATTTCCAGTTTGTTGATGTGGGTCGTCAAGACCCACAGAAAAAAGCCGCCCATACGCGTGCCAAAGAATTCGCTGAGATTTACGAACCGTTCAAACCCACTGATGCGGCAAGCCAGGCGCATCGCTGCCTGCATTGCGGCAACCCTTACTGTGAGTGGAAATGCCCGGTTCACAATTACATTCCCAACTGGCTACAGCTGGTCGTGGAAGGCAACATCATCGAAGCCGCTGAGCTTTCGCATAAAACCAACTCGCTGCCCGAAGTATGTGGCCGCGTATGCCCGCAAGATCGGCTGTGTGAAGGCGACTGCACGCTCAATGACGGCTTTGGCGCGGTCACCATCGGTTCTGTCGAGAAGTACATTACCGATACTGCGT
This sequence comes from Halomonas colorata, assembly GCF_014897985.1. Lineage (GTDB taxonomy): Bacteria > Pseudomonadota > Gammaproteobacteria > Pseudomonadales > Halomonadaceae > Vreelandella > Vreelandella colorata. The sequence goes on from NZ_JABUZA010000001.1 coordinate 151,801, forward strand.
TTGCCATGGGCTGGCGCCCGGACATGTCCAAGGTCGTGTGGACGGATAAAAAAGTCGCGATTGTCGGCGCCGGGCCTGCCGGGCTTGGCTGTGCCGATATTCTGGCGCGCAACGGCGTCAAGCCCGTGGTATTTGATAAGTACCCGGAAATCGGTGGCCTGTTAACCTTCGGCATTCCTGAGTTCAAGCTTGAAAAGAACGTGATGGAGCGTCGTCGGGCGGTATTCGAGGAAATGGGTATCGAGTTTCGCCTGAATACCGAAATCGGTACGGATATCGAGTTCGATACGCTGCTCCAGGAGTACGACGCGGTTTTCCTGGGCATGGGGACGTATAAATACATGGAAGGCGGCTTCCCCGGTGAAGACCTGCCCGGCGTGTACAAGGCGCTCGATTTCCTGATCGCTAACGTCAACCGCTGCCTGGGATTCGAAAAAGATCCCAACGATTACATCTCGATGGAAGGCAAGCGCGTCGTTGTTCTCGGCGGTGGCGATACCGCCATGGACTGTAACCGCACCTCGATCCGCCAGGGTGCTGCGAGCGTTACCTGTGCTTATCGCCGTGACGAAGAGAACATGCCCGGCTCTCGCCGTGAAGTAACCAACGCGCGCGAAGAGGGCGTCGAGTTCCTGTTCAACCGCCAGCCGGTGGCGGTGGTGGGCGAAGAGAAGGTTGAAGGCGTGAAGGTTGTGCGCACTCGACTCGGCGAGCCTGACGAAAACGGTCGCCGCCGCCCTGAGGTGGTACCAGGTTCTGAAGAGATTATTGCCGCCGATGCCGTGGTCGTAGCGTTTGGTTTCCAGGCAAGCCCTGCGCCCTGGTTTGAGGGCTCGCGCATTGATCTGAACGAGCGTGACCTGGTAAAAGCCCCAGAGCACGGCCAGTTCGCCTTTCAGACCAGCAATGAAAAAATCTTTGCCGGCGGCGATATGGTGCGCGGCTCTGACCTGGTGGTCACGGCTATTTATGAAGGCCGCCAGGCCGCAGAAGGCATCATGAACTACCTGGGCGTGTAATTCACCTTTACTCCAGCTGTCCGGGGCCTTAATTGGCTCCGCGACTACCCCGGCATCAGGCAAACGCGAGACTCCCCAGCCTTTGATTCGACATACTGCTAGTGTGCTCCTCGCACCGATTTCGGCGTACAGCCGAAAAACTTTGTGAAGGCGGCAGTGAAATTATTTGGGTGCTGGTAGCCGACCTGATAGGCCGATTCCGATACCCGATATCCTGCGGCCAGTAATTCTTGCGCTCGCTGCATGCGCATTGCTAGCAGGTGTTGGGCAGGGCTTGTGTCATAGGCTTGGCGAAAGCACCCCTTGAGTTTGTATTCACTGATACCAAGTTTGGCGCACAAGTAGGCATTGTTTAGAGGCTGATCCAAGTGCGCACGCATATAGGCTTCGATTCTTTCAAGCAAGTCCACGTCTCGCCCGATAATTCGTTCTTTCTGCCCCTCCGCAGGGGTTAGCAGGTTGAGTTGTTCGCCGAGTAAGCTGAGGGCATGGATACGCTGGCGTAATCCGTCCTGCTCACCTACCCACGGGTGCTTGTAAAAGCTTAGATGTTGACTGGCGCGGCTGTTAACGTGAGATAGTTGGCGAAAGCTTTCATTGTGACGCAAGGGCTTACCGAGCAGTTGGTCACAGCGCTGTGGTCCGATATAACGCCTTAATGCCGATTCCGATACCACTAATCGTAACTGCTGAGTCTGCTTGTCGGCGGCGTAGCGGCGCTCACCACCCCCTTCCTGAAATACAGACACTGTCGTTTGGTTAGCCGAGAAGTGCAGACGATTGCCTGTACGGTCAAGAAACTCTGATTGACCAGATAAGCCGAAAGTAATCACCAGGGTGCGCTCATTGCCTTCGTGTTGACAGACTTCACGTAATACACGTCCAGACGAGATTTTGGAACGAACAACGGAAAAGCCTGCTTCGCAATCCAGCCGCTCAATCAGGGTATGGCGATGGGGTAAATCGCACTTATGGGAAACCCATTCAGTTAGATGTTGAGCAGTGGTCAACGTTGGGCGTGACAAATTATTCACAGCAAAGCCTTCCTTATTTCCATCCTACTGAGTGCTCTCTATTGCAGAGCATCCAATCATTGCAGAACCAGTCGCCTTGTGATTGAGCTCATAAGAGCACAAGCCCCATAGGCATAAAAACAGCCTAGTCGGAATAGGATATGAATAACGCTGGATGCAATATTAAATGAGAATGATGTGTATTTATTTTGAAAGTATCATTCGTTGACTGCTCAGCCAAGTGGAAGTTGCCGCTTACACACCGTCTGAGTTGGTGTTGAGCGGGGAGTGTGTTTTTAGGGCATATCCGTTTCAGTGTATGTGGTCAAAAGAGGAGGAACTGATGATTTCGATCCTTGTAATATCATCGCTGACAGGCAAATACCCATCATTAGTCTCTGCGCTGACTAACGCGAAGGAGAATTCATGAACCCGGTTCTCTGGCGCTTGTCGCGGCCTTTGCGTCCTTCGATTTTACTGGCTGCGTTCGGCCAAGTGGTTGTCACCGCCTGTCATGTTGGTCAGGCGCTATGCTTAGCCAGTGCTTTGGCCGGGCTATTCGCTGACCAGCCATTGTCCGAACTATGGTGGCCGCTGTCGGTTTTTTTTGTTTTTACTTGGCTACGCATCGTGCTGATGGGGTTGTCTGAAGCACTCGCTATGCGTGTGGCAGGGCTTGCCCGGCACTACTTGCGTCAGCGCCTGATTGGTCAGGTATTACGTGTGGCGGCTGATCCGGCCAGCGACCGAGATAGCGGGGAACTGAGTACCACCTTGGTGCAGTCGGTGGAAGCCTTGCAAGCCTATTACAGCCGTTATGTGCCTGCAGTGCTGGGTGCGGTGTTTGGTGGCGGGGGTGTGCTACTGCTAATGGCGTATTTCGATAGCCGTTCTGCCCTTGTGGCTGCTCTTGCTGCGCTGGCGCTACCCTTTACTGATCGCCTCTGGTTGCGTTGGCGGCGCGCTTCTGCAGGTGGGTTGTTCGCGAGTATGGGGCGTTTTTCCGCGTATTTGCTCGACAGCTTGCGCGGCGTCACCACGCTCAAGGCCTTCAATGCTCAGACCCGGCGCCGTCAGGTACTCAGTCAACAGGCACGGGATCTGCGTGAGCAGGCCATGGGTGTGCTTTACGCCATTCTCATGCGTAACGGCGCAACAGGGCTGCTTAGCTTGGGTGGTTTAGCGTTGGTGACTGCGCTTAGCGCTCAGCGCGCCGTTGCCGGTGAGCTATCGCCGTTTGCGTTGTTGGCCGTTGTGCTGCTGGCCCGCGAGGCCTTCGGTACGCTGGAAAAGCTTGATAAGACCTTCCACATTGCATGGTCGGGTAATGCGGCGGCGGCCCCCGTCATTCGTTTACTTGACGCTATACCTGGGGTGCCAGAGCCGATTGAGGCCCGGGCTTTACCGACCCATCATGGAGTGGCCTTTGATAGCGTTAGTTATACCTGGCCGGGTGGCTGCGAACCTGCGTTGCACAATGTGAATTTTACGCTTGAGCCTGGTGAGTTCGTGGCTGTGGTAGGGCCCTCTGGCGCAGGAAAATCGACCCTGGCAGCTCTATTGATGCGCTTTGTTGCACCTGACTGCGGCCGCGTCAGCCTGGGCGGCGTTGATCTTCGCGATTTGCGCGTCAATGACGTATACGAAAACGTCAGTGGCGTGTTCCAACATAGTGTGCTGCTGCATGGCAGCATCGAAGAGAACTTGAGGATGGGGGCTCCTCAAGCCAGTGATGAGGATCTGGCTGAGGCATGCCGGGTAGCGTCACTGGAATCGTGGATTTCAAGTCTTGAAAAAGGCGTTGCCACTGCCGTGGGAGAAGGCGGCGCGCGACTTTCTGGCGGTCAGCGACAGCGCATAGCTATCGCACGTGCTTGGCTAAAAAATACACCGGTCATGGTGTTGGACGAGGCGACCGCGAACGTGGACGTTGCCAGCGAAACCCACATTGGAGAGGCCATCGAGCGGCTTCGCGGTCAGCGTTCGCTACTGGTGATTGCACATCGTCTAGCCAACGTTCGGAATGCCGACCGCATTCTGGTGCTTGATCGTGGTCGTTTAGTTGAGATCGGTGATCACCACAACCTACTGACCCGAAATGGCCTCTATGCGCGCCTCTGGAACCGGCAGCACGCCCACGAAGCGTCGCCCCAAACCGAGGAAGAACTAATATGAAAGTCAATGCCCACGAAATTCCCCAGGGGCCGCGTAGCACATGGGGTGACCTGTTACGCCTTTCCGCTGGCCAGCCGCGCCTGCTAGCACTCACTATCGCTGCTACGCTCATTGCCCAGGCTGGCATGGTGACAAGCCTTGCGTTGGGTGCCTGGCTAGCAGGTTTGGCGCTGACGGGTGCACCGGAGAGCCTCTGGCAACCCGTGCTTTGGGGCATGCTTGTCAGCGCCGTTGCTGGGGCCGGTGGTCGCTGGTGGCAGGCACATATCTCCCATGCCTTTGCTTTTGCTCTGATCGAAACGCTGCAGGTGGGCATTTACGACGGTCTAGAGCGTGCCGCCCCAGGTGGTTTGTCCGACACCCGCAGCGGCGAGCAGGCCAACGTGGCGCTGAACGATGCTCAGGCGCTGGAACACTTTTTTGCCCACACCCTGGCCGATACCATCGCTGCAGTTGTGGTACCGCTGTTGGCACTGCTGGCGCTGGCCTGGATACAGCCTTGGCTTACTTTAGTGTTACTGCCATTTCTGCCGACTCTGACCAGCGTGCCATTCTGGCTGGGGGAGCGTGCTTTTCGCCAGGGGCGCGAGATGAATGCCGCGCTAGCGGGACTAAACGCTGAAGTGATTGAGGGCATTGAGGCGCGTCGAGAGATCCTCTTGTTCAATCAGGAGGCGGCTTGGCGCGCTCGGCTGGGGCAGTATCTGGCGCGGCTGAAGAGCGAGCAGCGTCGTTACGCCTTGCGAACAGGCGCGGAGCAAGGCGGTATAGAGCTGATCCAGTCCTTAGCATTGATCACCGCGCTGGTGGCCAGCGCAGTGTTGCTTGAATATCAAGCCCTAGCGTTGGCTCAAGTTCCGCTATCGGTCGTGCTGGTAGGCGCGGCACTGCTACCTTTGGCAGAGGTAGCGCGCAGTGCCAGCCAACTGGGTGCAGTGCGCGCCAGTGCGGCACGGGTGTTGGCGTTGCTGCATCAGCGTTCGCCGATTCAGGACAATGGCCAGCGATTGCCTAAGGATGCCAGCATCGAATTCAACCAAGTGGTGTTCGCCCATTCCGAGCGCCCTGTGCTGCAGGGTGTCAACTTCCGGGTAGAAACGGGTGAGATGGTCGCACTGGTTGGCCCCTCTGGATCTGGCAAGACCACCTGCGCCAACTTACTAATGCGCTTCTATGAGGTGCAGAGCGGCACAGTGAAGCTGGGCAGCGAAGATCTGCGTGATATTCCCCTATCCGAGCTGCGCCACTGGATCGCCTGGGTTGGTCAGGAGGCCTACTTGTTTGACGACAGTATCGAGGGCAACTTGCGCTTGGGCAAACCAGAGGCGACGCAGCAGGAAATCGAAATCGCTGCGCATCAGGCCCAGGCCCACGATTTCATTCAGGCCCTACCTGAGGGCTACCAAACGCGTTGCGGCGCGAATGGTGCGCGGCTTTCAGGTGGTCAGCGTCAGCGTATCGCCATCGCCCGGGCACTGCTGTCTCAAGCGCCCGTGCTGGTAATGGATGAAGCTTCATCCAGCCTCGATGCTGACAGTGAACATGCCCTGCAGCAGGCCTTGTTGGCGCTTCGTGGGCAGTACACGCTACTGGTGGTAGCACATCGTCCAAGCACCATTGCTCAGGCTGACAGGGTCGTACTCCTGCAGGATGGCTGCATTCTCGATCAGGGCTCTCATGAGCAGTTGCTGCACCGTTGCGAGCAATATGTCCAGTTGCTCGCGCAGCCAGCCAGCGCTTAAAAACACATGCTTAGCAACGAGTACCTTAAGCGTTTAGCTCCAGAAACTTAAAACCTGGGAATACCGACATGAAAGCCCCCGCCATTTCGTACTGGTCGTTGCAGTTGCTGCTCGGCTGGATCAACTTCGCTATGACCGCACCAATGATCTATCTCTACCTAGGGTTACCGCTGGTGATGCGCCAGCAGGGGTGGTCCGGCACCGCCATCGGCCTCTTCCAATTGGCAGGGTTGCCGGCCGTGCTCAAGTTCGTATTGGCTGCTCCGGTAGATCGCTGGGCGCGAGATACCGCCGGTTATCGGCGCTGGAGCTTAGTACTGTTGGTCGGTTATGCCGCAAGCCTTGTAGCGCTGGCGGGGCTCGACATAGGAAAAACGGGCTTCACGACGTTATTCGCCCTGGCGATGCTGGCTAGCTTATTCGGCACTTGGGCCGACGCGCCGGTCAATGCCTTGGCTATTCGCTGTTTACCCGAGACTGAACGTATGCGCGCAGGCACTATCCGTTCAGCCGCCAGTTCATTGGGGGCAGTGTTCGGGGGTGGTGCGATGCTCATTTTGCATGATCGTGTTGGCTGGTCTTGGCCGTTCTTTGTGCTGGGGGTTGGACTGTTGTTGGCCCTTGTCGGACTTTATCTCATACGCCCAGTGCATCTTGATACGATAGCGACACCCAAACGCTCAGAGGTGGGGGTGCGCCAATGGGTTGGCTATTTCGCTTCTGCTCAGCGTCGCCGTTGGGTGGTCGTGTTGATGCTCTATTTCCCCTTTATTGGCACTGCCTGGGTATACCTTAAACCGTTACTGCTCGATCAAGGACTGCCGTCCGGTCAGGTGGCCGTGGTAGCTGGTTTGCTGGGTGGCGTGGTCGGTGCTTTGGGCAGTCTGCTAGGCGGTTATGTCACTTACCGTCGTGGTTTGCACTATGCCCTGCCTGGCTTTGCAATGCTCGCCCTCGTTGCCTTGGCTGCATTATCGGCGGCGTTGGCCAGCCATGCGAGCTTGCCGTTGCTAACTGCCTGCACCGTGCTTCTGGCGCTGGCCATGGGCGCCTCGGCTGGATTAGTGTTTGGCATGATGATGTACTACACCCGTGAAGGTTTGACGGCTGTGGACTATGGTCTGCAATCGAGTCTATTCGTGCTCACGCGTACGGTTGTGCCCATGCTCGCAGGGCTGCTGCTTGACCATTTCGGGTATCTGGGCATGTTAAGCGCTCTGATGGCTGGCATGCTGGGAATAGGTTACTGGAGCCTGCGATTTGTGCGGGGCATGGGCGAGATGCCACCAAAGATGGGGCGTGTCGCCTGATTCCCGAACCGTTGTGGTCACTATAGTGGGGTACTGCGGAGCTAGGTCGGTTGTGCTGAGAACATCGTGATGTTAGCCGTGTCCGGTGTCGACTTCCGGCACCACTGACATGCCGACTTTTAACTGTTGGGCTTGAGGTTGACCTGGATCGATGGCGATGCGCACCGGTAGACGTTGGACGATCTTGGTGAAATTACCTGTGGCGTTGTGGGGTTGAATGGCTGAAAAGCTCACCGAGCTGGCTGGGCCTAGGCTATCCACTCTGCCGGTTAGGGTGATGTTGGGGAGAGCATCGATGGTGAAACTTACCGGTTGGCTGGGCCGCATACGGGCGATTTGTGTTTCACGGAAATTGGCGGTGATATAGAGATTGTCCAGAGGAACTAAGGTCAGCAGCGTTTCACCGATTTTCATATAGCCGCCGAGGCGCACCACTTTCTGAGCGACGATACCTTTCACCGGTGCTGTAATGTGGGTGTAGGATAATGCCAATTCCGCTGCGTCCAGTTTGGCCTGAGCGATGTTTTGCGCCGCTTGGGCTTTCTCTAGGTCGGCCTGCAACACTTCCAACGCCTGTTGGGTAGCGGTATAGGCGGCCTGGTCGCCGATCAGGGTGGCCCTTGATGCAGCTAACTCTGCCTCTGCCCTTTGCAGCGACTGAACGGTACCGGCACCGCGGGCGCGCAGGTTGAGGTAGCGTTCTCGCTCCTGTCGAGCCAGTGTCACTGCGGCCTGATCGACGTCAAGTTTTGCCTGTGCTTGATGAATGCGACTTTCCTGACGCACGATTTGCGCTTGTAGACTGACGATTTCCGCAGCTGCCTGGGCCAGTCCAGCACTTGCTTCTTCCACCTTAGCTCGTGTATCGCTGTCATCGATCTCTACTAGCAGGTCGCCGACGCTCACCGTCTGGTTTTCTTCCACCAGTACCCGCTGTACACGACCGGCAACCTGCGACGCCACCCGTGTTAGATCTGCCTGTATATAAGCATCGTTGGTGGATTGATATCTGGCGGCGCTTTCCGGGCGGTTCAGCGCATAGACACCCGTAATTGCCAGGGCCAGGAGTATCAGAATGAAAGGAGTTCGCAAGCGACGTAATGAGGTCATGGCTATTATTCCGGTGAACGAGAGGGAGGTGACGGTGGCGTTACGGGCGTGAGACAGAGCGTCAGCGGAATCAGCATCAGGGCAAGCACGCTAAGTGCCCGGTAAGCGTCGGCGGTGGCCAGCGTGACGGCTTGGGTAGTGACGGCGTCGGACAACGTCATCAGTTGGTCTTCATGCATTCCTAGGGCGGCGCCAGCTCGAGCCATGCTGTCCAGCAACATGTCGCTGTGAAAATGGCTTTGAATCAGTATCAACTGAGTGACCAGCGCGCTGCCCAGGGCGGTGCCGAAGGCGCGCAGCATATTCACCAGCCCGGATACGAAGGGGCCTTCCATTGGCTGTACCACACTGGTAGCCAGAAATAGCAGTGAGACCACCGCCATTGGCTGGCCGATCGCTTGCAGTGCTTGTACAGCGACGAACTGGTGCCACATCCATTCACTGGTGATTTGGGCGCCTAGCCAGCAGGCTATCGCCACAATCAGCAGGCCAGTGGCAAATACCTTGCGTGCATCCATCCAAGGCTGGTATAGAAGCAGAGCCACCAGGGAGCCGAGCACCAACTGTGGTAGCCCGATGGTGAGCCCAACGGCACTGGATTGCAGTGGTCTATAACCTTGCACTTGGGCGAGAAAATTAAGCGGCAGTAGAGCGCCGGACATCAGCACAACCAACAGCCCAACAAACAGGGTGAAGCCCAGCCCAAGGTTGCGCCGGGAAAGCAGTTGAAGGCGGATAAAAGGGCTGGGATGATGCCACTCGCTGAGCAGACCGGCGAAGGTGGCGATTAGGCCGCCAGCAAGTGCACTGCAGATCAGTGTTGAATGAAACCAGCCAAGACGTACACCCTGACTGAGAACTATCGCAAGCAGCGCTAATCCGGTAACCAGACAAATATGGCCGATCCAGTTGCCCTGACCGAAGCGCTCATGGCGTGGTGGATCCTGAGGGAGGCCCCATGCACATAGCGCTAAGCTGAACATACCCAGCGGAACGATTTGCCAGTAGACCCACCGCCAGTCGAACAACTGATCTGTCCACACGCCAGCCAGCCACACCGCCAGATTGGGTGCTAGGGTGGCAGTCATGGCGAATAGCGCCAAACCGTGCAGGCGAATATGAAACGGCAGAAAACGCAGCGCTGCCATCATCAGTGTCGGGATCAGACCGCCAGCGACGGCACCTTGCAGACCGCGCAGTAGGAGCATGGACGGTAGCGACTGGGCAAAGGGCAGTAGTAATCCGAGCAGCGTGGCAGCGGAGATTAACACCAGTTGATAACGGCGCAGTGATAGGGTGATGGCGAACCAGGCGGCAAACGGTTGTACCGTGATTTCGCCAACGAGATAGACGGTATCCAGCCAGGAGGCAGCGTCGGCACCCAAACCATGGGCGCCGCGAATATCTGGCAATGATAAGGCAGGAACCCGGTTGTTAAATCCTGCCATGATGGCTGCGATGAATACGCCGGTCAGCCCGGCGATAAGCCGAGGGCCAAAAACAGGCTGGGCTGGGGTGGCGGTGCGGGTATTAGGCATGGAGAGCGCTCCGGCGATCACAATCGCCAAGTGAAGCGCATTCCTACCTCCCGGGGCGGGCTGTAGATGGTGACGAAGCCGTTCTGGTAGCCCACGGCGTCATAGCGCTTATCGCCGATGTTGTCGGCGTAGGCGGCGAGCTCCCAATCACCTAACTGATAGCCAGCGACCAAGTTGAGCAGTGCATAGTCGTTACGCTCGTATTGGTTGGCGGCGTCTAGGTAGACTTTGCTGCTACCGACCAGGCTGCCCTGGGTGTACCAGCCTTCTGGATCGTCGTAGCGTAGGCTCAAATAACCGGTAAAATCGGGAGCGAAAGGATTGTGATTACCAGCGTAGTCGGCTGAGCCATCTTGGAATTGATCAAATCGGGTATGGTTCCAGGCTAACCCCCCTTTAATTTGCCACCCATCGCCAAGCAGATAGTCAAGGTCGAGTTCTACCCCTTTAGAGGTGGCTGTGGCAGCATTGGTGATGTACATCATGCCGGCGGTGGGCATTTGCATGACTTGCATGTTGTCGATGTCCATCAGATAGGCGGCGAGAGAGTAACGCAGGCGCCCTTCGGCTAGCCAACCCTTAGCGCCGGTCTCGTAGGACCAAGTTTTCTCTGGACCGAAGGACTGATAGTTCGTTGCGGGGGATAATATATTGAACCCACCGCTACGCACGCCTCGCGAGATACTGGCGTACCACTGATTGCGTGGGCTGATTTCATATTGCAACGCGATCTTGGGCGAAAAGTGCGACCATGATTCCGACCGGCTTGCCGCACCACGTGGGTGTAGTTCCACCTGATTGTGCTCAATGCGCCCACCGGTAGAAAGGCGCCAGTGTTGTGCCAAGGGTAGGTTCCAATGGGTAAACAGGGCTGTCGTTTGGCTTTCCTGATTGGCATGAAGATCCACAGAGCCCATCATATTTTTGCTGATACTATGCAGCCGGTTATCACTGCTATCGCCGTAGACGCCGAGCAACCACTCTGTCTCGCCAAGAGCACCCTCTAAGCGAAGCTCCTGGGATAGCGTGCGTAGCCGGTTGTCACGACCTACGTGCAAGATATCCTCGGCCCTGAAATCGGTATCCTGCTGTATATGATCCCGGAAATCATTCCAGGCAGTGACGGAATGGAGACTCAAGTCCGAGGCGAATTCATGTTCCGCGGTTAGTGCTAGGGTTTGCCCCCAGGATCGGTTCCAACTTGGGGTGCCTGAGGCAACAGTGGCACGATGCGCGCTAGGTGCCCCCCAGCGGGATGCACCATCATCATACTCTTGGCGCGTATAGCGCAGTGCCAAATCAGTCGCATCACCAGGCGTCCAGCGCAGCCCTAGGTTGAGATCGTGCCGATTGCGGTCATCTTCATTACTGCCGGTGTGGATGTTGTCGATAAAACCATCCTCACTCGACGTGCTACCCGCAATACTGGCATAGAGATTGTCCTGAACGATGGGGTGACTGACGGCGAAGCGAACGGCTCGATGGCCATGGTTGCCGGCTTCACCGCTAACAGTGGCGCGAGGTTGGTTGTCCATCGGCTGGGTGTGGATAGCAATGACGCCAGCTTCGGCATTACTGCCATAGAGTGTGGACTGAGGGCCGCGTAGTATCTCGATTCGGTCGACGTTAAGTAGGCTGCTCTCGAATCCCTGAGCAGACAGTGTTGGTACACCATCCACCAGAAGCAACGTTGAGGTGGAAAAGGTGTTGAAGTTAGCCGTTAGTCCCCTCATTACGGGAGAATTCATGCCGGCCTGTCCGAATGGCTGAAACGATAACCCAGGAACCCGTCCCTCTAACTGTTCGAGGCTGGTCAGGCCCGCTGCTTCAATTTCAGAACCATCAATCACCGCGACACTGGCAGCCACATTTTCCAGTGGCTGCTCGGTTTTTTCCGCGGTCACCGTTATCGGTGTGAGGGTGGCGGGGGCTTCACCCTCTGTCGTTATTGCTGAGTTTGTCGTATTCGCCCACCCGGGGACGGCTTGCAGGCAACTCATCATGGCTGCCAAATGGAAAATTCGACGTCGCTTGTGCTGCATCTTTCGTTTCCCCTTATTCCCTTATGTTATTTCATTACGTGCTAATTTCCCCGCTACAATCTCATCGGTACGGGGAATACGCTGAGAACAAGGATACTCTTAAGGCAAATAGCAATCATTGCTATTAAGTATGGTGGTTGGCGGTTTACCTATGAATGTATGCAAGCGCAGGGCTGGGGCAGCTGCCCATTCTGGTTCGGCCGAGCTGATTTTGACTGCTCAGTTCAAATTGAGCCTTGGGGCGTAGTCTGCTATTCTGTCGTCCCATCCTGGTGTGGCTTTCTGTTACGCCTTTTGATCACGTTTCGACAGGTTTTCCATGACACGATATATCTTCGTGACCGGCGGCGTTGTGTCCTCTCTTGGCAAGGGCATCGCGTCGGCCTCGCTGGCGGCGATTTTAGAGGCCCGCGGCCTTAAGGTCACCATGCTCAAGCTCGACCCGTACATCAACGTGGACCCGGGCACCATGAGCCCTTTCCAGCACGGCGAGGTGTTCGTCACCGAGGATGGCGCCGAGACCGATCTGGACCTGGGCCACTACGAACGCTTTATTCGTACCAAGATGACCCAGCGCAACAACTTCACCACAGGCCGTGTTTACGAGCACGTGCTGCGCAAAGAGCGCCGTGGCGATTACCTGGGTGGCACGGTACAGGTCATCCCGCACATCACCGATGAAATCAAGCAGCGCGTTTATGCCGGCGGTGAAGGTTTCGACGTGGCGCTGGTAGAAATCGGTGGCACGGTAGGTGATATCGAATCGCTGCCGTTTTTGGAGTCTATTCGCCAGATTCGTAGCGAGCAGGGTGCTAATCGCGCGCTGTTTATGCACCTGACGCTGGTGCCGTATATCAAGACGGCGGGCGAGACGAAAACCAAGCCTACCCAGCACAGCGTTAAAGAGCTGCGCTCGATTGGTATTCAGCCGGATATTCTGATTTGCCGCAGCGAAGTCGAGCTTGAAGAGAGCGAACGCCGCAAAATCGCGTTGTTTACCAACGTTGAAGAGCGTGCGGTCGTACCGCTTCAGGACGCAGATACCATCTACCGTATCCCGCTGATGCTTCATGAACACGGCCTGGACGATATCGTCTGCGATAAGCTGCGCCTTGATGCCGAGCCCGCCGATCTTTCCGAGTGGGTGAAAGTGCTGGACTCCAAGCTTAATCCGCTCAAGTCCGTAAGTATCGCCATGGTCGGTAAGTACATGGAACTGCTGGACGCGTACAAGTCGCTTAATGAAGCCTTGATTCATGCAGGCATTCAAGGGCGCATCAAAGTCAATGTCGACTATATCGACGCTGAGGACATCGAACGTCACGGCACCGAGCGCCTAGCGGGTAAAGACGCTATTCTGGTGCCCGGCGGCTTTGGTGAGCGAGGCGTGGAAGGCAAAATTATGACCGCCCAGTTTGCCCGCGAAAATAACGTGCCTTACCTGGGGATCTGCTTAGGGATGCAGGTAGCGGTTATTGAATTTGCGCGTAACGTGGCGGGCTGGAAAGATGCCAACTCCACTGAGTTTACCCATGACACTCAGCACCCGGTGGTCGGCCTGATTACCGAATGGCTGAATGCGGAAGGTAAAATTGAGCTGCGCGATGCGGCGTCTGATTTAGGCGGCACCATGCGTCTGGGCGGCCAGATATGTCATCTGACCTCCGGCAGCAAAGCGCGTGAAGCTTACGGCTCTGATGAAATCGTTGAACGTCACCGCCACCGCTTCGAAGTTAATAACCAGTTTATTGACGAGCTGGAAAAAGCCGGCCTGGTAATTTCAGGTAAAAGCGTTGATCAGTCGCTGGTTGAAATGATCGAGTTGGCCGATCACCCTTGGTACGTGGCGTGTCAGTTCCACCCGGAATTTACCTCCACACCGCGTGACGGGCACCCGCTGTTCTCGGGCTTTGTGAATGCAGCGCTGGAGCACAAAACGGCGCGTACCCGATCTCACGCGACACCTCAGGAATAAGGGGGGAAGCCAATGTCTTCTCAAGCACCTTTTCAAGAGCGTCACATCAACATTGCCGGCCTAACCGCCGGCAATTCTTTGCCCTTAATGCTGCTTGGCGGCATGAACGTGCTAGAGTCGGCAGAGCTTGCCGACGAGGTAGCCCAAGCCTACGTCAGCGTGACGCAAAAGCTCGGTATGCCGTATGTATTCAAGGCGAGCTTTGACAAGGCCAACCGCAGCTCGATTCACTCGTACCGTGGTCCGGGTATTGAAAAAGGCTTGCAGATTCTCGCTGATATCAAGTCGCGTTATGGCGTGCCGATCATCACCGATGTTCACGAGCCCTGGCAGGCGGCCCAGGCGGCAGACGTCGCGGATATCATCCAGTTGCCCGCTTTCCTGGCGCGCCAGACGGATCTGGTGGTGGCGATGGCCAAAACCGGTGCCGCGATCAATATCAAAAAGCCCCAGTTTTTAGCACCTCATGAGATGCGCCATATTCTCAGCAAGTTTCAGGAAGCCGGTAATGATCGCCTGATGCTCTGCGAGCGCGGCTCAAGCTTTGGTTACAACAACCTGATTGTCGATATGCTTGGGTTCGGGGACATGAAACAGACCGGCTATCCGGTGTTTTTTGATGTCACCCATGCGCTTCAGCGCCCGGGTGGACGCGCCGACAGTGCCGATGGGCGGCGTGCCCAGGTAGCCGAGCTTGCCCGTTCCGGCGTTGCGGTAGGGCTTGCCGGGCTATTTTTGGAGGCGCATCCAGACCCTGATAATGCCAAGTGTGATGGCCCCTGTGCCTTGCCGCTTGATCAGCTTGAGCCATTTTTAACCCAGCTTTCGCAATTGGATTCACTAGTCAAAAACTTTGCGCCGTTGACCATTCGCTAAGCGGTAGCCAACGCGGTACGTAATCCTTTATTAGACCCACAACCAAGGACACTGTCATGACCAAAATTGTAGATATCAGTGCACTGGAAGTACTTGATTCACGCGGTAATCCGACAGTACAGGCGCGCGTGCGTCTTGAGAGTGGCGCGGTAGGCGAAGCCTGCGCGCCCAGCGGTGCTTCCACCGGTTCGCGTGAAGCGCTTGAACTGCGCGACGGTGATAAAGCGCGCTATCTCGGCAAAGGTGTACTGAAAGCTGTCGATGCGGTCAATGGCAAAATCCGTGATGCGTTGCTGGGAATGGATGCGCGCGATCAGCGCGGTCTGGACGATGCCATGCTGGCGCTGGATGGCACTGACAATAAAGCGACCCTGGGCGCGAATGCGATTCTGGCGGTATCGCTGGCTGCTGCCAAAGCGGCGGCCAATGCCAAGGGCGTGCCGCTTTATGCGCACATTGCCGAGCTTTACGGCCAGCCGGGTCAATACAGCATGCCGGTACCGATGATGAACATCATCAATGGCGGCGAGCATGCGGATAACAACGTCGATATCCAGGAATTTATGGTGCAGCCGGTGGGCGCGCCTAATTTTCGCGAAGGGCTACGCATGGGCGCAGAAATTTTCCATGCGTTGAAGAAAGTACTTCTGGCGAAAGGCCTTTCCACGTCGGTTGGCGACGAGGGTGGTTTTGCGCCTGACTTGGCCTCTAATGCCGATGCCCTGGCGGTTATCAAGCAGGCCGTTGCAGATGCGGGCTATACCCTGGGTAAAGACGTTACGCTCGCGCTCGATTGTGCTTCGTCTGAGTTCTACAAGGACGGCCAGTACAACCTTTCCGGCGAAGGTAAAAGCTACGATGCGCAAGGCTTTACCGACTATCTGGCGGGCCTTTGCGCCGACTACCCGATCGTTTCCATCGAAGACGGTATGGATGAGTCGGATTGGGACGGCTGGAAAGCGCTGACCGATAAGCTGGGTGACAAGGTGCAGCTGGTAGGCGATGACCTGTTCGTGACCAACACCAAAATCCTCAAGCGCGGTATCGATGAGCAGATCGGTAACTCGATTCTGATCAAGTTCAACCAGATCGGCTCGCTGTCTGAAACGCTGGACGCCATCAAGATGGCGCAGGATGCAGGCTTTACCGCGGTTATCTCGCACCGCTCCGGCGAAACCGAAGATACCACCATTGCTGATTTGGCGGTGGGTACCTGTGCTGGCCAGATTAAAACCGGTTCGCTATGCCGTTCTGACCGGGTAGCTAAATATAACCGCTTACTGGTGATTGAGGCTGAGCTAGGTGATGTTAACTACCCAGGCATCAGCGCTATTAAAGGTCAGTAAGGCTTTTTAAGGGGTTGGTTTGTAAGATATGTCTCAAGATTTTGTAAGAGATCTCTTACAAATGCCGACGAAAATCGCTCGTTTTAGGGTAAGAAAATCCGTAATTTTGCCTTAATTAAAATTCATGTGATTGATTTTAAATTGGTTTGAAAAAAAGGGTGAGCCGATAAGGCTTGCCCTCTTCTATTTTGCCCGTCTTGAGAAGCATTCGTTATCTGCCACAATGCATTCAGGACAGGGGAGGCAAGGATGCTTTAGACAGAATGCAATGTAAGAGATGTAAACAGGTACGCGCGGTGCCACATTGATGTGAGGCCTAGCAAGGAAGTTACCTGAGGAGTTTGACACAGGGAGTGGTCAGAGGAAGTGCTTGGAGCGGGCGGCCTATGGGCCGCCTTTTTTTTGTCTGAAAAAAGTATCTCAATGGTCCTTGCTTCAATGGGTCTTTTCTCAATAAGACATTCTGCCGACGACCCAGTGATGAAAATGCTTCCAAGGTTATAAGTAAAATACATTTTTATTGTGTGCCGCTATTAATTACTATGGCGCGCAAGAGTTAGCAGGCTATATTTCTGTTTTACTTATCTTACGGCACATCGTTGATGTGCCGTTTTTTTATTTTTTAGGAGAGGCATTACATGCATGGGTTGATTGCGATCAACGTATTGGTCTTTGCGCTTGCGATCGCACTGCTGGCACGCTGGCAGCGAAACGGCGCAAGCCTTTCAAAGGTGGTGTTAGCCGGTCTTGTCATCGGTGTTGGGTTGGGGACGCTGCTACAGTGGTTGTTTGCGGATTCGGTGGTACTTGACGGTACTATCGACTGGGTCAATCTGGTCGGCGGCGGTTATGTCCAACTGTTGAAAATGATCATCATGCCTCTGGTGCTGGTCACTATTCTGTCCGCCGTAACGCGTCTGCATGATGCCAGTGCGCTGGGTAAAATCAGCCTGGGCGTGCTCGCCATGTTGATGCTTACTACGGCGATCTCGGCGGTTATCGGCATCAGCATGACGCAGCTGTTTGGGTTGTCTGCCGAGGGGCTGGTGCAGGGCGCCCGCGAGCTTGAGCGGGGCCAGGCCATTATTGAACGCAGTGCTCAAGTGGCTGACCTGACCATACCGCAATTGCTGCTATCTTTTATTCCCAGCAATCCTTTTCAAGATTTGGCTGGGTCGCGTCCGACGTCGATTATCAGCGTGGTAATTTTTGCCACGTTTTTGGGCATGGCGGCACTGGGCATCAAGCGTGAAAATGCAGCACTTGGCGATAAGCTAATCGAAGGTATTGATATCGTACAGAAGTGGATCATGCGCCTGGTGCGAATGGTGATTCGCCTGACGCCTTACGGGGTGATGGCGTTGATGACCAAGGTGGTTTCCACATCCAATCTTAACGATATTCTTAATCTGCTTGGTTTCGTCATCGCCTCCTACGTGGGGTTGGCGCTGATACTGGTCATGCATACGCTGTTTCTGATGGGCGCTGGAGTCAATCCCAAACGCTATTTTCAAAAAGTCTGGCCGGTGCTCACCTTTGCGTTTACCTCGCGCTCAAGCGCGGCCACGATTCCTCTGAACATCGAAGCCCAGGTGGACCGCATTGGCGTGCCGCCCGCCATTGCCAACTTCTCTGCTTCCTTCGGGGCAACCATCGGCCAAAACGGCTGTGCCGGGCTTTATCCGGCCATGCTGGCCATGATGATTGCGCCTACGGTAGGGATCGATCCATTTTCGCTGGAGTTTCTGGCAACGCTGGTGCTGGTCGTCACTCTGGCATCTTTCGGGATTGCAGGCGTCGGTGGTGGGGCAACCTTTGCGGCCATCATTGTGCTTTCGACGCTTGATCTGCCGATTGCGCTGGCAGGACTATTAATCTCCATCGAGCCGCTCATCGATATGGGCCGCACGGCGATCAACGTCAACGGCTCAATGACCGCGGGCACGGTGACCAGCCGCCTGCTCAAGCAGCACGATAGCGCGGTCTTTGACTCTAATGATAACGAGCTGGGCGAGCCGAAGCCCGTGTAAGCCAGCAGGTGCATCATGTAACGCAAAGAGCCGCCCCAGGGTGGCTCTTTTGCGTTGTAAGCAAGCATTCGCTAGATGGTCAGACAGAAACAAAAAAACCAGCGCGGACGCTGGTTCTTAGGAAATGCTGTTGCGCCGTTTTTATTAGCGCTCAAGCTTCTCGATCTTGCCGCTCTTGCCATCCCACTCTTCGGCATCCGGCAAGGCATCTTTCTTTTCAGCTATGTTGGGCCATACTTCGGCCAGTTCAGCATTGATCTCGATAAACTGTTCCTGCCCATCCGGCAGCTCATCCTCAGAGAAGATGGCCTCTGCAGGGCACTCCGGCTCGCATAGGGCGCAATCAATGCACTCATCCGGGTGAATCACCAGGAAGTTGGGGCCTTCGTAAAAGCAGTCGACCGGGCAAACTTCGACACAGTCGGTGTATTTGCATTGGATGCAGTTTTCGGTAACGACAAACGTCATCGCGCTATCCCTCTTGCGGGACCGGAGGTACAGTCCGGTCATGGTCAATCGTGAATGGTTATAAAACAGCCGTTTTTTATAAGCTAAAAAGTATGGGCGACATTCTAGTGGTGCCTATACCTAACGGCAAGCTCTGAGCGTCTTCTCTTGCGCCAATTACAGCAGATCCCGCCATTGATAAATCAGCGCCAGCGCTTCACGGGGCGATAAATCGTCTACATCCGCGCGCTCAAGCGCTTCGACAACCGGGTGCGGCGTGCTGGCAAACAAATCGTTCTGCTGAGGCGCGGGTGTTGCCTGAGGGTAATGTTCCGATACGCCAGCAGAGCGTGCCTGATGCGTGTTCACATCGCGCTGTTCAAGCGCAATCAATTTTTCCCTGGCACGTTTGATGACATGCGTGGGCACACCCGCCAGCTGGGCTACCTGCAAGCCATAGCTTTGGCTTGCCGGGCCCGCCTCGATGCGATGCATAAACACAATGCTGTCGCCATGTTCGGTGGCGGTTAAATGAATATTGGCCACGCCTTCGGCCTGGTCAGGCAGCGCTGTCATTTCAAAGTAGTGAGTGGCAAAAAGTGTAAGCGCGTGCGCCTGGGCGAGGTGCTCGGCACTTGCCCAGGCAAGCGAAAGACCATCAAAGGTACTCGTGCCCCGGCCAATTTCATCCATGAGTACCAGGCTTTGTTCGGTCGCATTATGTAAAATATTCGCAGTTTCGGTCATCTCGACCATAAACGTCGAGCGACCACCCGCTAAATCATCCGATGAACCAATGCGGGTAAAGATCCGGTCGATAGGGCCTATTTCAGCCGCATCCGCGGGCACAAAGCTACCGCTATGGGCCAGCAGTGCAATTAGTGCCGTCTGGCGCATATAGGTAGATTTACCGCCCATATTGGGGCCGGTGATAATCAACATATGCCGCTCGGGTGTGAGCACCACATCGTTGGGCACAAATGGCTTATCGCTTACCTGCTCCACGACCGGATGACGGCCTGCGGTAATCGTAATGCCGGTGGCATCGCTTAACGTTGGACGCACCCAGTTGAGCGCCTCGGCGCGCTCGGCAAAAGCGCACAGTACGTCCAGTTCGGCAAGCGCTCGGGAGGTGCCCTGCAAAGCGGTCAGGTTCTCGTTGAGCTCGCCCAATAGGCGATCGTACAGCCACTTTTCACGGGTCAAGGCGCGCGACTTGGCCGATAGCGCCTTATCTTCGAACTCTTTAAGCTCCGGGATGATAAACCGCTCGGCGTTTTTCAGCGTTTGGCGGCGAATATAGTCAGCCGGGGCCTGCTGGGCCTGAGAGCGGGGCAGCTCGATAAAGTAGCCGTGTACGCGGTTGTAGCCGACCTTCAGGTTGGCAAGTCCGGTACGTTCACGTTCACGCAGTTCAAGCTTGACCAGGTAGCTGCCGGCGTTTTCGGCCATGCCGCGGTGCTCGTCAAGCTCAGCGTCAAAGCCGTCGGCAATCACGCCGCCATCGCGGATAACTACGGGGGGGTTCTCAATCAGCGCCCGGTTGAGCGTGTCGGCGATGTCGGGATAGGGGCGGATATGCGGGCGCAGGTTGTCCAGAGCGCTGCCACTTTCAACGTCACTTAGCTGCTGCTCAAGCATGGGTAGGGTATTGAGGGCGTCTCTCAGGCGCGCCAAATCGCGTGGCCGGGCGCTATACAGCGCAACGCGCGACAGAATACGCTCGACATCACCAACATCATTGAGCGTGTCGCGCAGCGTCATATAGGCGGCGTCCAGGCTTAATAGCGCAACGCCGGCCTGGCGGCCCTGTACCGTCTCGCGCTGGCGCAGCGGGCGATTCAGCCAGCGCTTCAGTAGCCTTGAGCCCATTGCGGTGGTGCAGGTGTCCAGCACGCTTGCCAGCGTATTGTCGGCGCTGCCGCCCAGGTTGATATCAATCTCCAGATTGCGCCGACTGGCGCCATCGATCACTACTGCGTCATCGCGGTTTTCGACGCTCAGCGCGGTGACGTGGGGCAGGCGCGAGCGCTGTGTGTCACGCGCGTAATCGATCAGTACGCCAGCGGCGACAAGGGCAGTGGTCAGGTGAGCGCAGCCAAACCCGCGCAAATCCTGCACTTCAAACTGATCGCACAGGCTGCGATTGGCGCTTTCCAGATCAAAAAGCCACTCGCCCTGTCGGCGTAAGCTACGCTTTTGTGACCAAATGTCGGGAAGCGTTAAGCTCTCGGGGATCAGTAGTTCAGCGGGAGAGAGGCGGGTCAGCTCGGCGAGCATTTCAGCTTCGCTGTCTACTTCCAGCACGCTAAAACGTCCGCTGGAAAGCTCAAGCCAGGCAAGTCCCCAGCGATCGCTGCCAGGTGCCAGGGCCACCAGCACGTTGTCACGTCGGGCATCGAGCAGGGCCTCATCGTGCAGGGTGCCGGGTGTCACAATACGCACTACCTGGCGCTCGACGGGGCCTTTGCTGGTAGCTGGGTCGCCAATCTGCTCACAAATGGCGACCGACTCACCGGTAGCTACCAGGCGGGCGAGATAGCCCTCGGCGCTATGATAGGGGATGCCAGCCATGGGGATCGGTTTGCCGCCTGACTGGCCGCGCTGGGTGAGCGTAATGTCCAGCAGGGCTGAAGCGCGTTTGGCGTCGTCGAAAAACAGCTCGTAAAAATCCCCCATGCGGTAGAACAGTAGTACCTCGGGGTGTTCACGTTTGATCTTTAAATACTGCGTGATCATTGGCGTGTTGGGGGGAATGGCCTGTGACATGGGCGTCCTGATTGAGCGTGGCGCAGGCCAGCGTGGCTTGCGGCATGTTCTTGAAATATGTGCTTTGAAATACGCTCTTTACTACCTTTTTAACTACATTCTTGGGTTACGTACTTTTGAGCGATTTCTTTGAGCGATTTCTTTGAGAAAGCTAAACGCAGTATTCTACGCTGAACTGATGTCCTACATGAAGGAGCGACCATGCCCCCTAGCGTATCCAGCCTTAAAAATCTTGATTTGTCACTTCTGGCGCAGCGGCTTGGGCGGGTCTGTCAGCAGCGTCAGATAGAAATAACCGCGGCGGAGTCATGTACGGGCGGTGGCATCGCCAGTGCCATTACCTCGGCGGCGGGAAGCTCGGCTTATTTTACAACGGGCTATATTACCTATGCGAATACGGCAAAAACACGCCTGCTGGGTGTGTCAGCCGCTACACTGGAAGCTGAAGGTGCTGTCAGTGAGGCGGTGGTAAAAGCTATGGTAGTAGGCGCCTGCCAGGAAAGCGGTGCTCAGCTAGGTGTTGCAGTAAGCGGTGTGGCGGGGCCTGATGGGGGCAGTCCAGAAAAACCAGTGGGCACCGTTTGGCTTGCCTGGGGAGATATGGCCCATCAGCAGGCGGAATGTTTTCATTTTCCCGGAGACCGTCAGGCAGTACGCGAGCAGGCGGTACGCGAGGCGTTGGCAGGCCTGGTAGCGCGCCTGGATGCTTCTGGGGAAGGCGAGGTTGAGAAATAATCGTTAAAAACGACGTTGAGGATTTGTTTACCAGCAAATTTTTGGCATAATACTGTGTAATTATACAGTTTGTGATGAGGGTGTTTGCATGGCTCAGGATGACAACCGTACGAAAGCGCTAAACGCCGCACTTAGTCAGATCGATCGCCAGTTTGGTAAAGGCACTGTGATGCGCTTGGGCGACGCTCCGCGTGTCGTCATGCCGTCAGTGTCTACTGGCTCGCTAGGCTTGGACATCGCTCTTGGCATTGGTGGTTTGCCCTTTGGCCGGGTTGTAGAGATTTTTGGACCGGAATCGTCGGGTAAGACCACGCTGACCCTGTCGGTCATTGCTCAAGCACAGAAGCAGGGCAAGGTATGTGCGTTCGTTGATGCCGAGCACGCCCTTGATCCAAGCTATGCAGAAAAACTGGGTGTTAACCTGGATGACCTGCTGGTATCTCAGCCGGACACCGGTGAGCAGGCGCTTGAAATCACCGATATGCTGGTCCGCTCGGGCGGCGTTGACGTGATCATTATCGACTCCGTTGCCGCGCTGACGCCGCGTGCTGAAATCGAAGGCGAAATGGGTGATACCCATGTAGGTCTGCAGGCGCGTTTGATGTCTCAGGCGCTGCGTAAAATCACCGGTAATATCAAAAACGCCAACTGCCTCGTGGTGTTTATCAACCAGATCCGCATGAAGATCGGCGTGATGTTTGGTAGCCCGGAAACCACGACGGGCGGTAACGCGCTGAAGTTTTACTCCAGCGTGCGGCTCGATATTCGCCGTACCGGTTCCGTAAAATCGGGTGATGAAGTCACCGGTAACGAAACCCGCGTTAAAGTGGTTAAAAACAAGGTAGCACCGCCGTTCCGTCAGGCCGAGTTCCAGATCCTGTACGGCAAGGGTATTTACCATGCTGGTGAGGTAGTTGATCTGGGCGTGCAGTGCAACCTGGTCGACAAGGCAGGCGCCTGGTACAGCTATAAAGGCAACAAGATTGGTCAGGGTAAGGCAAACGCCGCCCAGTACCTTGAAGAGCATCCGGAAATCATGCAAGAGATCGAAAGCCAGATCCGGGAGCAGTTGCTTGCCAAGCCTGACCCGAAAAAAGAAGAAGCGCCAGCGGCTGATGTCGCCGCTGATGCTGACGACGACCTGCTGTAAATCGTATGTTTGCTTCGTCACGTGATGCAACCCCACGCGACATAGCACTTCAGCTGCTATCTCGGCGCGAGTATTCTCGCGCTGAGATAGCGCAAAGACTAACCAAGAAAGCTTTCGAGAACGCAGACATTGAGGCGTGCCTGGATACCCTGGAAGAACAGGGGCTTCAGTCGGATGTGCGCTTTGCCGAAAGTTTTATTCGTTCACGTATTATTCGTGGTCAAGGCGTCATACGCATTAAAGGTGAACTCCGCCAGCGTGGCATTGATCAGGAAATTTTAAGCAACGCGCTCGTCGCCGTGGAAGAAAACGAAGGCGTTGACTGGTTTGAGCTTGCCAGTGCCACCCTGGCGCGGCGCTTCTCCTCCCCCGGTGATACCCCAAAAGAACGCGCCAAACGTGAGCGCTTTCTTGCCTCGCGTGGTTTCGATTTTGAACAAATTCGTTACGCGCTCTCTTGCTTGTAAAGCCTTCTTTTATCACTATTGTGCCTGATCGTTTTCTTACGTCTTTAGCTATTAGCCACTAACTGCCGCTTTAGTCGTTTGACAACTGCGCTATAATGGCGCTTTTGCGACCCCAGCGGGTAGCGGCGACAGCGCCCTGGGGCATCATGCTTTAATGTTACGGATACCCTATGAGAAGCGCAGAGATTAGACAGGCTTTTTTATCCTTTTTTGAAGAGCAGGGACATACTATCGTCCCCACAGGCTCGCTGGTGCCGGGTAACGACCCCACACTGCTGTTTACCAATGCAGGCATGGTGCCGTTCAAGGATGTCTTCCTTGGCCGCGATCCACGCCCCTATGTGCGTGCAACTTCTGCCCAGCGCTGTGTGCGCGCGGGGGGGAAGCATAATGATCTGGACAACGTCGGCTACACGGCGCGCCACCATACGTTTTTCGAAATGCTGGGTAACTTCAGCTTTGGCGATTACTTCAAGCATGATGCCATTCGCTTCGCGTGGACATTTTTAACCGAAACTTTAGGACTTCCCAAAGAGAAGCTTTGGGTGACGGTACACATTAGCGACGACGAAGCCGAGCGGATCTGGAAAGACGAAATCGGTATTGATCCGGAACGCTTCTCCAGGCTGGATGAAGATAATTTCTGGCAGATGGGCGATACCGGCCCTTGCGGCCCCAGCTCGGAAATCTTCTTTGATCATGGTCCTGACGTATGGGGCGGACCTCCCGGCAGTGCCGATGAAGATGGCGACCGCTATATCGAGATCTGGAACCTGGTCTTCATGCAGTTTGACCGCGACGCCCAGGGTACGCTGAACCCGCTGCCTAAGCCGTCTATCGATACCGGCATGGGCCTTGAGCGGGTCGCCGCGGTAATGCAGGGCGTTCACTCCAACTACGAGATCGACCTGTTCCAGAACCTGCTTCAGGCGGCCGCCAAAGCGACCGGACATGCGGATACCGCGACACCTTCGCTGCGCGTTATTGCAGACCACATTCGTTCGTGTGCTTTCCTGATTGCCGACGGTGTACTGCCGTCTAACGAAGGCCGTGGCTACGTGCTGCGGCGTATTATCCGTCGGGCAATTCGCCATGGCCACAAGCTGGGCGCGACCAAGCCGTTCTTCCATATGCTTGTGGATGCGCTGGATGCCGAGATGGGCAAAGCCTACCCTGAGCTTCGTGAGGCGCGTGCGCAGATTGCCCGCGTTCTATTGAAAGAAGAAGAGCAGTTTGCCCGTACCCTTGACCACGGAATGGGATTGCTGAACGCGGCGCTTGAAGAGCTTGAGGGCAATATGCTCTCCGGTGAAACGGTATTTAAGCTTTACGATACCTACGGCTTCCCGTTTGATCTCACTGCCGATGTTTGCCGCGAGCGTAACGTCACGCTGGATGAAGAAGGTTTCCAGCGTGAGCTTGAAGCGCAGCGTGAGCGTGCTCGTGCTGCCAGCCAGTTCGGTGCCGACTACAGTGCCTCTATCGAGCTTGACGGCGAAACCAGCTTTACCGGCTATGACCGTCTGGAAGACCAGTCCACCGTAACCGCCATTGTGGATAGCGAAGGCAATGCCCTGGCGGCGCTGGAAGCCGGCCAGAAGGGCACCGTGGTGCTGGATCGTACGCCGTTTTACGGTGAGTCCGGCGGCCAGGTAGGCGATACCGGCTACTTATATGTGGAAGGCGGCCGCTTTCAGGTCACCGACACGCAAAAGCAGAGCGGTCATCACCTGCATCAGGGTGTCATGGTGGAGGGCGCGCTTAACGTTGGCGCAAGCGTGAAAGGGCAGGTCGATGCCAGCCTGCGCTCGGCAACGATCCGCAACCACTCAGCCACCCACCTGCTGCATAAAGCCCTGCGTATGGTGCTGGGTGATCACGTTCAGCAGAAAGGCTCGCTGGTCAATGCTGAGCGTCTGCGCTTTGACTTTAGCCATTTTGAGCCAATGACCGCCGAGCAGTTAGCGGAAGTTGAGCGCCTGGTAAATGAGCAGATTCTTGCCAATGCGCCAACGAAAACCGAGCAGATGAGCCTGGATCAAGCCAAGGCTAAAGGCGCGGCCGCGCTGTTTGAAGCCAAATACGCGGAAAACGTACGCGTGTTGACCATTGGTGCAGACGGCTTCTCTATTGAGCTGTGTGGCGGTACCCACGTAAGCCGAAGTGGTGATATCGGCTGTTGCCACATTATCAGCGAAGTCGGTATCGCATCCGGCGTTCGCCGGATTGAAGCTATTACCGGCGAGAATGCACTGGCCTACTTCCGTGAGCAGGAAGCCCGCGTGCAGCGTCTGGGCGAGCGTTTGAAAACCAAGCCTGAGCAGGTCGAAGGCCGCGTCGAGTCGCTAGTTGAGCGTAACCGCAGCCTGGAAAAAGAGCTTGAACAGTTAAAAGCCAAGCTTGCCAGCGCCGCAGGCAGCGATATGTTGAGCCAGGCGCAAGAGATCCACGGCGTTAAGCTGCTGGCGACCCAGCTGGAAGGCGTTTCCG
Organism: Halomonas colorata; assembly: GCF_014897985.1. Lineage (GTDB taxonomy): Bacteria > Pseudomonadota > Gammaproteobacteria > Pseudomonadales > Halomonadaceae > Vreelandella > Vreelandella colorata. The sequence goes on from NZ_JABUZA010000001.1 coordinate 178,035, forward strand.
GTAAAGATCTGCGCGGCGTGCTCGATCAGCTGAAAAATAAAATCGGCTCAGGCGTGATTATCCTGGGTGTGGCTGATAAGGCTGCCGGTAAAGTCAGCCTAATTGCAGGCGTGACGCAGGATCTTACCCAACGTGTGAAGGCGGGTGAGCTGGTTAACCATGTTGCCTCGCAGGTAGGAGGTAAAGGTGGTGGCCGTGCCGACATGGCGCAGGCAGGGGGCAGCCAGCCAGATGGCTTACCCGACGCCTTGAGCAGTGTCCCGGCGTGGCTTGAAAATATACTTAGCTAAACCCAAGGCCGGTGGCATTATAGCGACCGGCCTTTTGTTCATTTAAATTACGTTTCATCCTCCATTCCCGAACGAATAGGAAAAACGGCATATGGCACTATACGTACAGAAGTTCGGCGGCACCTCGGTGGGCTCTGTCGACCGTATTAAGGCCGTAGCGGAAAAGGTTAAAGGCTTTCGTGATCAGGGACACCAGATCGTCGTGGTGGTCTCTGCAATGAGCGGAGAGACTAACCGACTAACCGATATGGCCCATGCGTTAAATGAGGACCCCGCCCCGCGTGAGATGGATATGCTGCTCTCAACCGGTGAGCAGGTAACGATTTCGCTTCTTGCCATGGCGCTTCAGCAGATCGGCGTGCCGGCGACCTCGCACACGGGGGCCCAGATCGGTATTCATACCGACAGCGCGCATACCAAGGCGCGTATCCAACGCATTGAAACCGATGATCTTAAAGCCGATCTTGATGCTGGACAGGTAGTGGTCGTCGCGGGTTTTCAAGGCGTTGATGAAGAAGGCAATATCACAACGCTTGGCCGTGGTGGCTCCGATACTACCGGTGTTGCACTAGCCGCTGCGCTTAATGCGGACGAGTGTCAGATTTATACTGATGTCGATGGGGTTTACACCACTGATCCCCGCGTGTGCACTAAAGCGCAGCGTCTGGAAAGCATTACGGTTGAAGAAATGCTCGAGCTTGCAAGCCTGGGCTCTAAAGTACTGCAAATCCGTGCCGTAGAGTTTGCCGGCAAATACAACGTTCCCCTGCGGGTACTGTCGAGCTTTGAAGATGGCCCCGGTACCTTAATTGTTGCAGATTCTGACCAAGACGAGGACTCCATGGAAGAACCGCTGATCTCAGGAATCGCGTTTACCAAAAACGAAGCCAAACTGACCCTGCTCCATACCCCTGATGTTCCGGGTGTTGCCTCACGTATTCTGGGTCCTATCGCCGATGCCAATATCGAAGTCGATATGATCGTGCAGAACGTGGCGCCGGCAGGTGATTACACCGATTTCACCTTTACGGTTGCCAAAGGCGATTACAAAGCCACCAAGAAGCTGATCGAAGAAACCGTCATTCCCGATTTGGGCGGTGGTGAGCTGCGTGGCGATGATAATATCGCTAAAGTATCCCTGGTCGGTGTCGGCATGCGCTCGCATGCAGGCGTTGCCTCGAAAATGTTCCGTGTATTGGCCGACGAAAACGTCAATATTCGTATGGTTTCCACCTCTGAGATTAAAATTTCAGTCGTGATTGATGAAAAGCATATGGAATTAGCAGTTAATGCCTTACACAAAGCATTTGGTTTGGATAAAGCAAATATAGAATCTGAATAACATTTATGCCTTAAACCTTCTACGCTGAAGAGGTACTCGCTACCGTTGGTGGTGAGCTTTCTTTCAACGGGAGGTTTAGGTGTCATGGAGCCAGAGCCATTGGTGAAGGCGCTGCTATGCCGCATAATGGCGTAGTGGCGCTTCTGGCGGACACAACCCGTTGTATAAAAACGTCTGAGAAGGAGATCAGCCATGCTCATCCTAACCCGCCGTGTTGGCGAAACGCTGATGATCGGTGATGAAATCACCGTCACAGTGCTAGGTGTGAAAGGTAACCAGGTACGTATTGGCGTTAACGCGCCGAAAGACGTTGCTGTACACCGTGAAGAGATTTATCAGCGCATTCAGCGTGAGCGCAATAGTGAAAGCGAAACAGAGTAAATGGCCGCCTTTATTACGCCTACTACAGGGCGTCTAAACGGCAAACTAAAGCCGGTGCGAAAAAAAATCGACATAAGTATGGACAGCAGCTGCTGAAATCGGTAATATTCGCGCCGTGCCGTTGAGGAGAGGTGGCCGAGTGGCTGAAGGCGCTCCCCTGCTAAGGGAGTATAGGGTTTATAGCCCTATCGAGGGTTCGAATCCCTCTCTCTCCGCCAATAGCACAATAGAAGATGCGCCCGTAGCTCAGCTGGATAGAGTACCTGACTACGAATCAGGGGGTCGGAGGTTCGAATCCTCCCGGGCGCGCCATCTTCTAACTTGATGTAAAGCATTAAGTCACTATGTACTTTGTAAGCACTTGCATCACCTAAAGCGCCCGTAGCTCAGCTGGATAGAGTACCTGACTACGAATCAGGGGGTCGGAGGTTCGAATCCTCCCGGGCGCGCCAGATTTCAAACCCGTTCTCTTCAATGAGAGCGGGTTTTCTGTTTCTAGCCTGATCGTGGCGGCTCGCGCCACGTTCTTGGATCGTTTAGAGCGCCCCGCGTATTGCGAGGGCGCTTTTTTTTGTCCAGAGGGTTAGATGCTGACAGCGAGCCGCTCAGCAGGCGTTGTATCAGGCACCAAGCTTTGAAGCAGGGTGTCCAGGTCGGTTAGGCGTTTAACGCGCTGAAAATGCTGGTTGGCCTCTTCATTGCCTTGACGCATTTGGGCAAGCCACTGTTTCACCAGTGACACCACGATGCGGTCAGGCAAATGTTGGCGCTGTAGGCGAGCGTACTCTTTGATCACGCTGGCGCGCATCGGCCATGTCGTTTCAGGCAACCGCTCGCCGGTTTGCTGCCAATGCCGAATGCGTGGCGCAAGCCAGGGGTCGGCTAGCGCGCTACGCCCTAGCATCACATCAGAGCAGCCTGACAGCGTACGCGCTTTCCAGTACGCCTCCAGCGTCCAGATATCCCCATTGGCGACCACCGGTATCGACACTTGCTGACGCACCCGGCCAATCCACTCCCAATGCGCTGGCGGGCGATAGCCTTCATCGCGTGTACGCCCATGCACTACCAGCCGGGAGGCGCCGCCCGCCTGAGTCGCCTGGGCACAGGCGACCGCCAGCTGACGGTTGGAAAAGCCCAGACGAATCTTGGCGGTGACCGGTATCTGGCCTTCAAGAGCATCCGCTACCGCCTTGACTGCCTGATAGACGCGTTCAGGTCGGCGCAGAAGGGATGCGCCGCCATCGTGACGGTTAACCAGCTTGGCAGGGCAGCCAAAATTCAAATCCACGCTTAAAGCGCCCAACGCTAACGCCTGACGCGCGTTTTCGGCAAGAGCGGTTGGGTCAGAGCCAAGTAGCTGTAAATGCACAGGAATGCCGCTAGGGGTGGCTACCGGGCGTTTTTCAAGCTCAGGGCAGTGTTTATAGAACACCCGGGGCGGAAGGCGCGTATCAACGACGCGCACAAATTCTGTGACGGTCCAATCAAAGCCAGCCCGACGCGTTAATAAATCGCGGGTAAGGGCATCAATAACGCCCTCCATCGGAGCGAGACCTATCTTTCCACTTTGTAGTAAATTAACAACCATGACTTCCACTATGGCGCGATTGCAATCTATGCTGAGTGTGGCAGGTTAGAGTATTACTTACATTACGCCAAGGAGCTTTTATAGGACTTTGGCACATGATTAGCGCCTAATAACAGGAGAGGGGTTATGCAGGATTCAGAGCTGCTCCAGGAAGGCCTTGCCATTATGGGCTTGGGGATGGGGTTTGTTTTTGTTTTCCTTACGGTTTTAGTCATCAGTGTCACGCTGTTGTCAAAACTGATGGGGCGTTTTCAGCCGCTGCCCACACCGGTCATGCCGGCGCCGCAGAGTGTACGCACGCCTGCACAGGCCGATACGGATGCCGAAGTGAAGGCAGCGATCAGTGCTGCAGTGCATCGTTACCGTTCTTCGCCGTCGAAATAAGCGACACGCATTTTGTTCGCTGCGACAATTAAATCGGCTTTTTTTGTTAGTTTTACTACATATCTATAATTTTAACGTGTGAGCTATCGCCATGAACGAGACAAAACGCCCGCTGGGGATTACCGATGTTGTGCTGCGTGACGCCCATCAGTCGCTGTTTGCAACCCGACTGCGTCTTGAAGACATGCTGCCTATTGCCGAAAAACTGGACCGTGTCGGCTATTGGTCGCTTGAAACCTGGGGCGGCGCTACCTTCGACGCGTGTATTCGTTATCTGGGCGAAGACCCATGGGAGCGTATCCGGGCGCTAAAAGAAGCCATGCCTAACACGCCGCAGGCGATGCTGTTACGCGGCCAGAATCTGCTTGGCTATCGCCACTACGCTGACGATGTAGTCGACAAATTTGTCGAACGTGCCAAGACTAACGGCGTGGACGTTTTTCGTGTGTTTGACGCCATGAATGACCCCCGAAATCTGGAGCGTGCCATTAAAGCGGTGCGTCAGGTGGGTGGGCATGCCCAAGGGACCATTTCCTATACGGTCAGTCCGGTACATACCCTGGATAGCTGGGTCGATCTTGCAAATACTATTGCGGCAATGGGCGCAGACTCGTTGGCTATCAAGGATATGGCGGGACTGTTAACGCCCTACACGGCGTTTGAGCTGGTAACCCGTCTGAAGAAAAACCTGTCTATTCCAGTCCATCTACACTGCCACGCTACTACCGGGCTTTCTACCTCGACCATTCTTAAGGCGGTAGAAGCCGGTATTGATAACGTGGATACCGCTATTTCCTCCATGTCGATGACCTATGGCCATAGCCCCACTGAGTCCGTTGTGGCGATGCTCAAAGACACCGGCCGCGATACCGGGCTGGATCTTGAGCTGCTGGAAGATATTGCCGGTTACTTCCGTGAGGTGCGCAAAAAGTACGCGGCTTTTGAAGGCTCGCTACGCGGCATTGATTCGCGCATTCTCGTGGCTCAGGTGCCCGGTGGCATGCTGACCAATATGGAAGGCCAGCTCAAAGAGCAGGGCGCCGGTGATAAGCTGGATGATGTGCTCAGCGAGATTCCGCGTGTGCGCGAAGACCTGGGGTTTATTCCTCTGGTGACGCCGACGTCGCAGATTGTCGGCACCCAGGCGGTCATGAATGTCATGATGGGCGAGCGTTACAAATCAATTTCTAAAGAAGTTCAGGCGCTGCTTAAAGGCGAGTATGGCGCGGCGCCCGCACCGTTTGATACCGAACTTCAGGCCCGCGTACTGGAAGGCGGTCAGCCAATCACCTGCCGTCCGGCGGATAATCTTACGCCTGAGATGGACAAGTTGGCGGCGGAGCTTAAGCAGAAAGCCAGTGCCGACAACGTGCGTTTGGCAGAAGGGGAACGCGAGATTGACGATGTTTTAACCTACGCGCTGTTCCCGCAAATTGGCCTGAAATTTCTTAAAAACCGCGATAACCCCGAGGCCTTCGAGCCCGCGCCTCAGGCGGCAGAAAACCAGCCCACCAAGGCCCCGGTAGCCCCCCAAGCCAGTACGCAAGTGGCGGCGCGCGGCCCTGAAACCTACACCGTAAAGCTCAACGGCAAAGCGTTTGTGGTGGAAGTTTCTGAAGGCGGCGATATTGGTCAGGTGCAAGAGCAAGCCGCTCCTGCGGCAAGTGCAGCGCCAGCACCGGCGGTTGAAAGTAGCGGTGAGCGTATCGAGGCACCGCTTGCCGGCAATATTTTCAAAGTGAACGTACGCCCAGGCGATCAGGTGGCGGAAGGGGATGTGGTGATCATCCTTGAAGCAATGAAAATGGAAACCGAAATCCGCGCCAGCAGTGCCGGCACGGTATCGAAAGTTAACGTTAGCGAAGGTGACAGCGTAGCTGTTGGTGACGCACTGATTGAGCTTTAAGGGCATATCGGGAATGGAAAAATTAATCACCTTATGGGAAGGCTCTGGGCTTTATAATCTTGAGCTTGGTCAGGCGGTCATGATCGGGGTCGGGCTACTGCTGCTTTATTTGGCGATCCATAAGAAATTTGAGCCGCTGCTGCTGGTGCCTATTGGCTTTGGGGGCATTCTTGCCAATATCCCCGAAGCCGGCCTTGCGATTTCAGCGCTGGATCAGGCCATTGAAGTGGCCAAGCCTGCCGTGCTTCAGCAGATTGGCGCAGCGCTCGGGGTCGCGCTAGATCCTTTGGCCGGTATTGAAGGCTGGCGTGAAGCGCTCAAGGCGCTGGCTCATAGCGACGTAGCGCCGGACCAATTGCGTGCCGCCAAAGATGTTGCCGCGAGCGTCGGTTACAGTAATGGCATGCTGTATAACTTCTATACGGTTGCCATTGCCTCGGGCATTGCGCCGCTGCTGATCTTTATGGGCGTCGGCGCGATGACCGATTTTGGGCCGCTCCTTGCCAATCCGCGCACGCTGTTTTTAGGCGCGGCTGCTCAGTTTGGTATTTTCGCCACGCTGTTTGGCGCCGTTGTGCTGACCTCCATGGGCGTAATGGATTTCTCGCTTAATCAGGCAGCCGCGATCGGGATTATCGGCGGGGCAGATGGTCCAACGTCGATCTATGTCGCAAGCATGCTTGCCCCTGAGCTGTTGGGAGCGATCGCGGTGGCGGCCTATGCGTATATGGCGCTGGTGCCGCTGATTCAGCCGCCCATCATGCGGCTGTTGACCACCGAAAAAGAGCGTCAGATCAAGATGACGCAGCTGCGTCCGGTGTCCAAGCTGGAAAAGATTGTTTTCCCGCTGATGCTGTTGATTCTTGTGGCGCTGTTCCTGCCCGACGCCGCACCGCTTCTCGGCATGTTCTGCTTTGGTAACCTGATGCGTGAGTGTGGCGTGGTCGAGCGGCTTTCCGATACCGCTCAGAATGCGTTGATCAATATCGTAACAATCATCCTGGGGCTTTCGGTGGGCTCAAAGCTGATGGCCGAGAGTTTTCTGTCGGTTGAAACCTTGGGTATTCTGGGGTTGGGCATCGTGGCCTTCGGAATTGGCACGGCCGCCGGGGTATTAATGGCGAAGCTAATGAACCTGATGAGCCGTATGCCGATTAACCCACTGATTGGTGCCGCCGGCGTATCGGCAGTACCCATGGCTGCGCGGGTAGCCAATAAAGTCGGGCTTGAAGCGAATCCGCATAACTTCTTGCTGATGCATGCCATGGGCCCGAACGTGGCTGGTGTGATCGGTTCTGCCGTGGCTGCCGGGGTCATGATTAAATATTTGGGATAGGGCGGAGCTAGGCCCGGGACATATCGGAAATAGATCAGCGGGTGTAAACGTAATTACTCGCTACGCGGCTTACGGTTGACTCCGTAAGCCGTTTTTTTTGGAGGAGATTTGGGGGATAGTGGGCTTGGAATAGAATCAAAAAGTGGGGGTAGTGACCGGGCTAACGTCCAGGGTGCACTTTAAGCGGTTTTCCAGCGGGGATAGGTCGAACGTGTGATCGCGAGGCCAGCCGATGGTTAGCTTGACGCCTTCGCCATCATAGTCGACCTGCTCAATGGGGATCATCTGCTCATCGCACCAAGCGCGGGCAATGGCTTCGCTGGCAAAGGTAAGGCGCAGCGCGTAGGCGTCTCGCTCGATCACTTCACGGGTTGGCAGGCTTTCCAGCGCATGGCTGACCGCTTGAGCATAGGCGCGAGCCAAGCCGCCGGTGCCGAGTTTGGTGCCCCCAAAGTAGCGAATTACCACGCAGCCAATTTCACCCAGCTGGCTGCCCTGAAGTACCTGATACATCGGCCTGCCCGCCGTGCCGCCCGGCTCACCATCATCCGAAAATCCAATCAACGTTTGCTCGCCGGGAGGCCCGGCTATATAGGCAGTGCAGTGGTGGCTGGCATTGGGATGGGCGGCTCTGGCGGCCTCAAGCAGCGCACCGAAAGCGCCAACGTCGGGCGCATGGCATAGCCACGCCAGAAACTGGCTCTTTTCGACGTCGATTTCAGCGGTGTGCCACTGCGCGGCAGGTAAATCCGGGACTCGGTAACGCAATCAATGCTCCATGGGACCATAAGAATCGGTAGCCAGGTGGTGGGCGTTATCCTGAGCCACCCCCATTACCATTCCTAACACTTGAATATCGCGATTGTGCAAAAAGAGATCCGGCGCCTGGGCGTCAGCAGGCCATAAATGTACTCCAAAGCGGCTGATAGAGAGCTGCTTTAAAGCGACTTGCTGCTGGTTGATCTGCGCAACGGCGGTTTCTTCATGGGCATCGCGTTGAAAACGCCGAATAATAATGACATCCCCATCGAATAAGTTGCAATCGCGCAGTCGGTTGCCGCGTATTTTAAGCGCGTAAGTATTGTGCCTTTTCATACGGCCTGAAGCGGACACGGCACGTGCAGAGGACGTGCTTTTTGAAGCGCCAAGCCCCGCGCCTAATACTGAACGGCAAGCAGGTGTTGGTGCTGACATCGATATATTCATATTGGGTTCTCCAATGCAGCGCCCTTTCCCTAGGCATGAGTCGTAGTAAATCAGACTTTATTAATATGTGTTTTCATACAGTGGTTTCAGTATACAGCTGTTTTTGCATACAGTGGTAGTGCTGTTTTTGTCAATTCATCATGAACCGTGTGGTTTGCTCACATTGTTAGCGTGCTTGATTAATTGCTGAAGCAATCGGTACCTGGCTGGCGATAAAGCGGCTTTGCGTGTAGAGTTTTGGCCATTATTAATGCGCTGGGAGAGACGTTTGAGCCTGTGCCTGGAAGCACGACAATTAGCCTGCGAGCGCGATGGGCGCTGGTTATTTGAAGGGCTCGATCTAAAGATTCGCAGTGGAGAAATCCTGCGAATTGAAGGCCCCAACGGCAGTGGCAAAACCACGCTGCTTAAAATTTTGGCGGGTCAACTAGGCGAGTATGAAGGCGAGCTTTACTGGAACAGCACACCACTGCGTAAAGCCCGTGAGCAGTTTCTTGCCAATCTGCTTTATCTAGGTCATTCCCCCGGCGTTAAGGCCGGGCTTTCGCCATTGGAAAACTTAGCTTGGTATCAAGCGCTCAATGGCGATAAAGGCAGTGAAGAGCAGCGCTTGGAAGCGTTAGCCAAGGTGGGTCTCAACGGCTTTGAAGATGTCGTTGCTGGGCAGCTGTCGGCGGGTCAGCAACGCCGTGTCGCCCTGGCTCGCTTAACGCTTACTCGGCGTGCGCTCTGGGTGCTGGATGAACCATTTACGGCCATTGACCGCCAGGGTGTGACGGCGTTGGAAGCCCAGCTGGCGGCCCACGTTCAGGCGGGGGGCTGCGTTTTATTGACCACGCACCATGCGCTTGCGGTAACGTCCACCGTCAGATGCGTTCAGTTGGGGTAGAAGATGTCGTTGCAACGCACCAACGCTGCGCCAGCCGTCGTGATTGTCGAAGCGCCTGCTCAAGGCAGCCTTTGGATCGCCTTTAAAGCTACGCTTGAGCGCGATTTAACGCTGATGCTGCGGCGGCGCGGCGAGCTACTCAATCCGCTGGTATTTTTTGCACTGGTGGTGACGCTGTTTCCTATCGGTATTTCACCCGACCCCGACATGTTGGCGCTTATTGCCCCTGGGCTTTTATGGGTGGCCGCGCTTTTAGCCGCGCTGCTGTCTCTGGATAGCCTGTTTCGCACCGATTATGACGATGGCAGCCTGGAGCAACTGCTGTTAGCGCCTCAACCACTGGCCATATTGAGCTTGGCCAAAGTGGCCGCGCATTGGCTATTCACCGGGCTACCGCTTGCGCTGATGGCACCGCTGCTCGGCATCATGCTGGCACTACCGGCCGGAAGTTACGCGGTTCTTTCGCTTTCACTGGCGATAGGCAGCGCCAGTTTGAGTTTGATTGGTGCCATTGGGGCCGCGCTAACGGTGGGGATCGCCCGCGGTGGCGTGCTGCTGTCGCTGTTGATACTGCCGCTGTATATCCCGGTGCTTATTTTTGGCGTAGGCGCGGTGCAGGCCGCCCTTCTTGGTGAAGGCGTTGCCGCCCATCTGGCGATGTTGGGAGCACTTTTAGCCGCGTCCCTGTTACTGGCACCCTGGGCGATAGCCGCTTCGCTACGCATCAGCATTAACGGTTAAGGAAAGACACGCCATGTGGACCTTTATCCATAAGTGGGGCTCCCCCAAATGGTTCTACTCAATGAGTGGAAAATTACAGCCCTGGTTCTGGACGGTCTCGCTGCTTTTGATCGCTGTCGGCACGCTATGGGGGCTGGCCTTCGCGCCGGCGGATTACCAGCAGGGCAATAGTTTTCGAATCATTTACGTGCACGTGCCCGCAGCCTTTTTAGCGCAGTCGATTTTTGTCTCCATGGCCGCGGCGGCGCTGGTGTTTATGGTCTGGAAGATCAAGATTGCCGACATGGCAGCGACCGTTATGGCGCCTTTGGGGGCAGTGATGACGTTTGTCGCCCTATTCTCCGGCGCGGTGTGGGGCGTACCTACCTGGGGCACCTGGTGGATGTGGGACGCGCGACTTACCTCGATGTTGATTCTGCTGTTTTTATTTTTGGGCGTCATTGCCTTGCGCGGTGCTTTTACAAGCCGTGACAGCGGCTCGCGGGCCGCCTCGGTGCTTGCCATGGTCGGGGTGATTAATATCCCGATTATCAAATATTCGGTTGATTGGTGGTTTACCCTGCATCAGCCTGCAACCTTTAGGGTAACCTCAAGCCCGACCATGCCCGCTGAAATGTGGTTGCCGTTGTTGATCATGGTGCTAGGCTTCTACTGCTTCTTTATCGCCCTGACGCTGATGCGCACGCGCAGTGAAATCCTGCGCCGTGAGGCCAATAAGCGCTGGGTCATGGATTTGATCAAGGAGGCGCACTGATGGCGTTTTCCTCGTTCTCGGCGTTTTTGGCCATGGGAGGGCATGCGCCTTATGTATGGGCCGCCTGGGGCGTCACGGCGCTATTAATGATTGCCAGCGTTGGGCATGCACGCATGGAGCGCCGCCTGCTGATCCGTGATTTAAAGCGCCGGGCCCGGCGTGAAACAACGCGTCCGCTCCCAAGCACCAGTACCGCGCCGAACTCACTTCAAGCGAGCCATAGCGATGACACCTAAACGTCGCCAAAAGCTGTTGATCATCCTCGGCGGCATCGTGTTAGCCGGGCTTGCCATTGGGCTGACGCTCTATGCGTTACGTGCCAACATCAATCTGTTTTTCAGCCCGGTGCAGATCGCCCAGGGCGATGCGCCTATTGAGCGCTCCATACGCGCGGGGGGCCTGGTCAAAGAGGGCTCGGTATTTCGCGACCCGCAAAGCCTGGATGTCGAGTTTCGGATTACCGACTACGTCGATGAGCTGGGCGTCTCTTACAACGGTATCCTGCCGGATTTATTTCGAGAGGGGCAGGGCGTGGTGGTGGTCGGCAAGCTTCAAGCCGACGGGCGGTTTGTGGCGGATAAGGTGCTTGCCCGCCACGATGAAAACTATATGCCACCCGAGGTGGCGCAGGCCTTGGAAGACGCTGGTTATTCACCCGCCGATTATCAAGAGAAGGCCGCCGAAGTGGGCAAGCGCCTGAATAAGCAAGCGTCTGAATGAGTAAGCGCCTGAATGCATAATGGAAATGCTTGATGAATGCCGTAAGCCTTAGGGCCAGTGCTAGGTTGGAGCGCCGATGTTGGTAAAAATGATCCCTGAACTTGGCCATTTCGCATTGATTATTGCCGTGCTAATGGCTGCGGTACAGGCGGTAATGCCATTAGCCGGGGCCACGACGCGAAGGCCTTTATGGATGGCTTATGGCCACCCCATGGCGGTGGGGCAGTTTCTGTTTATCGCGCTGGCGTATGTGTGCCTGACCACAAGCTACCTGCTGGATGACTTCAGCGTGACCAACGTGGCCAACAACTCAAACTCGCTGCTGCCCTGGTACTACAAGATGAGCGCCGTGTGGGGCAACCACGAAGGCTCGGTGCTTTTGTGGAGCTTTATGCTGGCGGGCTGGGGCTATGCTGCCTCACGCTTTTCCGGTGGCCTGCCCCGCGATATGGTGGCTCGAGTGCAGGGCGTCATGGGTTTGGTTAGCCTGGGCTTCTTACTCTTTATCCTGCTGACCTCCAATCCCTTTGAACGGCTTTTACCCAACGTGCCTCACGATGGCGCGGATCTTAACCCGCTGCTTCAAGATATTGGCCTGATTGTTCATCCGCCGATGCTGTATATGGGCTATGTCGGATTTTCAGTGGTGTTTGCCTTTGCGATTGCCGCGCTTTTGGGCGGACGGTTGGACGCCGCCTGGACCCGCTGGGCGCGCCCCTGGTCCAATATTGCCTGGGCTTTTTTAACCGTAGGGATCGCGCTGGGCAGCTGGTGGGCTTACTACGAACTTGGCTGGGGCGGCTGGTGGTTTTGGGACCCGGTAGAGAACGCTTCGCTTTTGCCCTGGCTGACCGGCACGGCGCTGATTCACTCTCTGGCGGTCACTGAAAAGCGCGGCTCGTTTAAAAGCTGGACCGTGTTGCTGGCCATCTTTACCTTTTCGCTGTCACTGCTGGGTACTTTTCTGGTGCGCTCTGGCGTACTTACCTCGGTACACGCGTTTGCCAATGACCCCTCGCGCGGCTTGTTTATCCTGGTGTTGCTGGCGGTCACGGTGACGCTTTCACTGCTGGTGTTTGCTCTGCGCGCGCCCAGGGTCAGCCACCAGGTTAGCTTCAGCTGGCTTTCACGGGATGCGCTGCTGCTGATCAACAATATCGTGCTGGTCATCATGACCGTGACTATATTGCTGGGCACCCTCTACCCGCTGATTCTGGATTCGCTCAACCTGGGTAAAATCAGCGTGGGGCCGCCTTACTTTAACGCCCTGTTTGTACCGCTGACCGTGGTGATGTGCATCTTCATGGGCCTGGGGCCGATGGCCCGCTGGAAAAGCATGGAGGCCCGCGAGCTTAAGCGCAAACTGTGGCTTGCAGGGGCAGTGGCGCTGGTATTGGGTGTGTTACTGCCATTTATATACACCGGTGAGTGGAACCTATGGGCGTCGCTCGGCATTGTGACAGCACTCTGGATTGTGCTGCCGATGGGGCGTGATTTAATCGATAAAACCCGCCACGCCCGCAGCCGGTTGGCCGGATTACGCAAGCTGTCGCTGGCCTACTGGGGCATGGTGCTTGGCCATATGGGCATCGCCGTAACGATTGTCGGGGTGGCGGTCGTTTCCAACTATGCCAGTGAACGCACCATACGTATGGCACCCGGCACAACAGTCGAGGTCGCCGGGTATCAGTTCACCATGACCGAACTGACCAGCCGTCGGGGCGCCAACTTTCTGGCCGACACGGCGGTGCTTGAAGTGCAAAATATCGACTCTGAGCGCGGCTTTTTAATGCGCCCGGAAAAACGCTTTTATCTAGCCACCGGCATGCCCATGACGCAGGTGGCGCTGCGAGCTGGCCTGTTTCGCGATCTTTACGTGGCCATGGGTGAGGATCTGAACGACGGCAGCTGGGCCATGCGCATTCAATATAAACCCTTTGTACGCTGGCTGTGGTTGGGTGGCCTGTTGATGGCGCTCGGCGGTGTGCTGGCGATTGTGGATAAGCGTTATCGCCGTGTAAAAGCGACGAATAAAGCCTCAGCCGCTACGCCTAGTCAGTCTGAGCCGCAGGAGGCCACGCTATGAGCCGCCGGCTATTGCTACTACTCTTGCCCGTGAGTTTTCTACTGGTGGCGCTGTTTCTGTATCAGCGACTGCAGCATGATCCGGCACAGCGCGACTCAGCGTTGATGGCGCGGGAATTCCCAGCGTTTGAAGCTACTACTCTGCGTGACGAGCAGCAAATGGTCGATCAATCACTCTTGAAAGGTGAGGTCACGCTGGTCAACGTGTGGGGCGAGTGGTGCCCGGCGTGCAAGCAGGAAATGCCGCAGCTATTGGAGCTCGCCGATCAGGGTATCCGTATGGTCGGGGTCAACTACCGCGATACGCGTGAGAAAGGCATGAGCTTTCTCAACCAATACGGCGACCCTTTTGAGATGAATATCTTCGACCCTGAAGGCAGTCTGGGGTTTGATCTGGGCGTATATGGCGCCCCGGAAACTTTCCTGGTCGATGCCGAGGGGATTATCCGCTACCACCATAAAGGCTATATCTCGCCTCAAGACGTTTCAGAGCGCATTTTGCCGGAGGTGGCCAAATGGCGTTAATACGTATCGTCACAGCGGCCATTCTGTTGGCTCTTTCGATAAGCGCAGCGGCCGGAGGGATCGAGCTACGCGAGTTTGACGATCCGGTGCTTGCGCAGCGCTATCACGACTTAACTGCCTCCATGCGCTGTCCGCTGTGCGAGAACCAGGCAATTGGCGATTCCGACTCGCCGATTTCCGGCGATATGCGTGAGCGGGTGTATCAAATGCTGCAAGACGGGCGCTCGGACAGTGAAATTGTAAGCCACATGGTGGAGCGCTTTGGCGACTATATCCTTTACAACCCCCGCCTGGAGAAGCGTACCTATTTGCTGTGGGGGCTGCCGGTGGGGTTGGGTATCCTGGGCTTTGTACTTCTGCTGCTGATAATCCGCACCCGGCGTAAATCCTCGGCCAAGGCTCTGAGCGCTGAAGAGCGTGCCCGCCTGGACGCCTTGATTCAGCGCAGGAGGTCGTCATGACACTGTTATGGATTGCCATGGCCCTGGTAATGCTACCGGCGATTGTCTGTTTACTCGCTCCGCTGCGTAAGGCGGGAGCGCTTTACGCCGAACAGCATGCCTTTGAAGCTAATGATACGGCTGCCGAGCAAAACGTCGCGATCTTTACGCGCCGCCTGGCATCGCTTGAAGCCGCTCATCGCCGCGGGGATATCAATACCGCCGCGTTTGAAGAGAGCCGCCTGGAGCTTGAGCGCAGCCTGCTCGAAGATACGCATACTCAGGCTATGCGGCCGCTAAAGTCGCCCCGCGCGGGTCGATTGGCGGTGCCTTTGATTGCGGTGGGTTTTGCCGTGCTAAGCCTGTTTTGGTATCTAGAAGAGGGCGCGGAAGGAGATCTTGCCCTCTACGAAGTTCAGCAGACACTCCAAAACGACCCTACTGCCACCGCGGATACGTATATCGCTCGAATAGAAGGGCAGGCGTCGCTCCAGCCCAATAACCCGAACGTGTGGGCCATGCTTTTTCCGCTGTATCGCGATACGGGCCATCAGGAAAAAGCCGTTGATGCTTTGGAGCGGCTGATCGCCCTTGAAGGCCGCCTCCCTGGGCTGCTGGCACAGCTGGCGCAACTTCGCTTTTTTATGGCGAACCGTGAAATGACTGCAGAAGTGCAGTACCTGGTGGATGAAACGCTGGCCCAGGACCCGCGCCAACCAACGGTATTAGGCTTATTGGGCATTCACGCGTACGATAACGGCGACTTTAACCGTGCCATTGATCGCTGGCGCCGGGCGCTGGCAACCGTGGAAGACCCCAACACGGCAGCCTCGCTACGTGAAGGTATTCGCGCAGCCCAGGAACGCCTGACCGATGTATCCGAGAAGGCTGCGGTCGATGAGTAGTCAAGCCCTGAGTCACTACACCGCTGCCGAAGTCTTGATTAACCGTGTATTTTGAATACCCCCTCATGTTCATCAATAAACTCTTTGTAGGATCGGCATGCGCTTAACCTCTATTCGCCTTGTTGGGTTCAAGTCGTTTGTCGACCCGGTCACGGTGCCCTTCGACGGTAATATGACCGCGATCGTGGGCCCTAACGGCTGCGGAAAATCCAATATCATCGATGCCGTGCGCTGGGTAATGGGCGAGTCTTCCGCCAAAACCCTGCGTGGCGAGTCCATGGCCGACGTTATCTTCAATGGCTCTACCGGGCGCAAGCCGGTGGGCCAGGCATCTATTGAGCTCAAGTTCGACAACCGCGACGGCACCATGGGCGGCGTGTATGCCCAGTACGCGGAAATCGTGGTCAAACGGTTAGTGACCCGCGACGGCCAGTCCAACTACTTCTTCAATGGCCAGAAGTGCCGTCGGCGGGATATCGCCGACCTGTTTATGGGCACCGGTCTAGGCCCGCGCTCTTACGCGATTATCGGCCAAGGCATGATTTCAAGGCTGATCGAAGCCCGCCCGGATGACCTGCGCTCCACACTTGAGGAAGCCGCGGGCATTTCCAAATACAAGGAGCGCCGCCGGGAAACCGAAAACCGCATGCGGCGGACTCAAGAAAACCTCGAGCGCTTGGACGATATTCGCGAGGAGCTGGATAAACAGCTTGAGCGCTTAAAGCGCCAGGCCGAGGCGGCTAAGCGCTATCAGGAGCTGAAACAACTGGAGTACCGGCTGAAAGGCGAGCTGGCGCTGCTGCGTGGGCGTACTCTACGCGCCGAGCAGTCGCAGCAGGAGAGCCGGGTTCGCGAGCTGGAAATCTCGGTTGAAAAAGATGTGTTTGGCGTACGTCAGTGTGAAACCCGCCTGGAGCAGGCCCGCGAGCAGCATGACGAGCTTGCCGAAGTACTTGAGCGCCACCAGCAGCAGTTTTTCGAAACCACCACACGCATCGCCAGACTCGAGCAGGATCAGGCGCATCGGCGTAGCCGTGAGGCCCAGCTGGCTAACGACATCGCCACCGCCCGGCGGGAGTTGGACGAACAGCGCCGGGTCAGCGAAGGCGACCGCGAGCGCCTGAGCGTTATCGACGAGCGCTTTGAAGCGCTTTCGCCCGAACACGAAGCGCTGGAAGAGCAGCTGGAAGCCCTGGAGCAGGCGCTTGCCGATGCCACCCCTGCCATGGAAGCCGCCGAGCAGCAGTGGTCTGAAGCCGAAAACCGCTGGCGGGACTCAAGCCGCGAGGCCGATCGCAGCCAGGACCAGCTACGCGATTTAGAGCAGCGCATTCAACGCCTGCAGGCAGAAGGCCAGCGACGTCGCCAGCAGCGCGGTGATTTAGCGGATCTTAGCGCGCTACGTGAAGAACACGCTCAGTTTCAGGCCCAGCTGGCGGAAGCAGAAGAGCGCTCCGAAGCCTTCACCAAAACCCGTGAACAGTGGCAGCAGCAGTACAGCGATGCCAAAAATGCCTATCAGCAGGCCACACGCACCCGCGATGACCAGCGCGCCAGTTTGAGCCAGCGCCAGGGCGAGCTGGCCTCGCTCCAGGCGCTGATTGATGCTGCACTGGCCGACCATGACCCGGATATCGAAGCAACCCTGGCGACCCACGGGTTGAGTAATGCCCCGCGCCTGGGTGAAACGCTAAACGTCACGCCCGGCTGGGAAACGGTCATTTCCTGGTTGCTCGCCCCCTGGCTAAATGCCCGCCTTGTGGCAAGCCATCAGCTTGCCGCGCTGCCGGAAGCCCTGGCGACCGACTGGTGCCTGATCGATGAAAAAGCGCCCGCTGTTTCAACTGGCAGCCAGCATCTGGATTCACTGGTAAGCGGCGCCGGTGCGCTGGGTGAATGGTTAGCGAGTATTCACTACGTTGAATCCGGCGCGGAAGCCGAGCAGCTTGCGCCAAGCCTCGCCCCGGGGCAAAGCGTGGTCAGCCGGGATGGCGTCTGGTACGGGCGAGGCTGGCTGCATCAGCAGGCCAACGGTCAAGGCGTCGATGGGCTGCTGCTGACCCGCCGCCGGTTTAACGAGCTGGATGCCCAGCGCGAACAGGATGAAGAAGTCCTGGCGCTAGCTGAAGAGCAGTGCGAGACGACCAGTGAAGCGATCGAAGCGCTGGAGCTTGCCCGCGAGCAGCAGGCCGAGCAGGAACGCAGCCACGCGGCAAGCCTTCAACAGCTGGCGATTAAAGAGCGCAGCGCCGCCCAGAAGCTTGAACATCTGCAAGGCCGGGCCACGGAACTTGATGCCGAACTTAGCCAACTGCAAGAGGATGAGGCGGAGTTAACGCTTACTTTGGAAGAGCAGCGTGCCCGCTGGCATATCGCCATGGAAACGCTGGAAGCGGCTTCAGAGGCGCGGGAAGTAGCCACCGAGCTGCGCGGCCGTCAGCGCGAGCAGCGCGAACGGTTGACCCGAGAGCACGCGCCGCTGAAAACTCAGCAGCAGACGCTGGCCCTGGAGCGCGAACGCTTAACCGCTGAGCGCGATAGCCTGCGCTCCCAACAGGCGCGCTCAAGCGACAGCGAAGAGCGCTTGACGCTACGCATAGCAGAACTCGAAGAGTCGCGGGAAATGCTGCTTGAACCGGATGAGCTGGCCGGTGAAGAGCTTGAAGAGCTACTCCATCAGCGCGAACAGCAGGAGCGCAGGCTTAACGAAACCCGTCAGCAGGCTCAGTCACTGGCGGAGCAATTGCGCAACGACGAACTGGCCCGCCAGCAGCACGAGCGCAATCTTGAACAAAGCCGCGAGCAGCTTCAACAGCGGCGCATGGACGTTCAGGCGCTGGCCCTGAAGGCGGCGACCCAGGATGAGCATCTGGCTGAATTGGGCCACGACGCCGAAGCTTTGGCCGAGACTCTGCAAAGCGATGCCAGTGAGCAAACCTGGCAGGAAAAACTGGAAAGCACCGGCGAGAAGATCCGCCGTTTGGGCGCGATTAACCTCGCAGCGATTGAGGAGTACGATCAGCAGGCCGAACGGCGCAACTACCTCGAAGCCCAGCACGCCGAGCTTACCGAGGCGCTTGAAACGCTGGAGCGAGCCATCAAGCGGATCGATCAGGAGACGCGGGTACGCTTCCGGGAAACCTTTGATCAGGTGAATAGCGGTTTGCAGGAACTCTTCCCACGCGTGTTTGGCGGTGGTGCTGCCTGGCTGACGCTAACCGGCGACGACCTGTTGGAAACCGGCGTTGCGATCATGGCGCGCCCGCCGGGCAAGAAGAACAGCACGATTCACCTGCTTTCCGGTGGTGAAAAGGCGCTCACGGCGCTTTCATTGGTGTTCTCCATCTTCCAGCTCAACCCCGCGCCGTTCTGTATGCTCGATGAGGTCGACGCACCGCTGGATGATGCCAACGTGGGGCGTTATGCGAAGCTCGTGAAAGAGATGTCGGAAAACGTCCAGTTCATCTATATCACCCACAACAAGATCGCCATGGAAGCCGCCGAGCGTCTGATGGGGGTCACCATGCAGGAGCCCGGCGTTTCGCGTCTGGTATCGGTGGGGATTGATGAAGCGGCCGCGCTGGTGGACTAGGCGAGCTTGGATTCTAGCTTAACCTTCGCCCAGCTCACGCATCACCGCATACAGCTTGGATTTGGCTTCAAAGCCCACGCCGGGGGTGTCCGGCAGGCCGACGTAGCCATTTTCAACCTGAATGCCGTCGGCAAAGCCCCCAAACGGCTGGAATACGTCAGGGTAGGATTCGTTGCCGCCCAGGTGCAGGCCAGCGGCGATGTTAAGGGACATCTGGTGGCCACCGTGGGGTACCACGCGGCGCGATGACCAGCCAAGTTCATCCATCACCTTGAGCGTGCGCATGTACTCCACCAAGCCGTAGGAGAGCGCGCAGTCAAACTGTACGAAGTCACGGTCGGCACGCATACCGCCATGGCGCAGCAGGTTGCGGGCATCCTGATGCGAAAACAGGTTTTCGCCGGTCGCCATGGGTAGCTCATAGTGATTGGCAAGCTCCGCCTGAAGTGCGTAATCCAGCGGATCACCGGCTTCTTCGTACCAGAAGAGGTTATACGGTTTCAGCGCCTCGGCGTAAGCAATGGCCGTTTCTAGATCAAAGCGCCCGTTGGCATCTACCGCTAGACGGCTGCCATCGCCGACTACTTCAAGCACGGCTTCAATACGCCGAATATCTTCCTCAAGCGGCGCGGCGCCAATCTTCATTTTTACCACGTTGTAGCCACGCGCCAGGTAGCTCTTCATTTCGTCCTGCAGCTTGGTGTGGTCTTTACCGGGATAGTAGTAGCCGCCAGCGGCATACACCCAGACTTTATCGTCGGCTTGGCCATTGCGATAACGCTCGGCAAGCAGCCGGTAGAGCGGTTTGCCTTCAATTTTGGCCACCGCGTCCCACACTGCCATGTCGATGGTGCCAACGGCTACCGAGCGCTCGCCGTGGCCGCCGGGCTTTTCGTTTTTCATCAGGGTATCCCAGATGGCAAATGGGTCCAGGTTGTCGCGCTCTTGGTCGATCAGCGTGTCGGGGTTGGCTTCGGTGATTCTATCCAGAAAGCGGTCACGCATTAGCGCGCCCTGACCGTAGCGGCCGTTGGAGTTAAAGCCGTAGCCAATCACTGGCTTGCCATCGCGGATCACATCGGTGACCACGGCCACCACCGAACAGGTCATCTTGGAAAAATCGATATAGGCATTGGCAATCGGGGAGGCGATCGAAACGGTTTTCTCGCGAATATCCACAATACGCATGGCAAGCTCCTTAAACGGTTAAGAGCTTAACCCTATGCGTGACAAGCGCCGCTGCCCAATGCTATTACTGCGTTACCTCATGCTGAAACGGCATTGCCCTATGGAACTTGTCTGGCTTGAAGACTTTACCGCCCTTGCCGAGCACGGCAGCTTTGTGCGCGCCGCCGAGGCTCGTCATATCACTCAGCCGGCGTTTAGCCGACGCATTCGCGCGCTAGAGCAGTGGATGGGCGTTAGCCTGTTTGTGCGTACCCCCCAAGGCACTACGCTGACACCTGCTGGTCGGCATATTCAGGCGAGCGCCTTTGAAGCCATAGGTCGGCTTTACCGATTGCGTGCTGAAGCCCAGGAAATTGAAGGCAAGGCGACCAAGACGCTGCAGTTTGCGGCCACGCATTCGCTTTCATTTACGTTCTTCCCGCGCTGGGTAAGAACCCTGGAGCAGGGCGCGCCCATGGAGGCGGTACGGCTGCATTCAGATACCATGGCTGCCTGTGAACAGTTGCTGCTGCGTGGCGATAGCCAGTTTTTACTAAGCCACCACCATGTCGCCGTGCCTTCTTTGCTCTCTTCGGAGCATTTTGAAAGTATCCAAATAGGCGAGGACACGCTGATTCCGTTAATGGGTAAAGAAATGGGTAACACTCGGACGCTGGAAGAGATGCCGTATCTGGCCTATGCCGATGCGTCGGGGCTGGGCCGCGTGGTAAATCACTGGCTTAAGCAACATGCAGGCGACCGGATATTCACTCCCCGCTTTAGTAGTCATCTAGCCGCGGTACTGATGTCAATGGTAATAGAAAACAAGGGCTTGGCATGGATACCTAAAAGCCTGGCGGAGCAGGAAATAGCGGAGGGAACGCTGGTTCGGGCACTCGGTGAAGCCTGGGATATCCCGTTGGAAATTCATCTTACTCGGCCACGCGTATTAGCAAGCACCTTTGCCGATGCCTTTTGGCACAGGCTCATCAAGCGTTAAGAAACCGCTACAAGCATTAACATTTATCGTTAAATTGATAAAAAAATGTGTAAAAAGGCTCAACTTATCTATATTGATCATTATAAAATTGTGGTTAATGCTATGGTGTAGTAGCTGAAACTGGTACAGCTAAAGCATAGCAATAATGATAAGCTGTTTATGCATACAGTGATTGGTTGGTTAGTTTTCAAGTTGTTTATGATTTAACGTTCTGAGTTTAAGTAAACATAACGTTAAGTGTAAAAGGTACTGCCTTATTTATATTAAACAGCAAATTTATGGCACTATTAATCGCCGCAAGGGTCTAGTTGCGATCAGCGTCAAAAATTTGCTCAAAAACGTTAAAAACTGTGCCATAACGTGAAGATTGCCCAATAAGTGGCCCTTTTTGTAGCAACCGCGCTATGCTGGTGATAATTATTAATCACCTTGAAGGCCAGCATCTTCAGGTATGGCGCTTTAGCAACCGGTAAGATGACCCATGGAATGTTCGACATGGAACTAAGAGAGTGGCTAATTATTTTAGGTTTGGCGTTGGTATCGCTCATCGTAGTCGACGGTGTAAGGCGACTCCAGCGCCAGCGGCGTGTCCCACGTCTAGATCAAGCGGTTAAGGATCTTCCCGAAGCGAAGCTAACCGACCTTGATGACGAAGCTAAAGAAGCAGAGATTAACTGGGAACTGCCTAACGGTGGTGCGCGGGTCGTTAAACCTGCTGACTATACTGGCCTGGGTTCAAAACCCAAGCTAGAGCGTCAGGATCATCCCGGGCCTTCCCGCGTACTATCCGAGTTCAGACGCTCCTTCGCCAATGCCGTGCCCAAGCGTAAAACAGCTGCCGCATCGCAAGCCGCCGCAACGCATGCTGCACCCACTGCGTCTAGAGCCGCGTCTGCTGCTTCACCAGCGGCTACGTCACCAACAGATTATGAGCGTCGTGAACCCAGCTTCTCTTTAGATAGTGCTTCTACTTCTACTAGTAGTACTTCAAATAGTGCTTCAAATAGCGAGCCGTCCGTCACTCACGCTAAGCCCGCTAAAGCACAAGCGCCTCACGAACACACCCAGCCCATGCCGACAGCTGCCCAGGAAAGCCCTTCAGCGCCTGCGCCCGCCCAAAGCGAACGCCACATTGATGAGCCGTCTATCTCTTTATCTGCTACCAATCAATCGACTACCGATGAGCTGTCCGTTACTGATGAATTAACCACTGGCGATGCAGAAGTCGCCTCGGTTAATAAGGTAGATGCGTTTAACGAGGTAGATAAAGAGAGCGTCGCAGACCCTGCGCTGTCCACCGCCGCTACGCCAGCTGAGCCTGTTTTACGTGCCGAGCCAGAAGACGCCGTGTTTGCCAAGCAGGATGCGCCCAAGCGTCGCCAACTGCGCGAAGATACGGTTGGCGAGTACGACGAGCTTAATGATGATGAAGTCGACGAATACCGGTTGGTCGATTTTGAAGGTATCGGCCGCTCCTTTAAGCGTCGTTTGATTATCCGTCGTAAAGAGAAGGCGCGTAAAAAAGCTGAAAAAGCCATACGTGCTGAAGCGCTGGCCAAGCAGAAGGCTGAGCGTAAAGCGCTGGAAGCCGAACAGCGCCGTGAAGCGAAAGAAGCCGCCGAAGCAGAAAAAGCCCGTATCGCTCAGGAGCAGGCAGAGGCACACGAGGCCGCTGCTCTCGCCGCTGCCGCTCAAAAAGCCGCCGCGCCTCGATATGACGAACCAGAGCCCGCTTATGCGTATGACGAGCCGAGCGAAGAGTACGAAAATTACGAGTCTTATGATGACGCGCCGGTTCGTGCTCAGCGTGACTCGGTAGTACGTACTCACCCAACGCTTGAAAAAGCGTTACGTCATGATGTGTCTGGCGAGCATGCCAAAGAGACGCTTTCCAATGCTGATGAAGTCATCGTAATCAGCGTGCTTTCTCGTGACCCGGAAGGCTTTGATGGCAGCAAGTTGCTTGATCTCATTATGGCGTGCGGCCTGCGTTACAGCCGCCCGATGGGTGTCTTCCACCGCTTTGAAACCGAGAGCCCCGATAGCGAGCTGCAGTTCTCGATGATCAATGTGGTCAAGCCTGGCACCTTCCCGATCGAGGAAATGGGCGAGTTTGTGACTCCAGGCGTTACTTTCCTGATGCCCTTGCCGGGAGCGGTCGACAGCTCAGCCGCTTTTGAAGCCATGGTCGAAACCGCCATGGTAGTGGTACGCCATATGGGCGGTGAACTGAAAGATGAACACCGCAGCGTCATGACGGCGCAAACCATCGAGTTTGCCCGTCAGCGGGTACGCGATTTCGAGCGGCGCCATCGTCTGCATCGCCATATGCAAGCCCACTAAGTAACGCTTGCGATTAAACACCCGCCTTCTTGCAGAAGGCGGGTGTTTTTGTTCTAAGATGTGTCTTTTTTGTGATCGCTTTTAGCCTGTACGATGGAAACCAACGTTAATGAGTCAGCCTGACCCCCAATTGCTGGAAGAAGTCACCCAGCTGCGCGCCGAGCTTGATGAAGCCAACTACCGTTACTACGTATTGGACGAGCCAACGTTAACGGATGCCGACTACGATCGTAGATTGCAGCGTTTAAAACAGTTGGAAGCCGAAAACCCCTCGCTTATCTCACCGGATTCACCTACTCAGCGAGTAGGTGCCGCCCCAGCCGATGGGTTTCCCTCGGTTGCCCATGCTATTCCCATGCTCTCATTGGATAACGCGTTTAACGCAGAGGATATTATCGCCTTTGCCCAGCGCGTGGCCGAGCGCCTGGAGTGCGAGGCTGATGAGGTCGAGTTTACCTGTGAGCCTAAGCTTGATGGTGCGGCGGTATCGCTGGTCTATGAGCAGGGCGTATTGGTTAGCGGCGCCACCCGTGGCGATGGCCGTACCGGGGAGGGCATTACCTCTAACCTGCGCACGCTGCGCTCGGTGCCTTTAAAGCTGATGGGCAAGCAAATCCCTGAGCTTTTGGAAGTGCGCGGTGAAGTTATCATGCGCCACAAAGGCTTTGAGGCCCTCAACGAGCGCGCCCGGGAAGAAGGCAGCAAGGTCTTTGCTAACCCACGTAACGCTGCAGCGGGCAGCCTGCGCCAGTTAAACCCCCAGATTACCGCGACCCGCCCGCTTGAGTTCCACGCCTACCAGGCGGCACGCCTTGAGCCCGACATGGGCGATGCGACACATAGCGAACTGATGGCCCGCCTGATCACACTGGGTTTTCGCTCAAGTGCCGAGTTAAAAGTGCTGACCGGCCCGCAGGCTGTGGTCGAGTATTGCGAGCAGCTGGGCGCGAAACGTGATCAGCTGGGCTACGATATCGACGGCGTGGTGATCAAGGTCAATGCGCTGCGCTACCAGCGCGAGCTGGGGTTTGTGGCCCGAGCCCCCCGCTGGGCCACCGCGTTTAAATACCCTGCTCAGGAAGAAGTCACCACGCTCAACGACGTTGAATTTCAGGTCGGCCGTACCGGTGCCATCACCCCGGTGGCAAGGCTTGAACCGGTGAGCGTGGCGGGCGTTATCGTTTCCAATGCCACGCTGCACAACGCCGATGAAATCACCCGGCTGGACGTCATGATCGGCGATACGGTCACCATTCGGCGCGCAGGCGATGTTATCCCTCAGGTAGTGCGGGTGGATGTGGACAAGCGCCCGGCCGATGCGCAACCGATTGTGTTCCCCGAGCACTGCCCGGTATGTGGCTCGGATATCGAGCGTGTGGACGGTGAAGCCGTTGCCCGCTGTTCGGGCGGGCTGTACTGCGCCGCGCAGCGTAAGGAAGCGCTTAAACACTTTGCCAGCCGCAAGGCTCTGGATGTAGATGGCCTGGGCGTGAAGCTGATCGATCAGCTGGTGCAGCTTGATTGGGTGAAAACCCCCGCCGATCTTTTCCACCTGACCGTTGAGCAGCTGCAGAGCCTGCCGCGTATGGGCGAAAAGTCATCGGTGAATCTGGTCAACGCGCTGGATAAAGCCAAACACACTACGCTCGCCCGGTTTATCTACGCGCTGGGGATTCGTGAAGTGGGTGAGGCCACGGCGGCCAATCTGGCCAGCCACTTTGGTACGCTGCAGGTACTTCAGGCGGCCGAGCTTGCAGCGCTTGAGGCGGTGAATGATGTGGGCCCGATTGTGGCAGCCCACGTGCATACGTTTTTCCGTCAGCCGCACAACCAGGAAACGATTGCCGCGCTGATTGAAGCAGGCGTTACCTGGAAGGAAGCCGAAGTCGCCCAAGGTCCCACGCCGCTTGAAGGCCAGACCTGGGTGCTGACCGGCGCGCTGGAAAGCATGACCCGCGATGAAGGCAAGGCGCGGCTGCAGGCGCTGGGTGCCAAAGTGGCGGGCAGCGTTTCGAAAAAGACCACGGCGCTGGTGGCTGGCGAAGCGTCAGGCAGCAAGTTAACCAAAGCTGAACAGCTAGGCGTTGAAGTGGTCGATGAAGCGACCTTTATCGAACGCCTTTCGCAGTGGGAGCAACCTGAATGAGCCGTTTTATTGAAGTACCCGCCCGCATGCTGCCCCCGGAAACCCTTGATGCGCTGCTGGAGGCCTTTGTTACCCGACAGGGTTATGACACCACGGATACTGGTGAGGGAATGAAAGGCTGGGTGGCTGAGCTTAAAAAGCAGCTGGCGCGCAGCGAGTTGATTATTGCCCACGACCTGAAGCTTGAAATGACCGAAGTAATGACCCTGGCGCAGTGGCGTTCCTTCGGTCGGGATCTGGCGGATGATGAGGAAGAGGGCGACTACTGACCGCGAATGATCGCGCTGATAATACGCCGCCCGGCGTGAAGGTGATCGACCAGCGGCGCCTCCAGAGGCATGGGGTCATCGCACAGTCGGGAGGCGATCACCTCAGCGCATAGCGGCGCGCTTGAGAGCCCACGCGAGCCGTGAGCGGTCGATATCCACAAGCCGGGGTAGTGTTCGCCAGCTACATCCGGTGCCCGCGAGGCATCTTTACCCAGCACGGCATACGCTGACTGCCAGGCAGAAGCGTCGGGCACCGGGCCCGCATAGGGCGTTTTATCCGGGCTTGCAGCGCGCACCGCCGCACGCCCTTCAAGCGCCTGTGGGGTCAGTTGGGCGCCTGTGCTTTCCAACGCTGTCTCAAGTTCTGCCACCAGTGCCGGGAGCGTTTGGCGAAGCTCCTCGATATTGCGCTGATGGTCGGTATCGGTCACTTCGGTAGAGTCATTGTTAGGCACAAAGCTTGCGCCAAAGGTCAGCACGCCTTCAAACGCCGGTGATACATAGCCACCCGCGCACACGACCCGCTCAGGGCCTTTTACGCCGACGGGCAGTGTCACTTCACTAACCTGGCCGCGCACCTGCTGTAGGGGCGCAAAGGCCGTCTGAGTAAACGTGTTGGCGTAGTGAGCGCTTGCAATCACCACGTGGTCAGCATTTATCGTACGCCCATCAGCAAGCTTCAGCTGCCAGTGTTCATGCTCACGGTTAAGCGACGTTACCTCACCTTGGGTAAGGGTAATGTTGGGGCTTTGAAGTAAGTGTTCACATAGCGCCTTGGGCCGCACCCAGCCCGCCTGTGGATAAAAAAGCGCGTGCTGGGCGTCAATGGTAACGCCGGCCGCCTCGCTAAGCCCTTGGGTAAGCGGTGACACCACCACGGCTTCGGGCAGCGCATGCTGCTCGCTAAAGCGTTGCTGGCGCTTGGCTTCTTTAGCGTTTGTTGCCAGCTGAACCACGCCGCAGGGTTGCCAAAGTGAAGGCGCTTTTAATTGGCTAAGCCAACGCTGGCTGTATAACAGGCCGGAGAGATAAAACCGGCTCTGGTGGTTGGTATCAGCGGCAAGCTTTACATAAAGCGCCCCCTGACGATTACCCGAACCGCCTGCCCCCGGCGCCGTGCGCTCAATCACGCTAACCTTGATGCCGCGCCTGGCAAGCGCCGCCGCCACGCTACACCCGGCAATCCCTGCACCAATTACCGCCACATGCTGAGTTTTGAGAGGCGCCGGTGGTGTAAACCAAGGCGTTGCTTCACGGCGTTTATCAACAGGCGGTGTTTCAATCATGCCCGCGAGAATTTCGCGCTTACGCCCGCAGCCGGGGACTTTTTTCCAGGTAAAGCCTGCCGCTTTCAAGCCCCGCTTAACGATGCCTGCGCAGGTGAATGTGGCAAAGGTGGCCCCTGGCCGAGAGCGCGCCGCCATGGCTTCAAACAGCTCGGGTTGCCACATCTGAGGATTTTTGGAAGGCGCAAAGCCGTCTAGAAACCAGGCATCGACCTGGCCGTCTAAAAGCGCCAGACGCTCGGTGGTATCGCCATAATGCAGGTCCAGCGTAACGCGGTCGCTCAGGTGTAGGCGGTGTACGCCGCTAACCGATGCGGGCCACTGCTCACAAAGCACCTGTGAATAACCCGCAAGCGACGGCCAGGCGCGCAGGGCGCGCTCAAGTGACGTCCGATCCAGAGGATACTTTTCTGTGGATAACAGATGCAGCCGCGCCCCGGCGGGTGCGTGCTGTTCAAAGCAGGCCCAGGCGCACAGCATATTGAGCCCCGTCCCAAAGCCGGTTTCCCCGATTACAAACGCCCGCGTGCTTTCCCAGGCGGCAAAGCGTTCAGGTAAGCGGTTGGTATTTAAAAAAACGTGCTCGGTCTCTTCAAGGCCACCCTCACGGGAAAAATACACGTCATCGAAGTCATCCGAGTGCGGTGAAGTGTCACTCCAGGTGAGTAAAGGCGCGCTTAACGCCGTTAGAGGAGGCAAAGCAGTAGGGCGTTGAGGCACGCGGGTATCCGTAATGAGAGAAGTGGTTAAAAAATAGCCAATTTGTTAATCGGGGCGTTATCTCTGGCTTAGCGCAAAGCGTCCGCTGGGTTTGCACAGAGTTTTCCACAGGCTCTGTGAATTAGCTGGCGGACCCTCCACACTAGCGACTTTCGGTCAAGGCAAAACTTTCTTGAACGGCTTAACAATTACCTTGGCATAGACACCTGCAATGATGTATGGATCAGCGTCAGCCCAGCTTTGAGCGGCTTCTAGGCTGTCGAATTCCGCCACGATCAAGCTGCCGCTAAAACCCGCATCACCGGGGTTTTCGGTATCGACCGCCGGATGCGGTCCCGCCAATACCAGGCGGCCTTCATCGCGCAGCGCTTCAATACGGGCCAGGTGATCTGGGCGGGCGGCCATACGGCGCTCCAGGCTATTCGATACGTCTTCACTAATAATCGCGTAAAGCATGGGGATAACTCCTTAAAAGCATGCAGTAAAGCGCTCTATGCGGCATTGACCGCACTCGTATAAGCGCGCACCATGGCGAGCATTCGTGCACCGTCCCATACAGAGCATTATGAACACACAGCATTATGCCTGTTCGTGTACGACATCCCTATTCTGACAAACTCGCCACACGACGTCATGCCCATGCCCTTGATCCCCACGTTACTTCCTGCGGTGTTTGATGCAGATCAGCGCTATTCGGCTGATCTGCACATGCACTCAACGGCGTCCGACGGCGCGTTAACCCCCACTGAGCTGGTAGCGCTATGCGCTGAGCGCGGCCTTACCCACATGGCGTTGACTGACCACGACACCATGGACGGTATCGACGAAGCCGGGCAGGCCGCCCAGCAGGCCGGGATTTGTCTGGTACCCGGCTGCGAGTTATCCACCCGCTGGCAGGGTATCAATATTCACGTGGTCGCACTCATGCCGGGTGGCCTGCAGGGGCCGTTGGTGGAAGGGCTTGAACAGCAGCGTCTGGCGCGTATTCAGCGCGCAGAAGTGATTGCTGAGCGCTTGGAAAAGGTGGGCCTGCCCAACGCCCTGGCAAAAGCCCGTGAGCAGGCGGGCAGCGACCGCCCGTTGGGGCGGCCTGATTTCGCCCGCGCGCTGGTCGCCGAGGGTGTAGTGGCCGATTGGGCTACCGCGTTCAAACGTTACCTGGGTAGCGGCAAGAAAGGCGATGTTAAAGCCCACTGGCCGGAAATTAGCGAAGTCGTTGAGTGGGTGGTGGCTTCCGGCGGCGTAGCGGTCATCGCGCACCCGTTACGCTATGGGTTAACCCGGCGTAAACGGGGTCTTTTAATGGATACCTTTCAGGCGGCGGGCGGAGACGCAGCTGAGTTGGTCAGCGGCCAGCAGAATCCGGATGTCACGCGTGACTTGGCCCGCCAAATGGTCGAGCGTGGGCTTTACGCTTCATTAGGCAGCGACTTTCACTTCCCCGGCAGCCACGCCGCGCCCGGCAGCATGAGCATGGTGCCGCGCACGGCCGCCCCGCCTATCTGGCAGCACCCCCGGTTGTCGCATCTGCGCGACGCTCCCGCTGGGCCATTAGCCGCTTCGTCAGCTATGGTATGAGTACGCGTATAAATAAGTAAGTGAACACCCCAATGGATTGAAATGAGCCCACGGGCAGGAGCAGACTATGAGTCAGTATTTTCAGATTCACCCCGAAAACCCGCAAAAGCGTCTGATCGATCAGTCTATCGAGATTATTCGCAAAGGCGGGGTGGTGGCTTACCCAACGGATTCGGGCTATGCGCTGGGCTGCCACCTGGGTGAAAAGAAAGCGATTGAAAAGATAAAGTGGCTGCGCTCGCTGGATGACAAGCACAACTTTACGCTGATGTGTTCGGACCTTTCAGAAATTGGCACTTATGCCAAGGTGGATAACGCCGTTTTCCGGCTGCTGAAAGCGCATACGCCAGGGCCGTATACCTACATCCTGGATGCCACCACCGAAGTGCCGCGCCTGCTATTGCATCCCAAGCGCCGCTCGATTGGCGTGCGCGTACCCGATCACCGGATTACCCACGCGCTGCTTGAGGCCCTGGGCGAGCCGCTGATGAGCGTGACGCTGATTCCGGTAGGAGATGACCTACCCATGAGCGACCCCGAAGAAATTCGCGAGCGCTTTGGAGCACATCTGGATCTAATTATTGATGGCGGCGCCTGTCATCTCGACCCCACCAGCGTAATTGATTTGCGTGAACTGCCGCCCAAAATTGTGCGTGAAGGACGCGGCGATATTACCCCGTTTGAAAGCTAAGTCCTGGAAAGCTAAGTCCTGGAAAGTTAAGTCCTGGAAAGCTAAGCCCTGGCTTAGCGCCATGCCCACGCGAGCGTGGCCATGGCGCTACCAGATATTTTGAGTAGCCAGCCAAGCTAGGGTTCTTTCTGCAGGTCTTCTTTGTGCGGGTCTTCCGTTGTTTCATCCAACCAGGTACCGCAGCGCAGGCAATAACGAGCACGCTTTTCGTGACGGTCATGGCCGCAGCCCGGGCACGCCTCATCGGAGTAGCGGTCTTCACGAATAGAGCGGATTACCTGGGCGGAAAAAATACCCGTGGGCACCGCGATGATCGAGTAACCAATCAGCATCAGAACCACGGTAATCGCTTTGCCCACCGCTGTACCGGGAACGATATCGCCATACCCTACCGTGGTAACGCTTACCACTGCCCAGTAAATCGACATGGGAATGCTGGTAAAGCCTGTCTCCGGCGACTCGATGGTATACATAAGCGCGGCGAACATAGTAACGACCATCAAGATGCTGCAGAAGAACAGCAGTACCTGATGAAAACTACGTTTTAAGGCATCGATCAGCAGGCGTCCTTCACCCACAAACTCCATCAGGCGCAGAATACGAAAAATTCGCAGCACCCGTAGGATGCGAATAATCACCAGCGCATGAAAACCCGGCATTAGTAATACCAGCCAGGCGGGCAGAATAGAGATCATATCCACCACGCCGTAAAAGCTTTTCAAGTAAATAGACGGACGCTCAAGGCAGTAAATACGCACGGCAAGTTCCAGCGTAAACAGTATCGTGAACGCCCACTCCAGGTAATAAAACAGCCAGCCGTACTCCTGGGAGACATCTTGAACGCTACCCAGCAAAATCACCCCAACACTGGCCATGATCATTACGATCAGCGCAATATCGAATCCTTTGGCAGCCGGGGTATCGGATTCAAAGATAATATGAAAAAGCTGGGTGCGTAGGCCCTCAGCTGCAGGTGTCAGGTTGAAGCTCATAGCAATCCCAGTGAAATAAACAATCACTTATCTGGTGATTTAGCCTATTGGTAAACATTCTTGATATACAGTACGTGTTTCAAGCCCGCATGGTCTGAACCGATGTCGCTTAAAACAGTATGAATGTCAGCTTAGCGCGCTTTGCAGCGCTAAACGATGTGAAAGCGTCAATAGATTAACGCCATAGGCAATGCTGGGCTGGCCATCGCCCAGAAGCGCTGCCGGTAAGGCTTTAGCCTGCATCTGCATGTCGGCAGACAAACCTGGATGTTCGGCCAACTGGGCTAACGCGTCCTGGGCCACGTTAAGGTAGTGGCCTTGCTGGCTATCGTGATAGGCATCCAGAGCAAGCGTTGCCCGGTGAAGCCATTGCGCGGGAGTGGTAGCCTCGGGTAGTGGCCACTGCTGGGCAGCCAAGGCGTTGCCGCGGGATGCTTTACTGCTGTCAGACGGGCGAAGCGGGATCTTTTCGGCAAGCGCGATGGCTAACGACCACAGGGTTTCCGGATCACCGGCTTTTAACTCCAGCTCTAGCTCACAAATAGGCGTGCGATAAGCGCCGCTCTCGATCTCGCCTTCATCCATTACCAACTCAATATGACTGCCTTGCCAGGTCAACTGCCAGCTACGCCGGATAAAATCGGTGCGCAGCTTGGGGGCAAGGCTTGCCAGCCGCTCGGCCAGCTCGCCTTGAAAGGGCGGTAGTGCGGCCAAGCCTTCCTGATCCAACTGGTTGCCAGTGACAGGCCATTCCCACTCTTGGCGACTGGATAACCCGCCCCCACCTTTGCCTGCCGTTTTCACGGTTTGCAGTACGCGCTCATCTATCTGGCGCAGACGAACGGCCACGCGGGCGTTGGCTAAGTCGTTGGTTGGGGTATCGAAATAGGTATTGGCGAGGGTTTGGGTGAGCGGTGGTTGAGACGCGAGTAACGGGTGGCTTAACAAGGCCCCAATGCTTGCAGGCGCAAGGGCAAGCTTTAATTCTACTTCAATAGGAGTTGCATTTTTCATGACAATAGCCACTCTTAAACGTGAAATGCTGATGAAATTTTTGCTACCAATATGAACTTTTCATGACGGCGGCGAGCGCACTCTTTATACTGGCGTCGCCATTTCCAGGCTCCCCGAAAACAGGCTAAAAGGCACTATGGTTACCTCCAATCCTTTTTCTGCGATGTTTGGCCGCTCGCCATTCCAGCCGTTGCTGGCCCACATCGTCAAGGCCAATGAATGCGCCGATCAGTTGTTGCCATTTTTTGAAGCATCCCTTGCTGGCGACTGGGATAAAGCTGCTGAGCTGCGTGAAAACGTGACCCGCTTAGAGCACGAAGCCGATGTGCTGAAAACGGACCTGCGGCTTAACCTGCCCAGCACCATGTTTTTGCCGGTTTCCCGGTCCGATCTGCTGGATTTGATTAGTGTGCAGGACAAAATCGCCAACAAGGTGCGCGACATTACCGGCATTATGCTGGGGCGTAAAATGCGCGTGCCTGACGAGCTCGCCGAGCCGATGCGCGATTATATGATCACTAGCGTGGCATGTGTTGCTCAAGCGCGCCAAGCACTTGAAGAGCTGATGGAACTCCTTGAGTCCGGCTTTGGGCGGAATGTTTCCGATGTTATGCACAACATGATTCGCGAACTGCATAACTTTGAACACCAGGCGGACGCTCAGCAGGTCGCCATTCGTCGGCAGCTTTTTCAACTTGAAAGCCAGCTGCCACCCGTCGATGTGATCTTTCTTTACAAGATCATCGAATGGGTAGGTGAAGTGTCCGACCGCGCTGAGCGTGTGGGCAGTCGCTTGCAGATTTTGACCGCTCGCTAAGGGGATTTCATGCATATTATTGCCCAGCACGGTGATATTTTTATCATCCTGGCCTGTTTGTTTGGCTTTTTTATGGCTTGGGGGGTCGGTGCAAACGATGTCGCCAACGCCATGGGAACCTCGGTGGGGTCGAAAGCGATCACCATCAAACAAGCTATTATCATTGCGGTTGTTTTTGAATTTTTAGGTGCCTGGCTTGCCGGTGGTGAGGTAACGGCCACCATCCGTGGCGGAATCATCGACGCCAACCTGCTTGAAGCGAACCCACAGTTTCTGGTTTACGGCATGCTGTCTGCGCTCTTGGCTGCCGGTATCTGGTTAATGGTGGCTTCCGCCCGCGGTTGGCCGGTTTCCACCACGCACTCGATTGTCGGCGCTATCGTGGGTTTTGCCGCAGTCGGCCTGGGCGTGGATGCAGTTGCCTGGGGCAAAGTGGGCCAGATCGCTTCCAGCTGGGTCGTCTCGCCGCTGATCGCCGGTACCATCGGCTATATGCTGTTTAAGTCGGTGCACCACCTGATATTTGAAAGCTCAGACCCGTTTGCGGCGGCCAAGCGCTATGTGCCGGGCTATGTGTTTTTAGTCGGCTTTATCGTGTCTATGGTGACGCTCACCAAAGGGCTTTCCCATGTTGGCTTACACCTTACCTTTAGCCAGAGCCTGTTGCTGTCGATCTTGATTGGCGTGTTGATTATGGGCCTTGGCATCATCATGCAGCGGCGTATCAAGTACACCCAGAATGCCAACGATCATTTTGGCTATGCCAATGTAGAGCGCGTGTTTGGTGTGTTGATGATCTTTACCGCGTGTGCCATGGCGTTCGCCCACGGTTCTAACGATGTGGCCAACGCGGTTGGCCCGCTGGCCGCCGTCATTAGCGTGGTGCGCAGCGAAGGCATGATCGATAGCGCCGCGCTGGTGCCCTGGTGGGTGCTAGTGCTGGGCGGTGGCGGTATTGTGTTTGGCCTGGTGACTTACGGGCATAAAGTCATCGCGACCGTAGGCACCGGGATTACTGAGCTAACCCCGAGCCGTGGCTTTGCAGCAACGCTTGCCGCTGCCAGCACCGTGGTGGTTGCCTCCGGCACGGGCCTGCCAATTTCGACGACTCACACTTTGGTCGGCGCGGTACTCGGTGTCGGCTTGGCACGCGGTATGGCGGCACTTAACCTGCGCGTTATCGGCACGATCGTTATTTCGTGGCTGATTACGCTGCCGGCTGGCGCGGGTCTGGCCATCGTGTTCTTCTTCATGTTTAAAGGCATGTTCGGCTAGCAGTAAACGCCTGACTCTCAGCGGCACCTTCATGCAGATTTGCGTTAGCCAATTTGCAATAGAAGGTGCCGCTGTTTTTTGTGCTCTGGTAAAGTAGCGAGTAGATTTTAAACGCAGAGTTTTTCTTTCACTTGCTGCCGGAGAGCGGCCTTGGATAAGCACTTCCCCTTTGTTGATTGGTTTCGTAACGCTTCCCCCTACATTAATGCGCACCGGGGGCGAACCTTTGTCATCTTGATTGAAGGCGAAGCCATGGCGTCTGGCCGCGGGGAACAGCTCATTCAGGATTTAGCCCTGCTGCATACGCTGGGCGTGCGATTGGTCGTGGTATTCGGCACGCGCCCCCAGGTACAGGAAGCGCTTACCCAGGCAAACGTTGAGCCTACGCGCATTAACGGCCGCTGGGTGGCCGACCGTGCGGTGATGACTCACGTAGAGCAGGTCGCCGCGCACCAGCGGCTCTGGCTTGAAGCACGCCTGTCACTCGGCCTACCCAGTACGCCGCTTCACGGCGTTGAACTCAGCGTGATTTCCGGCAATCTGGTCACCGCCAAGCCCTTGGGCGTGCGTGAAGGGGTCGATTTTGACCATAGCGGCGAAGTACGCCGCGTGCGCGCAAGCGCGATTGAAGGGCTGCTGGATAAAGGCTCGTTAGTGCTTCTGCCGCCGCTGGGCTTTTCAAGCACGGGGGAAGTATTTGACCTGGATGCCGCAGAAGTTGCCCAGCACGCCGCCGTGGCGCTCAAGGCCGATAAGCTGATACTGCTGGGCGACTCGGAAGGCCTGCAGGATGAAGAAGGTGCCTTGCTGCGCCAGCTAACCCCTGCCGATGCCGAACCCAGACTTGAGAGCGCGCTGCCCGGCAGCGAGCTTGCCCGTCACCTTCAGGCAGCGTGTAACGCCGCACTTGAGGGTGTGGCCCGCACGCACTTGTTGTCGTGGCGCAACCACGACGCGCTGCTGGGGGAGCTATTCACCCGGGACGGCGTGGGCACCATGATCACCCAGCACCGCTACGAGCAGCTACGCCCGGCCAAGCTAAACGATATTGCCGGGCTGCTTGAGCTGCTTGAGCCTCTGGAGCGCCGCGGCATGCTGGTGGCCCGCTCGCGCGAGCGCCTGGAGCACGAAATTGATGACTATATGGTCATCGAGCGTGACGGCATGGTGATTGGCTGCGCCGCGCTGCACCTGTTCCCCGAAACCACGATTGCCGAACTGGCCTGTGTAGCGGTACACGGCAGCTACCGAGGGGGCGAGCGCGGAGAGCGTTTGATGGAAGCCCTGGAGCGCCGCGCCCGCCAGCGTGGGCTAACCGCCATATTTGTGTTAACCACCCACACGGCCCACTGGTTTGTGGAACACGGCTTTCAAACGGCCAGCCTGGATGATTTGCCGCCCTTGAAGCGCGAAGCCTATAACCACGCACGTAAATCGAAAGTGTTGGTGAAGAAGTTGGCGGGATAGGGGGATGGTGAATGATGAGTTGGGAATAGTGAGTTGTGAAATCGGGGGCTGTTAGGGGCGGGGCGGCCTTTGGCTGGCCCCGCCCGGTTGGTCATCAGGTGTTTAGAATAACCCCGCCGTTAAGGTGCAAGGTCTGCCCGGTCATATACGAAGAATCTTCGCTTGCCAGATACACATAAGCGGGGCCCATTTCGCTGGGCTGGCCCGCGCGATTCATTGGCACTTGGCCGCCAAACGAGGCCACTTTCTCATCATCGAAGCTTGCTGGAATCAGCGGGGTCCACACTGGGCCTGGCGCCACGGCGTTAACGCGAATGCCGCGATCCATCAACGACATGGCCATCGAGCGCATAAACCCTTGAATCGCCCCTTTGGTGGCACTGTAGTCAATCAGCGTATCGTTGCCTTTAAAGGCGTTGATAGAGGAGGTCTCGATGATGGTGTCGCCTTTTTGCAGATGCGGCAGCGCGGCTTTCGTCACATAGAAGTGGCTGAAGATATTGGTCTGGAAGGTGCGCATTATCTGCTCATCTGGCACCTCGGTCAGATCGTTCCAGTCGTACTGCTCGGCGGCATTATTGACCACAATATTGAGCTTGCCGAAGTGATCCAACGTCTTCTTGACTATCTCACGGCAAAACTCAGGGTCACCGACATCGCCCTTTAGCACCAGGCAGCTGCGGCCTTCGGCCTCTACCAGCGCTTTAGTATCCTCAGCATCTTTATCCTCCTCCAGATGAACAATAACGCTATCGGCGCCTTCGCGAGCGTAGTGCACCGCAACGGCACGTCCAATACCGCTATCGCCGCCGGTAATAAGAGCGACCTTATCTTTAAGCTTTTGAGTTCCTTGATAGCTATCGCGAATGAACTCAGGTTCGGGGCGCATTTCATGCTCATCGCCTGGCTGTTCGTCCTGATGCTGAGGCGGTAGTTTTTGCTCGCTCATGTGCAATTACTCCTTGTTGGCACAGTAATCTTTCCAACACCGCAGGCGATGACGCCCAGGGGCCGTTACGTCAATATTTACCCTAGCGCACCCCTGTAAAGAGAGCCAAATTGAAAGCTTACTAAGCTGGCTTTTTTATTAATGTTAGTGGTTAACGCTACTCTAATAGTGGTGGCATTAAATAATCGATTTTTTAATGCTGGGGCTCTAAATGGCGTTGTTGGTATTTAGCCAAGCTTGAAATCAAGATTACACGGAGAGACGGTTAAGCTATTAATAAAGATGCCTTAATAAAGTAGGGGCGCAATAAAAGAGTAATCAGTGTCTTGTGGGCAAGGGAATTCATTGGCGTTGAAAAATAATTTATAAAGTTATCGATCATATATTAAATCTTGTGCCTGGATTTATTTAAGTGTTTGTAATTTATAAGTAAAATTAAAATAAATGGCGCGTTGTAAGGTTTTTAATATAGGTTAATAAATTTGTTTTGATAATGATTAAAGTTATTCGCTATTAGGAGGAGGGTGGGGGTATAAATTGACAGGGTAAGGAGGCGCACTATATTGAAAAGACGCTTAAATTAAGAGTTCCATTAAATATCTAACGGAATGCTTTATAAAGCGCTTATTAATGTAGCAGTGGTCCAGTTCGTTTTGTTTCACCTAGCGTACTTGTTCGATACAGTCGCTAATGAGTGAAGCGACAAGGAGGAAGTGACTAATGATTGATCATGGAAAACAGGCTGACCCAGGTTCTTCATCTACGCCGAATACGGCTACCGGTTCGCCTCAATCGAATAACGGTACAGCGCATTCTCCCAATAGCGACCATCTAAAGCAGCAAGGTCGGGATGCCGTTCATGATGTAAGTGATGCAGCCCAGCATCAGGCTGAACACTTTTATAACCAACAGCGTGATACCGCTGCCGAGCAGACGCAAAAATTTACCAGCGTCTTTTATAAAATGGCCGATGAGTTCGACAATCAGCAGCAGCCCTATTTCTCCCAACAGGTTAGAAAGCTTGCTGATACCGCTGATCGTCTCTCAAATAAACTGCGTGACAAGGACTTAAAAAGTATTTGCCAGGAAGCGCAAAGCTACAGCCGTCGCGAGCCAGCTCTTTTCTTTGGTGGCGCGATTGCTGCAGGCTTTTTGCTAACACGCTTTTTACGCAGTTCTGGTCAGCATTCGCATTCATCAAATGATCATTCTCACCCGTCCAGCGGTTACTCCAACCAGCCTTCGGGCGCATATTCCAGCCATTCGTCGCCAACGCCTGACAATCCCTCGGCAGGCATTATGCACGGCGCTTCTACCGGGGTGGCGCATGACCCAACCCAGCAAAGCTCGTCGCTGCAGGGGACTTCACGCGGTCCAACAGTAAATCCCGGGGCTTCGTCCAGTACTTCTCCCAGTACGTCGCCAGGCTCATCACAAGGCTTGGCCAATGACCCCTTGGGTGGTGCAGGTTCAGTGAACAAACCCAGCGGTCCCGGTGGAAGTATCTGACGGTTTAAAACAGCCTCTATGCAATGTGATAGTAGCTCTAAGGCGCTTTGATTAACCCCTTATGAGCTACTGCTTAACCCAGGCCAGGTTTAGAACCGTTGAGCGTCTAAACATCTAGCTAAGCGCCCTGACTACCGGGCAAAGGAGGTTACGAATGGATTCAGATCATAAAACTTCATCGCAGGGATCGTCTGTCGGGTCGCTTTTATCGACGGTCATGCAGGAAATAACGTCTCTAGTGCGCAATGAAGCTGAGCTTGCCAAGGCCGAGGTGTCGGAAAAAACGCATCAGGTAATGGCGAGCATTGCGACCATTGCAATTGCTGGCGCAGTGCTGCTGGGCGGCTTTCTTACGCTGCTTGCCGCGCTGGTATTTGTGCTAAACGAAGTGCTGCCACCCGATATGACGCCATGGCTATCCGCGATCATCGTGGGTGTCGTCGTGACACTGATCGGCTTCATTATGCTTAAAGGCGGTATGAAACAGCTTCAGGCGCGCAATCTAATGCCTAATCGCACGATCAGTAGCTTGCGTCACGATAAGGAATTCGCCAAGGAGCATCAGCGCAACGTCAAGGAGGAGCTAAAATGAGTGACCACGATCACGATCATAAGCGCAGTGACCATACTCACGATGAGCGCCATGATCATCGCCCCGATCATCGAAGTACGGAAGAGATCGAAAAGGATATCCATCGTTCGCGTGAACGCCTTGACTCCACTCTGCACGAAATCGAGGAACGCTTCTCTCCTCAGCAGCTTTTCAATACGTCCTATGAGTATATCCGGCAAGGTGGCGCCAACGAGTTTGTGTCCAACCTGGGTAATACCATCAAGCAAAACCCAGTGCCTTTTTTAGTGACTACTGCGGGTCTTGGCTGGCTGATGATGGCCCAGCGTAATCCGAACCAGGGGCATCGCTATCAGCGTGGACCGTCGCATCACTATATGGATGAGCATGCGTCTACCGGATATAGCGGCTCTCACGGCTCGCCGGGTGTTCCCGTTCATGAAGGCACGCATACGCATGGCGGTACGCAGAACTATACCAGTACGCCAGGCTACGTCGCCGGTAACCCTGAGCCCCATGGCGATAGCAAAGGCCGGATGAGCAGCGTGAAAGAGGGCGCCAAAGATAAAGCCCATCATTTCAGTGAAAAAGCCAAAGACGTTGCGCATCAGATAGGTGATAAAGCGCATCATCTTGGCGAAAAGGCACAGCATATGGGAGGCAGTATGCGCGATTCTACATCCCACCTTCAGCACGGTACGCGGGATCATCTTCACAACATGTCTGAACGCGCCCGCCACATGGGCAGTAGTTCATCTGATTTTGTTCAGGAGCATCCGCTAGTGGTAGGCGCCTTAGGCGTTGCTCTGGGCGCTGCCTTGGCAAGCCTGTTTCCGACCACGCGCAAAGAGGATGAATACATGGGCGAATACCGTGATCGCGCCCTGCACAGAGCGGCGGAAGCGGGGCAGGAGCAGGTAGATAGAGCCCAGGATAAGATCCATGAAAAGGCGGAGCATATGAAAGACGATACGCATGGTAATCAGCATTCATCGTCCAGCGATAACGATCAGTCAATGTCTCGCTCCACCACGCCGGGAAGCCCTTCGTCCAGCAGCCAGGCTCCAGGCCATAACTCGGCCTCAGGCATTAGCTCAAGCACTACCGGCACCACGCCGGACACCTCAAAGGGCGTTAGAGAACCAGGCTTGGCGGGCTCGAACACGCCTTCCGGCAACACCCAGGGCTCAGGTACCAATAAAGCCCCGTAAGCGGTAAGCGTTATCCTCTTATGAAAAGTAGTGCCCGGCCCAGGCCGGGCACTTTTTTATGTGCGGTACTTTCGCAGGTACTTTCGCAGGTACTTTCGCAGCGCCAACGCTGGCTAAAGCGATACTGCTCATTCCCGCCTAGGGAGCGTATTTGAGTAGGTATTAAAACGAGCCAGGTGATCATCAGCGTCCTGCAGGGCTTTCAATGCCGAAGGGCGATCGAGCTCGGCCAGCAGCGTACAGAGCACTTCCGATACGGCCAGGGCAGGGGCCAGTGTGTGAAAGAAACTGTAGCTCTCCGTGGCGCAGTAAATCGTATGCTCGGAAATTCCCGCCAGCGGTGATACCTCACTATCGGTAATCGAGAGAATAGACAGGCCTTTCTCTTTTGCCAGCTGCGCAAGCGTCAGCGTATCCAGCGCGTAGGGTTTTATGGATACGACCAGCACCACCTCATCCGGTTTTGCACGAATCAAGGCGTCGCCGCCCGTTCCGGCAGGGCCATCAAGATGAACCGAGCGCTCGCCTAAGAGTGACATCACGTAATGAAAATGCCAGGCCACCACATGACTTGAGCGTAACCCCAACACATAGACTTTTTTGGCCGCCGCGAGCCTTTCGGCCATGGCGGTTAAGCGCTTGAGCTGCTCGGGCTCGCAGAGCGCTGCCATCTGGGCGCTTAACCCGTGCAACATGTGATAGGCGATATCACTGCCTGGGGGGCTCGCCGCCTGAGCATCGCGTTGGCGTACCTTCGCCGCAAAGCCATCGTTTCGCTGACGCACCGTTTGTGCGTAGTGGGCGCGAATTTCGTTATAGCCCTGAAAGCCCAGCACTTTGGCAAGCCGCGTCATGGTGGCTGGCTGAACCGCCGCCAAACGCGCCAATTCGCGCATGGACACCAAGGCCACTTCTTCCGGATGCTCAAGCACGTAGCGCGCTGCCTGTTGCAGCTGGGCTGACATACCATCGAACTGAGCAATGATCTGCTCTCTTAGCGGATCGCTCTGTGAAACAGGGCTTTGTGGCATAGGAAGGTGCCTCTTAACACGCCTAGGGCTTGAGATGATTGCGCACGAGTGTAAACGCGGCTTTTCAACGAAAACAATGATCCGTTTGTTTTAATAAATTATATAATGATTGTATTGTTGCATTAATGGGTTGGAACGTGCCACTCTTGCGCTGAACGTAGCGTTTGAAAAGGAACGATAATAATGGCGCGTATTCTTCATCGCAGTATTGGCCAGGCGTTGCCGCACGCGGCGTCAGCGCAAGGCGTCTATATCACTGATACCCAAGGGCGCCGCTACCTGGATGGTTCGGGCGGGGCGGCGGTGACGAGTGTGGGGCACGGCCACCCGGAAGTGCTGGCGGCCATGCGCGCCCAGATTGATAACCTCTGCTACGCCCATACCGGATTTTTCACTACGGACGCCGCCGAGGAACTGGCCGAGAAGCTGGTGAACCTGGCCCCAGATGGCCTGGATTACGTTTACCTAGTCTCCGGCGGTTCAGAAGCGGTAGAGGCCGCGTTAAAAATGGCCCGCCAGTATTTCGTTGAAACCGGCAGGCCAGAGCGGCGGCATATTATCGCCCGGCGCCAGAGCTATCACGGCAATACCCTGGGCGCGCTTGCCACCGGCGGCAACGCCATGCGTAGGCAGCAGTTCCAGCCGCTTTTGCCCCAAACCCATCATGTCTCGCCCTGTTATGCCTATCGTGACAAGGCAAGCGACGAATCTTTTGAGGCGTATGCCGCAAGGCTTGCCGATGAGCTTGAAGCCAGGATTCTCGAGCTGGGCCCTGAAAGCGTGATGGCGTTTGTGGCCGAACCCGTGGTGGGGGCTACGCTTGGCGCCGTGGCCTCTGAGGCGGATTACTTCAAGCGGGTGCGGAAAATCTGCGATCAGTACGGCGTGTTGCTGATTCTCGATGAAGTCATGTGCGGAATGGGGCGCACGGGCACCATGTTCGCCTGCGAGCAGGACGGCATCACGCCCGATATTCTCACCGTGGCCAAAGGCCTGGGCGGCGGCTACCAGCCGATTGGGGCTGTGCTATTGTCCTCCGCTATTTATGATAGCTTCGCCAACGGCTCCGGCCTTTTCCAGCATGGGCATACGTACCTTGGCCACCCGGTCGCGGCGGCTGCGGCGAATAAGGTTGTCGAGATCATCGCGCGGCCTGAAACGCTGGCGAATGTAAACGCCATGGGCGCGCGCTTGCAAAGCGGTCTTGAAGCGGCGCTGGGTGCATCACCTTACGTAGGCGATATTCGGGGTAGGGGATTGTTTCGGGGCATTGAGCTGGTGGCCGACCGCGAGCTAAAGACCCCGTTTGACCCCGCTCGAAAGATTCACGCCAAAATTAAACGCCAGGCCATGGCACGCGGCCTGATCAGCTATCCCATGGGCGGCACCATTGATGGCGTGTATGGCGATCATGTGCTGCTTGCACCCCCATATACCATCCAGGCGGACGAGATCGATCTACTCATTGAGCGGATCACTCAAGCGGTTGACGCCGCAATAGCCGAATAACCTGGCGCGATAGCCAAATAATCCAAGAGGAAATACCACGATGAAGCAGTCACCCTGCCCGCCGATGACCGATGCCGACTGGCCAGAAGAGTCTGCGGAATTACGCGAAGGTTTTGCCGGGCGCTTGAACGTTTACCGCACCATGGCGCACCATCCGGCCCTGCTAAATGCCTGGGCGCCGTTGCGGCAGCACGTGGTGAAGGACAATGCCCTGGGCCCCGAGTTAACCGAGGTGGTGATTCTGCGTGCAGGCTTTCGCCTGGGGTCTGCCTATGAGTGGGCGCACCATATCAGCCGTGCGCTGGCGCTAGGGTTTTCCGAGGCGCGGATTGACGCTATTCGTGGCGTGCCGGAAGCGATTGATGGCGTTGATGGCCTGATTGTTAACGCAGTGGATGCGCTACTCGACGAGCGTATGCTGGCAAGCCACCAGGAAGAAGCGTTGGCTGAGGCGATAGGGCGTAAGGCCGTGATCGACCTGATGGCCATGGTCGGCTTCTACTCGGTGCTGGGATATCTACTCAAGACCTACGACACGCCGATTGATGAGGCTATTCAAGCCGAGGCCCGGTCGAATCCAGGGCTGTTTTCACTAACACCGCCGCCTGTATAGCAAGCTAAGGTCTCGGGCTGCTTACTTAAACCGCCGCTTTACCTCAACACTCAGCCTGCCTTCACCCAAGCGTAGCGAGAGCTTCTGACCTGGCTGGGTCTCCTCGGCACGGCGCACGACCTGGCCCTTGTCATCCTGAGCAATCGCATAGCCCCGGCCCAGCACCGCCAGCGGGCTGATGGCATTAAGCTCCCGCGCCGCACTGGTTAAACGCGCCTGCTGGCGTTGAAGCTGGCGCTGCATGGCGTTTTCCAGACGGCGGTTCAGTTGACTCACCCGTTCGCTTTCGGCGCGGTGCAGGCGCGCCATGTCCTGGCTCGCCAAGCGCTTGCCCAGTTGCGTTACCCGTGCCTGCTGCTGGGCAAGGGTTTGCTGCATGGCGCGAGTTAAACGCTGAGCAAGCGTTGCCACGTGCTGGCGCTGGCGGTTTAACTGCTCGCCGGGGTGCCTGAGCCGGGCACGCAGGCTATCCAGCTGTTGGCTATCGCGCTCCAAGCGGCGCTGCATGGCGCGGTGCAGGCGGCTTTGCTGGTCAGCCAACTGGCGCTTCAAAGCGTGTTGATCCGGCACCAGGCGCTCGGCGGCGGCCGAAGGGGTTGGGGCGCGAACATCGGCGGCAAAATCCGCGAGCGTGACATCCACCTCGTGGCCTACCGCCGACATCACTGGCAGGCGTGAATGAAAAATCGCCCGGGCCAAATGTTCGTTATTAAACGCCCATAAATCTTCCAGGCTGCCGCCGCCCCGGGTGATGAGTACCACATCGCGCTCAGGGTCCAGCCGTGCCTGGCGGTTGAGTAGCCCAAGTGCTGCGATCATTGCCGGTG
Organism: Halomonas colorata; assembly: GCF_014897985.1. Classification (GTDB taxonomy): domain Bacteria; phylum Pseudomonadota; class Gammaproteobacteria; order Pseudomonadales; family Halomonadaceae; genus Vreelandella; species Vreelandella colorata. The sequence goes on from NZ_JABUZA010000001.1 coordinate 222,107, forward strand.
CCGCTTCCACACCCTGCACTGGCACCGGGATTAGTGTGACATCCGCCAAGGGCCAACGAGCCGCCAAAACGGCCAGCACATCGCGAATGGCCGCGCCGGTGGCCGAGCTTAAAATCAGAATCTTGCGCGGCGGAAAGGGCAGGGTGCGCGTATTGGCAAACACGCCTTCACCGTCCAGCTGGGCTTTGAGGCGCTCAAACGCGGCCAGCAGCTCGCCAAGCCCTGCCGCCTGCACGGCTTCGGCAATCAGTTGGTAGTCACCGCGTGGCTCAAACAGCGACACCCGCCCGCGCAGTTTTACCTGGTCACCATCGCGCATGGGCGCCGACACAAAGCGCGCCCGCTGACGAAACAGCGCGCAGCGCACCTGGGCGCGGTCATCTTTAAGCGTGAAGTAGATATGCCCCGAGGCCGGGCGCGAAACGTTAGAAAGCTCGCCTTCCACCCACACCTCGCCCACATCGCGCTCAAGCGCCTGGCGGGCCTGCTTGTTTAGCTCGCTGACAGAAAGGGCGGTGGATGTTGCTGGGTTCATGGTCGTCCCTTGCACTGGGGTTCAGGTATCTTTGCGGCTAACCGCGTAACATGGCGATGTTATTACACAATATCATTGTATTACCCAAGGCGAGCACGAGGAAATGCCATGAGCCACCACACCACACCGCTTATCGATTTTTACCGTGGCGAGGCAACGGATCATCAGGGGCGCTACATCGATGCTATCTGGGCCTTATCGCCTTTCTGGCTGGAGCATACCCACGACTATATTCAGTGGCTTTTTCCGATTCCCGAGGTTGGCCGTTTTAATGGTTTTGCGCCCCCGCTAACGGTTATTGAAAGGGATGCCTTTAAAGACGATAGCGCGTTACGTGAACGCCAGCGAACGTCGCTGGATGTGATGCTGAGCTTTTTAGGCCTGGCGCGAGATGGGTTTACGATCACCGCCCAGCCGGGACTTAATATGCGCGAACATATTTGGCTCAAGGCGGGAGGGCATAATCACCTGCGTATTTCGCGCATGATTCGCTCTTTGGCACATTGCCATCAACAGGCGCTAGCACTTGCCCTGCAGGAAGCCGTAGTGCGCATTGGTTCTGAGCAAGGCATCGTCTCGGATGCGTCTATTCAATACTGGCTTAGCGCGCATCAGTAGTCGGCGCATGACATAAAACACGGATCATCACGCGTTTTCCCGTCAGGCGTAAGGCAGTGACTTAACAGCAAACGCACATGGCTTATTAGCCATAGGTATAAATTCAGCAGCGTGACGACATTGCTGGGGCGCCCCTCAAAACGCTATAATGGGGGATTAACTTTTCACGCCCCTTCTTCCCACATCACATTGGGTGTTGCCGCTATGCTACGTATGGCCCAAGAAGCGCTTACGTTCGATGACGTACTTCTCGTTCCTGGCTTCTCCGATATCCTCCCCAAGGATGTCAGTCTCAAAACCCGCCTGACCCGCAATCTCTCGCTTAATATCCCGCTCGTTTCTGCTGCAATGGACACCGTGACCGAAGCGCGTCTGGCGATTGCGATGGCTCAGGAAGGCGGCATCGGCATCATCCACAAGAACATGACCATGACCCAGCAGGCTACCGAAGTCCGCAAGGTCAAAAAGCACGAAAGCGTCATTGTTAAAGACCCGGTCACCGTTAGCCCCAAGGCCAAGCTTGAAGACCTTCTCGCGATGGCGAAAGAGTACGGCTTCTCAGGCTTCCCGGTGGTGGAAGGCGAAACGCTGGTGGGTATCGTGACCGAGCGTGATATGCGCTTTCAGCCGAACGTCGGCGACAGCGTGGCCGATATCATGACCCCGCGTGAGCGGCTGATTACCGTTAAGGAAGGCACCGACCTTGAAACCAGCAAAGCCAAAATGCGCGAACACCGCATTGAGAAAATGCTGATTGTCGATGACGCCTTCCATCTGCGTGGCCTGGTGACTTTCCAGGATATCGAAAAAGCCCGCACCTACCCGATGGCCGCTAAAGACAGCGATGGCCGCCTATTAGTAGGCGCTGCCGTAGGTACCGGCCCGGAAACCCCGGACCGCGTTGCTGCGCTTGCCGAAGCTGGCGTTGACGTCATCATCGTCGATACCGCTCACGGCCATTCCCAAGGCGTTATCGACCGCGTTAGCTGGATCAAAGAACACTTTCCGGACATTCAGGTGATCGGTGGCAACATCGCTACCGCCGCCGCTGCTAAAGCACTGGCCGAAGCCGGTGCTGACGGCGTGAAAGTAGGCATCGGCCCGGGTTCCATCTGCACCACGCGTATTGTGGCAGGTGTGGGCGTGCCGCAGATCACCGCGGTTTCCAACGTGGCCGCTGCGCTTAAAGAGTACGACATTCCGTTGATTGCCGACGGTGGCGTACGCTTCTCTGGCGACTTGGCCAAGGCAATTGCCGCTGGCGCCAGTGCCGTAATGGTCGGCGGCCTGCTGGCCGGTACCGAAGAAGCGCCGGGCGAAGTCGAGCTGTTCCAGGGGCGTACTTATAAAGCCTACCGTGGCATGGGTTCCATGGGCGCCATGGCGCAGAACCAGGGCAGCGCCGACCGCTACTTCCAGGATAAGGATGCCGGTGCCGAGAAGCTGGTGCCCGAAGGCATCGAAGGCCGCGTACCTTATAAAGGCATGATGAGCGCCATCGTTCACCAGATGATGGGCGGGCTGCGCGCCTCCATGGGCTACACCGGCTGCCGCGATATTCAGGAAATGCGCACCAAGCCGGAATTTGTCCAGATTACCGGTGCTGGCTTTAACGAATCCCACGTTCACGACGTGCAGATCACTAAAGAAGCTCCCAACTACCGGGTGAGCTAACCAGCGCTTTTAGTTGAATGGCGGCGGGCTTTGCCCCGCCGCTTGCTTTTTAGCCTTACCAGCAGCACCTCCACTGCTTACTCGAGACACCGCCATGAATGATATCCACGCTCACAAGATCCTGATTCTCGACTTCGGCTCACAGTACACCCAGCTGATCGCCCGCCGGGTACGCGAAATCGGCGTATTTTCTGAGGTTCGCGCCTTCGATATTACCGAAGAAGAGATCCGCGAGTACAACCCCAACGGCATCATCCTGGCCGGTGGCCCCGAGTCCGTGACCGAGCTGGATTCCCCGCGTGCGCCGCAGTGCGTGTTCGAAATGGGCCTGCCCGTGTTTGGCGTTTGCTACGGCATGCAGACCATGGCCGAGCAGTTGGGCGGTAAGGTGGAAGGCTCCAACAAGAGCGAGTTTGGCTACGCGCAAATCAGCATTGACGCTGAAAACGTGCTGTTCAAAGACATCAAAGACCACGTAGACGCCGCCACCGGCAAAGCCCTGCTGGACGTATGGATGAGCCACGGCGACAAGGTAGCCAAGGCGCCTGCCGAGTTCACCATCACTGCCTCCACACCCAGCTGCCCGATTGCGGCGATGGTCTGGGAAGAGAAGCAGTTCTACGGCGTACAGTTCCACCCGGAAGTGACTCACACGCTGCAAGGCCAGCGGATTCTTGAGCACTTCGTGCTGGATATCTGTAAAGCCGAAAAGCTGTGGACGCCTGCCCAGATCATCGAAGATCAGGTACAGCGCGTACGCGAGCAGGTAGGCGACCGTCACGTACTGCTCGGCCTCTCCGGCGGCGTGGACTCTTCTGTAGTAGCAGCACTTCTACACAAAGCGATTGGCGACCAGCTGACCTGCGTATTCGTCGATAACGGCCTGCTGCGTAAGCAAGAGGGCGACCAGGTAATGGAAACCTTCGCCAAGCACATGGGCGTGAAGGTCATCCGTGTAGACGCTGAAGACCTGTTCCTGGGCAAGCTAAAAGGCGAGAAAGACCCGGAAGCCAAGCGCAAGATCATTGGCAACACGTTCATCGATGTGTTCGATGAAGAAGCCAGCAAGATTGAAGGCGTCGAGTTCCTGGCCCAGGGCACCATCTACCCGGACGTGATCGAATCCGCTGCCTCCAAAACCGGCAAGGCGCATGTGATCAAATCCCACCACAACGTGGGTGGCCTGCCGGAAACCATGAAACTTAAGCTGGTCGAGCCGCTGCGCGAGCTGTTCAAGGATGAAGTGCGCAAACTCGGCCTGGAACTCGGCCTGCCCTACGACATGGTTTACCGCCACCCCTTCCCGGGGCCGGGCCTGGGCGTGCGTATTCTGGGTGAAGTGAAGAAAGAGTACGCCGACATTCTGCGTGAAGCTGACGCCATCTTCATCGAAGAACTGCGCGCCTCCGGCTGGTACGAAAAAACCAGTCAGGCATTCGCCGTGTTCCTGCCGGTGAAATCGGTAGGCGTCGTCGGCGACGGCCGCCGCTACGAGTGGGTCATCGCCATCCGCGCGGTAGAAACCATCGACTTCATGACCGCCCGCTGGGCGCACCTGCCCTATGAGCTGTTGGAGACCGTTTCCAACCGCATCATCAATGAGTTGGGTGGGGTTTCGCGGGTGACTTATGATGTGAGTAGTAAGCCGCCTGCTACTATTGAGTGGGAGTGATCCCACGTCCGGCATAGACTGGCACCAAAGAGCATTAAAACACCCATAAGCCCGCATAATTGCGGGCTTTTTTCGTTCTTGGCGTAGCAATGTCTGGCAAATTTTCGCATCGCCAAGCACCCCGTTTCTATGGCATGGTAGATGGTACGATTTGAACCTGATGCCATGTTCGGCACTCGATACCATGCCGCCCCTGATGGGGTGTTCATGGTATTGAATTTAGGTAACACATTGTTCTTAAAGATATTTTTTGAGAATTTGTGGGGCTTTTTGAGCATGGTATTTTTGAGAGGAAACCTAACCCGACCATGCTGACCGATACCAAGCTGCGCAACCTCAAGCCAAAGGACAAGCTCTACAAAGTGAATGACCGTGACGGCCTCTACGTGGCCATCACGCCAGCGGGTTCGATTTCATTCCGCTACAACTACTCGATCCACGGTAGGCAGGAGACCATCACCTTCGGCCGCTACGGTGTCGGAGGGATCACGCTAGCGGAAGCCCGCGAACGGCTGGGCGAAGCCAAGAAGATGATCGCCGCAGGGAAATCTCCAGCCAAAGAGAAGGCGCGGGACAAAGCCCGCGTTAAGGACGCTGAAAACTTTGGTGCTTGGGGCGAAAAATGGCTACGCGGCTATCAAATGGCGGACGTTACCCGCGATATGCGTCGAGCTACCTTCGAGCGCGAGCTTAAGCCGAAGTTCGGTAACCAGAAGCTGACAGAAATCACCCATGAGGATTTACGGGCGCTGACTGATGCGATTGTGGAGCGCGGGGCACCGGCAACGGCCGTGCTTTGCCGCGAAATTGTGATGCAGGTCTTCCGTTGGGCTATAGAACGCGGCCAGAAGGTTGAGAACCCGGCCGATCTGGTGCGCCCGTCGACTATTGCAAAGTTTGAGCCGCGAGATCGAGCACTTACGCCCGATGAAATCGGCTTGATGTACCAGTACATGGAGCGCATTGGCACCACACCTTCGATCCGCGCGGCCGCCAAGTTGCTGTTGCTGACGATGGTACGCAAAAGCGAACTGACCAACGCAACGTGGAGCGAAATCAATTTCACCGAAGCGCTCTGGACAATCCCCAAGGAGCGGATGAAGCGCCGCAATCCCCATCTGGTGTTCCTGTCGAGGCAGGCGCTCGACATTTTCATAGCTCTGAAAACCTTCGCGGGCGGCTCGGAGTACGTGCTGCCATCGCGCTATGACTCGGACTTGCCGATGAGCAGCGCCACGCTCAATCAGGTGCTCACGCTGACCTATCGTCTGGCCCAGAAGGAAGGGCAGTCGCTTGGCAAGTTCGGACCGCACGACTTGCGGCGTACAGCCAGCACGCTGCTGCATTAGGCAGGCTATAACACTGACTGGATCGAGAAGTGCCTTGCGCACGAACAGAAGGGCGTTCGAGCCATCTACAACAAGGCCGAGTACCGCGATCAGCGCCGGGCAATGCTACAGGATTGGGCGGACATGATTGACGAGTGGACAATCAGGAAGCCCCGCCTCAAGGACTGATTCGGAGTCTTGAGACCTGCATTTTGTAGCGAAATGCCCACTTCGGAGGGCTTTTTTTTGTCCGTAAAACGTATTCCATATGGACAGGCAATTTTCGCTATCTGCGTCAAATAAAGTGCCAAGAAAAACAAAGAATTGCGAAGGTTTTTGTTTTGAAAGGCGGACAATTTACGGACACTAAGGCATTGATTTTATTGAGAAAAAGTTCTCTATACTGCTGGAAATCACCGGCATTGTGGGGCAATAATTAAACCTCGGGCGATGACAAAACGAGGTATTCGGTGTGGAAAGAGAATTAAGGAGAGTGAGTAAAGTTCTCATTAGCAAAAAGCAGCTGCTGGAGATGATTCCACTGTGCGAGCGCACGATCTACAACTTTGAAAAGCAGGGAAAATTCCCTCAGCGCATCGCACTTAGTAGTCGCAAGGTCGTGTGGGATTTAGCCGAGGTCGAGGCATGGATTGATGCGTGCAAACATTCCGGCTCGGCCCCTCGTCCCGGAATGGGGGCCTGAATTGTGGCGGCCAACTTGCAGGCGACATTTACGAGTAGACCGCTTGTACTGGGCTTAATACAGCTCCGGTTGGGCCGTGCATGAGTAGCCGAAACAGCGGTCTTAAGCCCATAGGCGCGGTAATAGGCGACTCTGGCGGGCTACTGGAACGCCTTGAAAATATCAGGAAGCGGAACAGTGACCGAACTCCGGCTGCTGAACGCGGTAGACCGTCTAACGTCTCGACCGTGCATGAACAGATGGAAAGGGCAAAAGAGCGGGACAAAGCGTTGTCACTTGTCCGCAAGCCTCCACAAGGCGACGCTCAGCCAGATTTTTTTGCGCCCAGCCTTTATGACGTGGGCGGCCGCGACAATCGCAGCGTCATGGATGTGGCCGTGTTCCGTTTATCCAAGAAGGACAAGCGAGCCGGAGAACTGATCCGCTACGACCTGCCGGATGGATACGTGGAAGTGTCCGCAGGAGCGCACGGAATGGCCTCCGTTTGGGACTACGACATTGTGCTGATGATGGTGTCTCACTTGACCGAAGCTATGAACCGCTATCGAGAAGGAAAGGGTGGCAAGCCGGGGAGAGTGTTTCGGCTGCATGTTAGCGACATCCTCAGATTTGCCCGACGTGGTAACGGTAGTAGTCAGGTTAAGGGAGTGGAAGCCGCGCTAGATCGGTTGCGGGGTACTACCATCAAGACAGTGCGCGAAAGCGGCAAGTTCCGGACAACCGAAGCCGAGGGGCTGATCGCGCGCTATCGTGTTCTGTCACGCACGGACACCAAGAAGATAAGTTCTGTCGAGATTGAAGCCCCGGAGTGGATTTATCGAGAAGTCACCGAGGGCAAGCGTCCGGAGGTACTTACAGTACACCGGGACTACTTTCTGATCGAGCCGGGCATAGGACGCTTTATCTACCGACTGGCTCGCCGTGCCGCAGGCAGGGATAGCGCTAAATGGGCTTTCAAGACCCTTTACGAACGCAGTGGAAGCGGTGGCTCGTTCAAAAAATTCTGTTTCTTCCTTCGCGGGATCATCAAAGCCGATGACCTGCCTGAATATGCCTTGTGCGAAGAAGCGGGGAAGGATGGCCCTCTACTGGTCATGAGGCACCGCAATTCCTCGTCGGAACCGCTGGGCGGTTCCTAATAGACGGTGAGTGAGATCGCAAAAGAGCCCCGTTGCGCATTGCTGTCCCATAGTTTTTGATCATAAAGGGATTCTCATCTGAGGATCCCTTTTTTGTGGCTCTGGCGATGGCGG